>NZ_BAAAQD010000010.1:0-422598 GCF_039531485.1 Dactylosporangium maewongense | reverse complement strand
CCAGGCGCCGGCGCTGCCCCAGCCGCCGCCGTTGCCCGCGAGCCCGCGCCGGGCGAGCCGGTCTGGGCGGCGGAGCCGCCGCCCGCGGGCCACGCGGCACCCGCGGCCCCGCTCCGGACCCACCCGGCGGGCAGCCGTTGGCGGAGGTCCCGCGTCCCTGTGCTGGTCGGCGCCGCCGGCCTGGTGCTCGGCTGCTGCCTGGGCGGGGGCATCGTCGCCGCCGGCGTGGCGGTCTTCGGCGACGGCCACCGCGGCGACGACCGGATCAAGATCGACCGCAACGACCGCGGCGACAACGGATTCCGCCCCGGCGGCCGCGAAGGCAACGGCCGCGGGGTCCGGCCCGGCCAGAACCCCGGCCAGAACCCGGGACAGGGCCCCGGCCAGGGCGGCAACCGCCGACCCGGCCCACCGGCCGCGTCCACCGCCCCGGCCCCCACGACCGCCGTTCCAGCCCCGTCCGCTTCCTGACCCGGACCGGACCGCCGGCGCGGCGACCCCCAGCCGGCTTCCAGACGTGGAGAAGCCCGGCGCACTCCGCCGCCGCTCGGATGAGCCCGCCCCGTAACGGGGCGGGCTCACGGTCTCCTAGCGGAGGTTGAACCGCCGGTCCAGTGCCGGATCGCGGTCGTCGAGGGAGGGGATGTAGGACGGGGCCGCCGGGGCGAGCGCCGCCGGGGCGGACACCCCCGCCCAGCGCTGCACGGCCGCCGTCGCGGTCGCGGACTCCGCCGGGGTGAGGCGGCTGATGTTCGAGCCGTGGTTGTAGCCGGCCGCCGTGTAGGACAGCGAATCCCTCGTGCCCGGCCCGAGGCGGAAGGGCTCCGCGCCCCAGGGGTCGTTCTGGCCGTACACGAACAGCAGCCGCCGACCGAAGAGCTTCACCCACACGTCGATGTCGTCCATCGCGAAGGGCTGGAAGCGCGGCACGATGTCGCGCGGGATGTAGGACTGCGCCCGGTCCTGGCCCCGGTAGTGCTGGAGGCCGGCGAGGTGCGGCAGCGACACGTCCGGGTAGCCCAGCTGGTAGGCCGCCTGGAAGTAGTACGGGACGTAGGGGTTCACGCCCTGGTCCGTGTTGGAGTCGATGCCGTAGATGGCGTCCAGCCACGCCCAGATGTCGTCGCTGGACGCGGTCGGCGCCGGCACGTCGACGCAGTCGCTCTCCAGGCTGTACTGCCAGAACGCCCAGGTCGTGCCGTTCACGATGAACTCGAACGCCCTGTCGGCGCTGCCGACGACCGTGAACGTGCGGGCGTTGGCCGCGGCCCACGCCTCGTAGCGGGCGACGAGCTCCGCGCGGCGGCGCAGCGCCTCGACCTGCACGGCGTCGAGCGCGGCCCGGCACTGCGCGGTGCCCACCTTGGTGAAGAACCGGTCGTACGCCGAGTCCTCGGCGTTGTTGACGTCCTGCGGCGCGACGTAGGCGACGGTGCCGTCGACGTCACTGGGGTAGAAGCGACGGTGATAGATCGAGGTCATGCCGCCCTTGCTGGCGCCCGTCGAGATCCACTTCTGCGAGTAGATCGGCTTGAGCGCGGCGACGAGACGGTGGTGGTCGGTGGCGGCCTGCCAGATCGTGAGCTTCGACCAGTCCGCCGGGTCGGGCCGCGACGGGGTGAAGTACCGCTGCTCGACGGAGATCTGGTTGCCGTCGACGAGCCGGGTGGGCTCGGAGCGGAACGCGTACCCCGGGACGTTGTAGCCGGTCGTGTGCAGCACCGTCGGCCGGTCGGTGCCCCGGTGCAGGAGCGTGAACCGCTGCTGGAACGTGCCCGCCGACGGCCGCAGGTGGTCGACCGGCTGGGTGATGCTCAGGACGAAGAACCGGTACGGCGCGGCGACCGGCTGCTCCTCCAGCACGGTCACGCCCGGGGCCGCCTCGAGCTGGTCGCGGATGTCGGTCGCGGCCGCCGCGGGGCTCCCGGCCACCACCGCCCCGACCAGCCCGAGCAGCGGCACTGCCATCGACACCAGCACACGCCTGAAGCGTGTCATCGCGCCCTCCCATCGACGATTTCGAGTACGTCGATGCACGCTATCGAGGGTCCGCCGCCTTCCGGCCCTCGTCCTGGCCCTTGACCTGCCGGTCCGGTGGCGTCAGATGCCGGCCGAGGAGCGGTCGGGCAGGCCGTGACGGGCGGCGACCGGGTTCCACACCACGAGGAACCGCGCCTTCGCGTCGCCGGCCAGCCGCGACTGGCGCTGCGCCTCCTGGTAGTCGGCCTGGTAGTCGGCCTGGTAGTCGGCCCCGCCGCCGCCGTCGCAGCCGCCGGCCTGGACGGCCTGGCCCCACAGGACGAAGCCGCGGTCGGCGGCGAGGGAGTAGCGCAGCGCGTCGGTGAGCAGGCCCCGGAGCTGCTCGCCCTCGGGGAGAGCGGACAGGTCGGCCGCGGCCACGGCGTCCAGCTGGGCCTGCCGCTCGGTGCCGACGGCGCGCAGGTCGGCGACCGCCTGCTCGACGGCGGTGCAGTCGTCGACCCGGGCGATGGCGGCGTTGAGCTTGGTCCTGCTGGCGACGCTGGCGTCGAGCACCGCGTCGACGGCGGCGGCCTGGGCCCGCGGGTCGCCGGGCACCGCGCCCGGCGCCGCGACCTGCGTCGGCTGACCCTGGCTCGCCGGCTGCCCGGTTGACTGCCCGGTTGACTGGCTGGCTGACTGGCCGGTTGACTGCCTGGGGATCTTCGGCCAGGCCGCGCCGGCGGTCGATCCGGCGGACGCGGGGGTGAAGCGGGTCCCGCCGGTCATCCGTACAACGGCGATGATGGCGCCGGCGAGCACCAGCACCGCGACGATCACGGTCAGCGGGACGCCGGCGCGGGACCGCTGCGGCGCCGCGTAGAGCCCGCGCGGCGGACCCGGCGCCGGGGACAGCGAGACGGGCGGCCCGGAGACCGGCGCCCCAGGGACCGGCATGCCGTACGGCGGCCCTGAGTCCGGCGAGCCGGAGATCGGTGGGCCGGAGATCAGTGGGTCCGGGGTCGGTGGGCCGGAGATCGGTGGCCACGAGGCCGGCACGGCGGCGTCGCGGGCGTCCTGGGACGGCGACCAGGCGACCGGCGGCCACGAGACGTGCGGCGGGGGCAGCGGCGGTAGGCCGTGGGCGTCCGGGATCGGGCGCGGCTCAGGCGCGGCGACGGCCGGCTCGGGCTCGGGGTTGGGGGGTGCGGGCCGCATCGGGAAGCCGCAGTTCGCGCACCGGATCGCGGCGGCGTCGTTGCCCGGAAAGGCGCAGATCGGGCACGTCATGCCACCGAGCGTATTGACGGGCACACGGCCGGCGACACCTCCGTCGGGGCCGACTCGACTGCCGACGGTCGGGTGCGGGTGGCCGTCAGGACGCACCCATTCGTGTCACGACTGCCCCTCGGCGCGGCGTGCGGCGGCCTCCTTCTGCCGGGCACGAAGCTGCTTGTACTGCTCACGGGCCTCGGGATGCCAGCCCTGGATGGCGCCCTCCACGGTCGCCGGGCCGAAGATCTTGAAGAAGAACTCGCCGAACCGATCTTTCGGTGTGCGCTGCGACCGCTTGAACATGCCCGAGACCCAATCGCTTTGTGTGCCAATAGTTGGTGTACCAATCGTCAGTGTACACTCGATCTCGTGACCGACAACCTCGAGGATCCGCTTGCCCTGGAGCGCCAGGTGTGCTTCGCCCTGGCGGTGGCCTCGCGCAACGTCATCGCGCTCTACCGGCCGCTGCTGGAGCCGATGGGCCTGACCCACCCGCAGTATCTGGTGATGCTGGCGCTGTGGCAGCGGGCGCCGCTGTCGGTCAAGGAGCTCAGCGGCCTGCTCCAGCTCGACCCGGGCACGCTGTCGCCGCTGCTGAAGCGGCTCGAGGCGGCCGGGCTGATCAGCCGGCAGCGGGCGCGCGACGACGAGCGGCTCCTCGCGGTCACGCTGACCGCCGAGGGGCAGGAGCTGCGGCGGCAGGCGGAGCTGATCCCGCCGGCCGTGTTCGCCCGGCTCGGCATGCCCCTCGACGAGCTGCTCCAGCTGCACGCCGCGCTCACCAAGGTCATCGAGGTCACCCAGAAGGAAGGGCCGGACGCCTCCTGAAGCGGAGCGCGCCCGGCCTGCCGCCCGCCTAGCGGCCCCCCATACCCCCGCCAGCCGGTGCCTGACCGGCGGTGACCGCCACGGCCAGGGTGGCCGAGCCGAGCGTGCCGCCCTGGGCGAGGCCGCCGGTGGAGGTGCCGGTCGAGGTCCCGCCGGTGTAGATCTTGTACTGGCTGCCGCCGGCGATCCCGGGTGCGGAGTAGACGAGGTTCTGGGTCGCCTTCGACGTGACGAACGTGGCGACCACCTTCCCCGAGCCGTCGACGACCTGGACGGCGGTGCCGGCGGCGACGGTGCCCGTGAAGGTCGCCGACAGCCAGCCCTGCGGGGAGTCGGCGCCGGGCGCGACCACCATGCCGGAGCTGCCGGCCGCGGCGAGGACGCCGCCGCTGATCGTGAAGCTGCCGTTGACGTCGAGGGCGCCGTTGCCGCGCTGGGTGGGGCCGTTGACGACGAGCGTGCCGCCGGTCATGGTCGCGGTGCCGTTGGAGTCGAACCCGTCGCCGCCGGCGTCGATGACGAGGGTGCCGCCGGTGATCGTGGCCGTGAAGTCGCCGACCTCCTCCCCACCGCCGCCGCCACCGAAGCCCCCGCCGCCGCCCTGCCGCCCGCCGGGCCCGCCCTGCGCACCCGCGCCACCACCCGTGTCGCTGCCCGCGCCGCCGCCGGACGAGCCGCCGGAGGAGCCCGAGGCGTTGAGGCCGTCGTCGCTGGAGATGACCGACACGTCGCCGCCGTTGACGGTGATGTGCGCCGACTCGAGGCCCTCGTAAGACCTCGCGACCTTCACCGTGCCCTTGTCGATGACGAGGGCCGTCTCGCCGTGCACGCCGTCGTCGCCTGCGGACAGGGTGAGCGTGGCGCCGTTGAGGTGCACGGCGCCGTCGCTGTGCACCGCGTCGTCGGCGGCGTCGACGGTCGCGGTGCCGCCCTCCAGCACGCTGATCACGCCCGACTTCAGGCCCTTGACGGACGTGTCGCCGGCCTTCGCGGCGCTGCCGCCGCCCGCGGTGACCGTGATCGTGCCGCCGGTCTGGACCAGGTCGGTGGTGGCGTCGACCCCGTCGCCGCCGGCCGTGACCCGCAGCGTGCCGCCGCGCACGGCGACGTAGCCGGCGTCGGCCTTCTCGGCGTTGTCGGCCTTGAGCCCGTCGCCGCCGGCCCGCACGGTGATCGTGCCGCCGGTGACGACGAGGTAGTCCTTGCCGCGGATGCCGTCGTCCACGGCGTCGACGGTGACGGTGCCGCCGGCGATGACCAACCCGTCCTTGCCGGTGATCGCGTCGTTGCCCTTGCCGTGCACGGTCAGCGCGCCGGACCCGGCAATCGTCAGGTCCGCGGCGCTGTACAGGGCGGCGTTGACGTCGGCGTCGTCCGCGTACGTGGTGGCGTCCGACAGCGTGTTGGTGCTGCCGTCGGCGAGGATGACGACGACCTGCCCGGCCGCCGTCGCCGCGATCGCCGCGCCGCCGGAGTTGCTGATCGTGGCGCCGTCGAGGACGAGCTTGACGGTGGCGTCGCCCGCGTCGACGACGATCTGCCCGTCGGTGAGCGTGCCGGTGATCCGGTAGGTGCCGCCCGCGGTGATCGTCACCTTCCCGCCGTCGACGGTGACGCCCTTGTTCGCGGCGACGGTGGCCGACGAGCCCGACAGCGTGACCGTGACCGCGTCGGAGGCGCTCCAGGCTGTGTCGGATTGATGGACGGCGGTGTTCGCGGCGAGGACCGCGGCCGCGCTCTGGGTGGCGTCGGCGGTCGCGGCCGCGGCGGCCGTCGACTGGGTGGTGCCACCCGACCCGGTCGAGGAGCCGGAGGAGCCGCAGCCGGCGAGGGCGGCGGTGGCGAGGACGGCGGACGCGACGGCGGCCAGTACACGGGAACGGATGCGCATCTCAGGACTCCCGGGTGGAAGGGGCGGAAGGGAAGTGCCGGCGCAGCGTCTGCGTCCAGCGGTTCGCGGGCAGTTCCGGCCGCAGCGCGGCGAGGCCGGTGGCGTACTTTGGACATCGGGCAGGGCCGGTGGCCGAGGGACCACAGCAGGCGGTCGGCCTCGCACGCGCCGCCGGCGGCCTTGGTCTCGACGATCACCCGGTCCGGCAGCCGGAGCGCGGCGCCGTCGAGCAGCTCCCACGTCAGTGCGGCGTCGACGGTGACCCGGCCGTCCGAGGCGGGCAGGTAGAGCGTCGTGCGCTCGTACCGGGTGACCAGCACCGGCCGCAGCGACGCGGGATCGCACGGGATGTGGGCACCTTCCAGGACCCCGCCGGTGTACGGCGCCCGCTCCTTCACCGTGGTGCCGCGCGGCCCGCGGGTCTTCACCTCGACGAACCGCCCGCCGGTGTCCACGTAGGTGCGGACCCGCACCTTGAAGCGGCGGCGCCGGCGGTGCGCGGCGGCGAGGTAGCTGTCCAGGCCGGGCGTGTCGAAGTAGTCGGAGCGGTAGCCGAACCGGCGCCGGCCACCGATGTCGAGGACCCTGGCGGTGCCGGCGAGGCGGCGCAGCACCCCGGGGAGCCGGTCGGCGGGCAGGAGGTACTTGCGGTCGACCCGGGTCTGCAGCGACGCCTGCCGCACGAGCTCGTCCAGGCCGATCGGGTCGAGATGGTCAGTGCCGTGGTCAAGGACGTCGGTGCCGAGCATCGTGGTCACACCGTCACCCGCGCGACGTTCCGCTCGACGTTCGGCGCGGCGCCGGACGCGGCGCCGGTGACGTACCGGACCTCGACGAGCGTCGTGTCGTTGACCAGGTCGACGTGGCGGACGGTCAGGTTGACCACCCGGCCGCCGAGCCGGCCCTCCAGGTGTGCCCGCAGCGCGGTCTCGTCGGTGTGGGCGCGGTCCAGGTGCATGGTCTGCTGGCGGTACCGGCCGAACAGCCGCGGATGGTCGGCGACGAACAGCCCGCCGATCACGAGCGCCATCAGCCCGGCGGTGAGCCAGCCGACCGTGGGGCTGAGCCCGGCGAGCAGGCCGAGCGCGAGGGCGGCGAAGTAGTAGGCGATCTCGTGCTGGGCGATCTCGTTGGAGCGCAGCCGGATGATCGACAGAACCCCGAACAGGCCGAGGCCGAGGCCCGCGCCGACCGACGACGAGCCGAGCACCATCGAGGTGGCGAGGACGCCGAGGTTCACCCCCAGGAACGCCACGACGAGGTCCCGGCGGTGGTGGCGGGGGAAGTACACCCCGAAGGTCAGTACGGCGATGGCGACCAGGTCGACACCGATGATCATCAAGTCGTCCACGGGAGATCCTTCATCCTTCAGTTCGTTGTGCGTTCATCAAGCCGGGCGGGTCTGTGCGCCACCTGTGAGGGCGCTGTGCCGCGGCTCCCGAACACGAACCGCTGCTGCGTGACGTAGCTGACGGCGAACAGCCCCGCCTCGGTGGCCACCTTCGCGGGCAGCAGCGGCAGGCCGGCCCGCACGAGCGTGGCGAGCACCAGGTAGTTGGCGACCGCGAGGACGGCGACCAGCGTCCAGTACCGGCGAGCCGCCACGGGAAGGGAGGACCGCCCGCCGCCGAAGACGAGACGCCGGTTGACCGCGAAGTTGGTGGTGGAGCTGACCGCCCGGGCGGTCAGCACCGACGGCAGCAGCGCGCCGGTCGCCGCGTGCAGCGCGAACAGCACCGCCGCGTCCACCGCCCCGGCCAGCATCGACGACCCGGTCTGCGTGTCCTGGACCCGGCTGCCGGTGACGGCCGCGAAGCACACCCTGGTCAGCGCGTTGCCGACCCGGCTGCGCAGCGGCACCGGCCCGGTGAACCACCGCACGCCGAGGGTCGTCCGCCGCGTCCGCCGTACGTGCGCCGCGACCCGCAGGACGTCCTCGCGAACACCGCGTCGTTGTCCGCCGCGATCCGCGACGTGTTCTCCACGATGTTCGTCCCGGATACGGACCGAACGTGTGCCGACCTTCCGCGTTCGCTGCGACCCCGCTGTGTCTGTCGTCCCTGCGACCGGAAGCGCCGCTCCTTCGCAAGGACGCGCTGTGGAGAGCGCTCCCTCGGCACCGAGGTGAGGGGTGGTCGCGGTGCGTGGGCGGTCACACACGCGTACGGGCTGCGGGAAAGCGGATTCTTGGAGAGCGCTCTCCCATTTGTCGGAATCCATTGACACCGATCCCGTACGAGGTTCACTGTGAAACCACAGAGAGCGCTCTCTTGCAAGATCATTCGCTGGGCCCGCTGCCACGGGCCCGGTGCCGGCCGGGCCCCGCCCCCGGCCGTTCCCGCAGAACCGGAGGACCCGTCATGTCCCGTAGTGCCCTCGCGGGCAGAACGCGGCTGCGCACCTTGGTGCTCGGTGCCGCGCTCACCGCGCTGGTCGGCACGTTCCTCACCGCCCAGGCCCTGCAGTCCGCCGACGCCGCCGAGACCCCGCTGTCACAGGGCCGGCCGGCGACGGCGTCCTCGACCGAGAACGGGGGCACCCCCGCCTCCAACGCGGTCGACGGCAACACCGGCACCCGGTGGTCGAGCGCGTTCAGCGACCCGCAGTGGCTGCAGGTCGACCTGGGCGCGACCGCCACGATCACCAAGGTCGTGCTCAACTGGGAGGCCGCCTACGCGCGCGGCTTCACCATCCAGACGTCCGCGAACGGCACCTCGTGGACGACGATCAACACCACCACCAACGGCACGGGCGGCGTGCAGACGCTCACCGTGAACGGATCCGGCCGGTACGTGCGGCTGAACACCACGGTCCGCGCCACGCAGTACGGGGTGTCGCTGTTCGAGTTCCAGGTGTTCGGCACCGGCGGCGTCCAGCCCACGCCGACCGGCAGCGCGTCGTCCGGCGCCGGCTGGATCAAGATGGACCAGGCGAAGTGGGCCGCGCAGCTCGCGCAGTTCAACGCGATGACCATGCACCCGGCGCCCGCCAACGCCGTGCGGGTCTCGGAGTTCAACGCCGCGTGCACCTACAGCCACTCGTTCAAGGACGACCCGATCGTCTTCCCCGGCCTGCCGGGCGCGTCGCACATGCACAGCTTCCTGGGCAACCGCGGTACCAACGCCAACACCACCACCGAGTCACTGCTGGCGAACACGTCGTCGAGCTGCGGCCCGGCGCTCGACCACTCCGCCTACTGGATCCCGACGCTGTACGAGCGGGGCGTGGCCATCGAGCCGCGCGGCGTGACCGTGTACTACGGCTCGCGCCTGCAGGACCCGACGAAGACGGTGCCGTTCCCGCAGGGCTTCCGGATGATCGCCGGTGACGCCAAGCGGCAGGTGGCGACCCCGTCCGGCGCGCCGGGCCAGTTCTGGTGCGCGGGTCCGGGCGGCGAGATCGGGCGCAGCGCCGACGGCAACTGGCCGATCTGCGCGCAGACCGCCAACCTCACCTTCCAGCTCGTCTTCCAGGACTGCTGGGACGGGATCAACCTGGACAGCCCCGACCACAAGTCGCACGTGTCGACCAACCTGGTCAACGGGCAGTGCGGCGGGGCGTTCCCGGTCGCGATCCCGAACGTCTCCTTCGTCATCGACTACAACACGCACGGCAGCGCGGACGGCTACACCCTCGCGTCGGGCATGGCGTCGTCGATGCACGGCGACAACTTCTTCGCCTGGGACAACGTGGCCCTCGGCCAGCGGGTGAAGGACTGCATCGTCCAGAAGGCCAAGTGCAACACCGCCGGCACGTTCTGACGACCGTCCGGCGACACTGACGTTCCACGGGTGAGAGACGTGGTCTCGGCTGGCGGGCCGGGACCACGTTCCCCCTGTCAGGTGCAGGCGACTTCGCGGAGGACTTAGCCCCGGCGCCACTTCTGGTTGGAGCTGCCGGTGCACGTCCACTGGATGAGCTTCGCGCCGTCGGCGCTGTTGAAGGACTGGATGTCCAGGCACTTGCCGGACTGCAGGTTCACGATGTCGCCCGCGGCGTTGAGCGTGAAGCGCTGCGCGCCGGTGCCGTTGCAGGTCCAGATCTGGATCTTCGCGTCGTTGGCGAGGGACCCGGCCGCGACGTCCATGCACTTGCCGCCGGCCTGGATGGTGTCGCCGACGAACGTCCAGTTCTGCGCGCCGGTGCCGTTGCAGGTCCACATCTGCAGCTGGTTGCCGTCGGTGAAGTTCGACGACGGCACGTCGACGCACTTGTTGTTCATGTTGCTGATGATGCGGTTGCCGGTCGGCTGCGGGTTGCCGCCGCCGGTGAACGAGGTGAGCACGATGCCGGCCGCCCGCGGGTCGCCGTCGTGCACGAGGGACTCGAAGGCGCCCACGTCGTCGAAGGGGAAGGCGTACGCCTTGCCGTCGACCATGTTCGCGTGAATGATCTTGGCGTACTGGTTGGTCGGGTTGTTCTTGTAGAAGTCCGCCGCGTTGGTGCTGGGCTGGGTGTCGATGGTGCCGAGCGTGCCGCGGTTGAGCGCGGCGCACAGCGTGCGGGAGATCGGCCCGACGACGAGGTCGTTGGGCGCGGCGAGGCGGCCGGCGCAGCCCCACACGTCGGCGCTCGTCGGCCGCTGGAACGACGCGACCTGCTGGCCGGCGGAGTTGGTGAAGTTCATGGTCGTGCCGGAGACCCGCCCGAAGTACTTCGTGTTCGGCTGGTCGCCGAAGGGCACCACGGTGAGAGTCTTCGACGCGTAGGCGCCCCACGCCGAGTTGATGTAGGAGTCGAGGTACGTGGAGCTGAGCCCGCCCGCCTCGGCCGCCTTGCCCGGGGCGAGGACGCGCAGCACGGTGCCGTCGCCGCGGGTGTAGATCGAGCCGCCCCAGCCGGCCTGGTTCCGGATGCCGTTGATGACGGCGTCGCGGCCGCCGGCGACGAGGTCACCGGTCCGCTTCGTCGCGCCCGTGGCGCCGGTGACGGTCACGGCGTGCGGCACCGCGAACATGTCGACCTGCGAGCTGTTGAGCCACAGGCCGGAGTCGTTGTAGGTGAACTCGCTCCAGTCGAAGAGGATGTCGCGGTTGGAGTCCCCGCCCGCCCACGGCGCGGGCTGCACGAGCCCGTCCGGGGTGAGGTAGAAGTTGATCCGCTGGCCGAGGGAGAAGTACACCCGGCCGGACAGCCCGCGCGGGATCTGGATGACCTTCGAGCCGCCGTTGCCGGGGCCCGCGATCGACACGTCGGGAGCCGGGGTCGGCGGGAGGCCGCCCGCCGGCCAGTTGTTGAACGTGCCGGCCGAGTTGACGTAGCCGAGCCGCCCGGTGCTCAGGTTGACGCCGAGCACGTAGAGGTAGACGGCGTCGCCGCGGCCGGTCGAGTTGGTGACGGTCATGGGCAGCAGGTTGGGCCCGATCGCCTGCGCGGCGGTGCCGGCCGTCAATATGGCCGGTACCGCCAGCAGGAGGGTTGCGGCTGCGCGCAGCAGCCTTCTCATGGTGCGCAAGGTGGCTCCTCGGTTCCGCTGGACAGCCCCGGTCGCGCCCGGTGGCGGCCGGGCAGGGCCGTCGCGACGTTGGGTTCGCCATGCGCCCAGTACCGAATCTGTGAAGATTCTTAACTGAGAGCGCTCTCACAGCATCGGGTCGAGATCGGAACATGTCAATAGTCGCGGGACTGGCCGGGTGGCTACCTGTTCGGGACGTGCGACCGCCGGCGCGGGGTGGCCTCCACGGTCGAGACCCGGTCCCGGCCGCGGACCTTCGCGTCGTACAGGGCGCGGTCGGCGGCGGCGAGCAGCGCCTCCGCCTCCGTGGCGCCGGACCGGGTGGACGCGAGGCCGATGCTCAGCGTCGGCAGCCCGTCGGGCAGGTCGGTGATCCCGGCGACCGCGGCCCGCACCGCCGCCGCGATGCGCCGCGCCACCGGCACGCCACCCTCGACGATCACGGCGAACTCGTCGCCGCCGAGCCGGGCCGCGACGGCACCGCCCGCGGCCGCGTCGCGCAGCGCCGCGGCGACCTGGACCAGGACGGTGTCGCCGGTCGCGTGCCCCCACGTGTCGTTGATGGTCTTGAAGTGGTCGACGTCGACGATGAGCAGGCAGTGCTCGGCGGCGGTCTTCCGGGCCGCGTCCAGCGCGGTGGCGAGGTCACGGTCGAACGCCCGCCGGTTGGGCAGGCCGGTCAGCGGGTCGGTGGTCGCCTGCCGCTCCAGCATCGTGACGAGCGCGTCCTCGCGGCTGCGCAGCTTCGTCACCACGACCGTCAGCACGCAGTACGCGGTGACGAGGGCGACGACGTCGGTGAGCCCGGCCTCCACCGGCTGCAGCGTGAACGTCACCGCCGCGTCGGTCCCGCTCGCCGCGGCGAGCAGCGCGTACGCCACGTCCTTGCGCAGGAACGTCGCGGCGTAGATGAGCGGCCACAGATAGTACAGGTGTGCGCTGACACTCACGTCCTCGGTGGCGAGATTCAGCCCACCGATGATCGCTACGCCGAGTATCGGCACAGCGACCCAGAACGGCTCCGGAACCCGCTGGGGAACCAGCCGGCAGCACGCCCCGGCGAAGATCATCGCGCCCGCGGTGACCACCGTCGCGACGATGCCCGCGGCGCTGCCGGCGAAGCCGGGGACCAGCAATGCGCAGGTCCCGACCACCGCGCCGCCGAGCATGAGGAAGTACGCGACGGCGCGCGTCGCGGCCGTCCTGTCCCGGGCGAGGATCATCGACCGGCGCGGTTCTACCACCCCGGCAGATTCGGCATCCGGGCCCCGCATCTGAGCACAACGTGACGATCAGGGGGTGTGCCTACCCCCTGCGTCGGCTGCGGACCACCTACAATTCCCCAGCGGTTCGCTGATCGTTGGGTTGCGGACGCAAGGGGCGATCGACGATCGGGGGCGCATTGCCTGCTCGGGGAAACGGGTCACCTGCCGTCCCGCAGACCGGCGAACACGTCGTCGATCAGGGGACGGCCGGGTGCCCGGCCGTGCTGGACGAACCACTCGCGCCCCATCAGCAACCGGAACAGCGGCCGCGGCAGCTTCTGCAGGATCTCCAGCGTGCGCCGTCCGGTGTCGGCGCCGGCCTGACTGGCGTGCGCGGCCATCGACGCGCGCTTGGCCGGGGCGTAGCGGCGCACGTCGACACGGTGCGTGATGCGCTCCGGGTCGGCGAAGGTGCCGGCGAAGCGCGCCGGGTGGAAGTCCGCCGGCACGCCCGGCAGCCAGTGCACGGCGCGCAGCACCCGCTGGAGCAGCCGCCGGTCGACCGTCGCCTCCAGCACCACCGGCGTCCCGGCGAGCTGCGCCGCGAGGGTCCCGACCCGGTGCACCTGCACGTGGTCGGGGTGGCCGTAGCCGCCGGCCGGGTCGTAGACGGTCAGCACGTCCGCGCGCTCCTCCGCCAGCAGCGCGGCCAGCCGCCCGGCCGCCTCCCGGGGGTCCGCGTCGGCGAACGCGCCGGCCGCCCCGGACGGCGCGTCGGCCATCCCGGAGTCCTCGTAGTCGAGGCACTCGACCCGGGCACAGCCGAGCGCCTCCGCCGACGCGTGCAGCTCGGCCAGGCGGCGCCGCGCGAGGGGCCCCTCCGCGAGCACCGCCGAGGACGCCAGCCCGGCCCCTCCGGCGGTGGCGACGACGAGGACCACGCGGTGCCCCTCCGCGGCGGCCCGGGCGAGGGTCCCGGCGGTCAGCAGCGCCTCGTCGTCGGGATGCGCATGAAACGACACCATCGTGTACGGCACCGGCCAATGCTCCCATCTCTCCCGGGACGTCGGCCGTCACCACCTCGGAGCCGCAGTTCATGAGAATCGCGCACGTCACCGACTTCTACCTTCCCCGTCTCGGCGGCATCGAGATGCACGTGCACGACCTGGCCCTCCGTCAGCAGGCGGCCGGCCACGACGTCGAGATCGTCACCACCACGCCCGGCACCTCCGCGGACGACGGTGAGCTGCGGGTGCACCGGCTGTCGGAGCGGCTCTTCGTGCTGCCCGCCGAGGTGCGCCCCGGCGTGCTGCGGGCGGGCCGTTCGCTGCTGCTGTCCGGCCGGTACGACGTGCTGCACGTCCACGCCGGGCCGGCCTCGCCGCTCGCCTTCGCCGCCGCCGGGCTCGCCGAGCACGTCCCGACGGTCGTGACGATCCACTCACTGCTGTCACACCTGGAGTACGCGTTCCGGGCCCTCGACGGCGCCGCCGGCTGGTCACGCTGGCCGGCCGTGTGGACGGCGGTCAGCGACGTCGCCGCGGAGCCCCTGCGGCGCCTGGTGTGGCCCGCGCAGGTGCACGTGCTGCCCAACGGCATCGACGCCGACCGGTGGCGGATCCAGCCGCACCCCACCGACCCGCGGGGCGTGCTGGTCGTCGCCGTGATGCGCCTGGCCGCCCGCAAGCGCCCGCTGCAGCTGCTGCGGATGCTGCGCCGGGCCCGGCTGGCGCTGCCCGGGACGACCGGCCTGCGGGCGGTGATCGCCGGCGACGGCCCGCGGCGCCCGGCGATGGAGCGCTACCTGCGCCGCCACGGAATGGCCGGATGGGTGAGCCTGCCCGGTAGGCTGTCCCGGTCGCAGATCAGGTCGCTGTTCGCGCAGGCCGACCTGTTCGTCGCGCCGGCGATCCTGGAGTCCTTCGGGATCGCGGCGCTGGAGGCCCGGTGCGCCGGGCTTCCCGTGGTCGCGCGGGCCGAGGGCGGAATCGGCCATTTCATCACCGATGGCAGGGAGGGTGTCTTGGTCGACAGCGACGCCGCGATGGCCGACGCGATCGCCGCGCTCGCCACCGATCCGGAGCGGCGCGGCCGTATCGCCGCGCACAACCTGGCGACGTCGCCACCGGTCGCGTGGCCGGACGTCCTCGCCCGGACCACCAGCATGTACGACCTGGCCGCCGCGGCGCACCACGCTCCGATCGGCGCGCGCGCGTGACCGGGCCGGAGCGCAGCGGAGTGCCCGGTCACCATTGGCACAGTGCCGGGTCGCGCCGACTCCGGAGCGCAGCGGAGGCGGCGGCGTGACCCTGAACCCCGTTACCGAACGTCCCACCACCGCTCCGGTCACCCGGCGGCGCCGCCCCAACATCCTGGGCGAGCTGCTGATCGTGGTGCTGCTGGTCAAGGTGTACGACCTGATCCGCTCCCTGGCCGCGGTCCGGGAGGCGCCCGCGCACCGGCACGGCGCCGAGGTGCTCTCGATCGAGCGGCTCCTGCACCTGGACTGGGAGCTGGCCGCCAACCGGTGGCTGACCGACCACCCGCCGCTCGCCCTGGCCGCGGTGTACTGGTACCAGTTCGCCCACATCGGCGTGGCGCTCGCGGCGCTCATCTGGTGCTACATCGCCGGGCCGGAGCTGTACCGGCCGATGCGCAACGCCCTGGTCATCACCAACGTGACCGGGATGACCGTCTTCTACCTGCTGCCGGTCATGCCGCCGCGGCTGATGCCCGGCGGCGGCTACGTCGACACGATCCGCGAGGCCGGCTTCAGCCTCGACCACGGCGGCCAGGTGCCCGCCGACCAGTACGCGGCGATGCCGTCGCTGCACCTGGCGTGGGCGGTCTGGACCGCGAGCGTCGCGGCGGCGCTCCTGGCGGCCCGCGGGCTGCACAGGTGGCGGGCGCTGTGCTACCTGTACCCCACGACCACCGGCGTCGTCGTGGTCGTCACCGCCAACCACTGGGTCCTCGACGTCGTCGCCGGGGTCGCCGTCGGGCTGGCCGCGGTCGCGCTCGCCCCGGCGCTGCCGCCGTTGCCGGACCGGCTCACCACCTGGCCGTCGCGCGTCTGGCGGTCGTGGCGCGGCGGTTCGCCGTCCGGCACGCCGTCCTCGCGCGCCGGGTCGCCGTCCGGCGCGCCGGAATCCGTGTCGTTGCGCGGCGGCGCGCCGTCTGGCACACCGGACTCCACGTCGTTGCGCGGCGGGTCGACGTCCGGTGCAGTGGACCGGGCGCCGTCGTGGCGTGGCGCGTCGCCGGACTCCGCGGCGCCGGAGCGGGCACCGTGGCGGCACGAACCGTCGGACGCGGCGCATGACCGGACATCGCGGCACGCAGCGCCCGACCGGACGCCGTCGCGGCGGGACGCGTCGTCAGACTCCGCGGCACCGGGGCGGACACCGTGGCGGCACGAACCGTCGGACTCCGCGGCGCACGACCGGGCAGCGGCCCGGTCGGTCCCGGTGTCAGATGATGCGGCGGCGCAGCAGGACCGCCAGGACGAAGGCACTGGGCAGCAGCGGCACCCACACCGTGATCAGGCGATACCCCACCACCGCACCGAGCGCGACCGCGGAGGAGACGCCGATCGCGGTCAGGCCGGCCAGCATGGCGACGTCGAGCGCGCCGATGCCGCCGGGTGACGGCACGAACGCCGACAGCGTCGACACCACCAGGTAGAGCACGACGGCCGTGCCGACCGTCACCGCCACGCCCAGGCTGCGCAGCACCGCGTACAGGATGATTGCGTGCAGCAGGGGCGTGGAGAACGACCCGAGCCAGAGGGCGGCGGCCCGGTAGGGGTCGCGCAGCACGCCCCAGAGGCGGCGCAGCTCCTCGCCGACCCTGCGCCCAGCCCCGACCGCCCGCTCCGCCATCCGGCGGCGCCACGCCGGGCGCACGGCGGCCGCGAGGCCCGCCGCGAGCGCCAGACCGCAGACGGCGAGCAGGATCCAGCCGGCCGGCCCGGCGGCCCGCGACACGGAGTCGCGCCACGACCCGGGCACGTGGATGCCGCGGGCGAGCGACGGGCTGATCGCGACGGCCACCACGAGCAGCAGCGTGTGCGTGACCGCGCCGACGAGCGTGTTGAGCCCGACGGATCCGACCGCGGCGCCCGGGCCGAGACCGTGCTTGCGCAGGAACCGGATGTTGATGCCCATCCCGCCCGAACCGGCCGGCAGCACGTGATTGGCGAACGATGCCGCCACCTGTACCGCCAGCAGCCGGCCGACCGGCGGCCGCAGCGACATCGAGCCGATCTGCGTCACCGTGCCGGCCACCCAGATCGACGCCGTGCCGAGGGCGGCGACGACCAGCCAGGCGCTGTTGGCCCGGGCGAGCCCGGCGGCGCCCGCGCTGACGGTCGACCAGTGCGTGACGCCGAGCACCACCACGGTGACCGCGACGGCGATCGCGAGCAGCATCCGGGGCAGCGAGGAGCCCAGCACGCTGCTCTTGCCGGTCTCCTCGATGGCCTCGACCGCCTCGGTCGCCACGGTGTCCGGCGCGGCGTCCTCGCAGGCTGCCTGGTTCACGCTCATTCCGCTCCTACCGCTCGTGCGACCGACGGAACATACCTGACGGGCCCCTGGGCGTGAATCGGCCCAATTCCTGCATTGCGCCTGATCCGGGCGCCAATTCTACAGATGGCCCGTTGCTGCCCACGGTCGCGAACCGACCCGCACCGGCCTGGTGAACGCATGGCAACTCCCCTGCTACCCGCCGAAGACGGCCGCGAAGGCCGCGCGGACCGGGGAGCCGCTGACCCGGTCGTACACGGCGAAGACCACCTCGTCGAACCGGTCGACCTCACCGAGCGCGGCGGCGAACGCCCCGGCCACGTCGGCCGGCTCGTTGCGGAACACCCCGCAGCCCCAGCCGCCGAGGATCAGCCTGCGGTGACCGTACGCGGCGGCGACCGCGAGGACGCGACGGGCCCGGCGGTGCAGGATCGCCGGGACGTCGCCGGCGTCGCCCGGCTGGTTGCGCAGGATCGCGCCCAGGTTCGGCGCGGCGGAGGTCAGGAACGCGGCCCGGTGCGGCACGTCGAGCAGCCGGCCCTTGTCGTCGCGGAACACCGGCACGCCCGGCGAGTGGATGACCCGGTCGCTGTAGCGCAGGTCCCGCTGCTCGCGGTGGAACGCGTAGAACTCGGGCGCCGCCCGCAGGCACGGGTACAGCGCCGAGGCGCGGGCCAGGCTCTCCTCCTGCGCGACCGCGCCGCCGAGGAAGCCGCCACCCGGGTTCTTCGCCGACGCGAACACCAGGCACGCCACGTCGTCGCCCAACCTTCTGGCGGCGGCCAGCGTCGACTCGCCCGTGACCGCGATGCTCGCCTTCGTGGGCCCACCCTGCGGCGGCGGCAGGGTCTCGTCCGGCAGGTACAGCGTCGTCCCGGCGACGGCGGCCCGCACCGCCGGGCCGATGTCCACGACGCCGCCGGCCTCGGTGCGGTACTCCCCCGCCTCGGCGATCGCGACGGTCTGCCGGGCGATCTCCCGAAGCCGCCCGCTCACGCCGCGGGCCTTTGACCATGTGTTGGCACCTGGTCACGGTACCGGCCCGCTTCAACCGGTTGGGCCGCTCCCGGGACGGGTACATGACCGGTATGCCTCTCGACGCGCAACCGCCGCGGCGGAGGGGGACCGTCGGGCACCCCTACAGCCCGCTGAACCTGCGCCTGGTGCTGGCCACGTTCGGCCTCGTCACCTCGATCGCCTTCGCGGTGCTGCTCTTCCGCGCCCACCTGCCACTGCCCGCGTGGGCGTTCGTGGTCCTCGCCGCCGTCGCCGCTGTCGACCTCGTCGTCGTGCAGCTCCGCCGCCGGGCCCGCGGCGGCCACCACTCGCTCTTCGAATAGCCCCGGTTGATCCATCGACGCCGCGGGCATAGGTGAGCCATGCCATGGATCGTGTGGGTGCTGGTGGGTGCCGTGTCGCTGCGCGCCGGGATCGGGCTCCTGGTGCTGTGGGACCGCCGCGCCGCGGCCGCGCGCCGCTCCCCCACCGCAACCGGCTGACCTCGGGCGCGGCTCGCCCACCTTCGGGCGACAGGTGCTATCGACCGGCGGTTATGCCACGCTGACGGTTGGGTACCACCCACCACACGCCCGGCGACGCCGCACGGAGGGATGGCTCGATGTCCACACCCGTGAGGCGATCACACGCCCGGCGCCCCCTCGCCGAGCGCCGCATGGTGGCCGCGGTCCTCGCGGTCGCACTGCTGGTCCTGTTGGTGCTGCTGCTGTCGTACTGCGTGGCGAACCGCACCAACCGCAACGGCGCCGCCCCGGGCACCACCCCGACCGCGTCCCACACCGCCTCCCCGCCCGCCCCCACCCGAACCGGTTCCCCGACAGGCACGAGCGGCGCAGGCAGCACCTCGACGACCGCGGGCGGCAGCTCCAAGGCCCCCGGCGGCGCAACGGGCGGCGCGACCGGCAACCCAACGGGCGGTGCGACGGGCAGTGCGACGGGCGGCGCGGCCGGCAGCTCGGCAGGTGCGGCGAGCGGCAACTCGGCGGGCGTGACAGGCAACTCGACGGCCACCGCCACCGGTGCCGGCTCGACAGGCGCCCCCGCAACCCCCAGCGGCGCCCCCGGAACAGGCGGCGGCGGAGGCCTCGGCATGCGCAACCCTCTTCTCGCCGGCACAGGCATAGCCCTGCTCCTCATCGCCGCGGCCCTGACCGTCTTCCGCCTCCGCCCGGCTTCCGGCTGGCGCTGATGCACCCCGAACCACCCACCCCG
Source organism: Dactylosporangium maewongense (assembly GCF_039531485.1). Taxonomy (NCBI): domain Bacteria; kingdom Bacillati; phylum Actinomycetota; class Actinomycetes; order Micromonosporales; family Micromonosporaceae; genus Dactylosporangium; species Dactylosporangium maewongense. The sequence continues at coordinate 403,230 of NZ_BAAAQD010000010.1, read as the reverse complement.
ACGGATGCCACCGCCCCACCCCGGATAAGTCCGGACGCAAGCGCCGGACTTATCCGACATTTCGGATTTGTCCGGAGGGGAAAGACGGAGAAGGCTCCCGCCGCGCAACACGGGAAGACGGAGAAGGCATCCGCCGCGCAACACGGGAAGACGGAGAAGGCATCCGCCGCGCAGAACGGGAAGAAAGAGAGCCCCGCCACCCAGGACAGCGCGAAGGACAGCACCGCAGCGGAGGGCGCTGTAGGGCGGGTTGTCGGGCGGGGGCGGGAGCGGTGGGCGGCGATGGAGGACCGGCAGCGGAGGCGGGTCCTCGACGTCGTGACCGCTGTCTGTGCCGTGGCCGGGCTCGCGCTCGTGATCGTCGGGGCGGCGCCGGCGGAGGAGCCGCAGCGTCGCACCGAGCAGGCCGCCGCGGCAGCCGATCAGGAAGTGCTCGGGCCGCCCGGGCCCCGCGTGTCCGTCCGAGCGACGGCCGCGGCCTCCAACACCACCACCGGCGCCGCGTCTGGCTCCTCACCAGCCCCCGGGACAGGGGCAGGCGGGGGCGGCACGGCGGTGGGGATGGGGTTCTCGGTGCCCGTACACCTCGAGATCCCGGCGATCGGGGTCAGCACGGCGCTCATGGGGCTCGGGCTCAACCCTGACGGGACGATCGAGGTGCCGCCGCTGCGGGCCAAGGCGCCGGCGGGGTGGTACCGGCAGCTCGCCGCGCCCGGGGAGGTCGGGCCGGCGGTGGTCCTCGGGCACGTCGACACGAGGAGTGACGGGCCGGCGGTGTTCTACCGGTTGCGGGACCTGCGGCCGGGCGACGAGGTCAGCGTGCGCAGGGCCGACGGGCGCACGGCGGTGTTCGGGGTGGACCGGGTCGAGGAGTACGCGAAGGCGCAGTTCCCGTCCGACGAGGTCTACGGCGCGGTCGACCGGCCGGTGCTCCGGCTCATCACGTGCGGTGGGACGTTCGATCGGCTGCGGCGGTCGTACCGTGGCAACGTCGTCGTCTTTGCGACGCTGCGCCGGGCCGGGTGAGGGCGTGACCGTAGGGTCTGCAGGATGTTCGCGACGATGTTCGTGGCCGCGCTCGTCGCGGTGGTCTACTGCGTCCTGATCGCCCGGCACCTGATGGTGGCCAGAGCGGAGCGCGGTGGGCAAAAGCACGACGTTGAGGCCGCGGCGGCCCGGGAACTGCTGGACGGCACGATGACCAGGGCCGAGTACCGCGCGACGATGGAGTCCGTCGCGCGGCAGGCGGGGCACCTGATCAGGGTGCCGGAGTGAGTCAGATGCGCTTCGGGGCGGGCGGCAGCTGCATCGGCGGGCGTTGCATCGGCAGCGCCGGGCGGCCGTAGAGCTCGATCGCCTTCTTCGCGAGGGCCTTCGTCGCGCCCGCGTTGGCGAAGCTGCCGAGGATGATGGCGGCGCCGGGGACGATCTTCGCGAAGATGCGCTTCGCGGCCTTGACGCCGGCCATCTGGGCGAGCTTGAGGCCGAGGGTCAGCAGCATCTGGTTGATCGGCCGGCGCTTGTCCGGCAGCAGCGCCCCGACGCCCTCCCGGCCGCGCGCGACCTGCAGCGCGGTGCGGGCCGTCTGCGTGTACTTGTGGACCCCCTGCAGGACGAGCAGCTCGGTGGCCCGTTCGGGGTCGGCCGGGTCGTGCCCGTACGCGACGGCGATGAGCAGCACCATCTTCGCCTGCGTCCAGGCGAGCACGCCGACGTCGAGCACCGCCCCGGCCAGCCCCACGGCGCCGGAGACCGCCCCGGAGAGCCGGGCGTGGTTGGTGTACCGGTATGCCACCATGCTCGCGATGGCCTCCGGCGGGGCGCCCGGGTTCTGGGCGCGCAGCTTCTGCAGTTCGAGGACCATCTTCGGCCCGATCCTGGTGACGGCCTCGAGCGCGAGGTGCTCCGGCGCGTACTCGGGGTCGGCCCGCATCTTCTGCCACAGCCCCGGTGGCGGCCCGTCGTCGACACCGTCGGGCGATGGCTGCGAGGGCTGCGGCCCGGGACCCTCGTCGCCGGGCACCCACGGCGGACCCGGGTCGACCATCGGCGCCCGCGGCGGCCCGCCGTCGTCATCGATCCCCGCTGCGCCACCAGCAGAAGCCGCGGAAGGCGCGGAAGCCACGAAAGGCGCGGAAGGCGCGGCGTTGGACGCCCAGATCGGGGCAGGGGGAACGGCTTGCGAGGCGCCGTCGGCGTGGTCGGGGGTCTGCGGCGGCACGTCGGTCACACGAAGACTGTAGGAGATCCACGCAAACAGCGCGCGGACCGATATCCGACCGCACCCGCGCCGCTACCAGCGTCCGCGCCCGCGGGTCACTCCGCGAGCCGGGCCGCGTGCCGGTGCTGTTGTTCGGTGGCGAACGACATGAACTCGACCATGTGGCGCAGCGTCGCGTCGTCGTACCGGGCGAGGTGCTCCTGCCCCTCGGCGACGATCGGGCCGTAGATCTCCGCGACGACCCGGTGCGCGTGCGGCGTCGGGTGGACGGTGACCCGGCGGCGGTCGGCTGAGTCGCGCTCGCGGGTCACGTACCCGGCGCGCTCGAGCCGGTCGATCGCCGTCGTCACGCCGCCCGTGGTGAGCCCGGCGGCGGCCGCGAGCTCCCCCGGGCTGAGCGGTGACGGCGCGAACAGCAGCTCCAGGCAGCGCGTGTCGGTCCGGTTCAGCCCGAGCCGGTCGGCGACGCGCTGGTCGAGCACGTCGACGGCGCGCTGGTACGCCTGCATGACCTGGCCCAGCTCGGCGAGCAGATCGGCGCGTGCGGTCGTTCCCACTTGCCGATCGTACGGGATCCCTCGTACGCTAAGACACTAGAAAATCTAGCTACTCGACAATCAAGGAGCATCGGATGCGCGTGATCGTGATCGGTGGCGGTACCGGCGGCATGTGCCTCGCGCACGGCCTCCGGCGGGCAGGGGTGGACGTGCGGGTCTTCGAGCGCCACCGGACGCGGACCGACGGGCTGCACGGCTACCGGGTCGGCATCGACCCCGACGGCAGCCGGGCGCTGAAGGCGTGCCTGCCCCCCGACGTGTACGACCTGTTCGTCCGCACCTGCGCGCGACCGCCGGAGACGTTCGCGTTCCTGGACGAGCGGCTGCGCCGCACGCTCACCGTGCCGCTGCGGACACCCACCGACGACGTCAACGACGAGAAGTCCGTCAGCCGGATGACGCTGCGGCAGGTCCTCTACACGGGCATGACCGACGTCGTCCGCTTCGGCAGCGACTTCACCCACTATGAACAGACCGAAACCGAAATAACGGCATATTTCGCTGACGGCAGCTCGGTCACCGGCGACCTGCTCGTCGGCGCCGACGGGACCAACTCGCGGGTCCGCGCCCAGAAGCTGCCGCACGCCCGCGTCGAGGACTCCGGCGTCGTGGCGATCGGCGGGAAGGTGCCGCTCACCGGCGAGACGCGGGCGCTGCTGCCCGAGGGCGTGTTCCCCGGCATCGGCCTGGTCCTCGCCCCGCGGGGCATGGCCTGCATCCTGCACGTCATGGAGTTCCCGTGGGGCCCCGGCGGCGGCTCGCCCGTGCCCGGCGACCCGACGGTCGACCACATCAACTGGGGCGTCTCCGCGCACCGCGACCGCTTCCCCGCGGACGTCACCGGCCTCGACGGCCCGCGGCTGGTCGCGCAGACCCTCGCCATGACCCCGCGGTGGAGCCCGGCGCTGCGGCGGCTCTTCACGCTCACCGACCCCGCCACCTGCTTCCCGATCAACATCCGCACGTCGGTGCCGGTGCCGGCGTGGCCGACCGACCGCGTCACGCTGCTCGGCGACGCCATCCACACCATGACCCCCGGCCAGGGTGTCGGCGCCAACACCGCGCTGCGCGACGCCCACAACCTCGTGCGGGCACTGACCTCCGGAAGCCGTTCGCCGCGGGTGTACGAGCGGCAGATGCTCGACTACGGCTTCGCCGCCGTGGCCGCCTCGAAGGCCCGCACCGGCGGCGACCAGCTGGTCCACCGGCCGGTGATCGGGCGGCTGGCCCTGGCCGGCCAGCGGGCGTTCCTGCGGACCACCGACCGGGTCCCGGCGCTGAAACGGAGGTTCGAGGCTTCGCTGTACACCACCCGCGGCGGCGACAGGGAGTAATTCCGGGCGCGTGCCGTCGGGGCGCCGGTAGGGTGCGGCGCGTGACAGACATCGTGCGGGGCGGCGTCGCACCCGGGTTCGAGGCGGTCCGGTCGGCGTTCGAGGACCTGTTCAGCTCGGGCGCGGAGACCGGCGCGTCGGTCGCGGCCCACGTGGGCGGCGCACTCGTCGTCGACCTGTGGGGCGGCTGGGCCGACGCGGCGAGGACCCGCCCGTGGGAGCCCGGCACGCTGTCGACCGTGTTCTCCGCCGGCAAGCCGGTCGCCGCGATGGCCGTGCTGCGCAGGATCGCCGACGGCAGGATCGACCTGGACGCGCCGATCGCGACGTACTGGAAGGCGTTCCCTCACCCGTCCGCCACCGTCCGTCACGCCCTGTCCCACCAGGCGGGCCTGCCCGCGGCCCGCTCGGCCGCCACCGCTGCCGCTCCCCTACCGCCGGCCGGCGGCGACCCGCACCCCGGTTCCGCCGCCTTCCCCCTTCCCGACATTTCCGAAATTCTCGACAGCTCCAGGTTCGCGGCGGCGATCGCGGCCACGCCGCTGGAGTGGGAGCCGGGGACGGCGTTCGGGGAGCACGCCCTCACGTACGGCACCATCCTCGGCGAGATCCTCCTCGGCGCCACCGGCGAGACGGTCGGCGAGGTCGTGCGCACGTTCGGCCTCGACGTCCACTTCGGACTGTCCACCGCGGACGGCGCCCGCTGCGCCGAGGTCGAGCACGCCACCCCCGACTGGCCCGAGCGCCAGCTGTCCGGCCACGGCGAGCTCTGGTCCCGCGCGCTCGGCCCGGTCGAGCTGCTCGCCACCGACGTCGTCAACGGCCCACTCTGGCGCACCGGCGAGCTGCCCGCCGTCAACTGCCACGCGACCGCCCGCGGCCTCGCCGCCTTCTACGAGGCCCTGCCCCGCCTGCTGCCCGCACCGCTGCTCACCGAGGCGCTCGGCCCCCAGGCGGTCGGCGTCGACCGGCTCCTGGAGGAGGACGCGACCTGGACCCTCGGCTGGCGCCGCGACGGCTCCTGGTTCGGCATGGGCGGCATCGGCGGCTCCTCCGCCGGGCACGACGAGTCGCTGGGCTACAGCCTCGCGTACGTCACCCGCCGCCTCGGCGACCACGGCCGCGGCGACACCATGTACGACACCCTCGAGGCCATCCTCCGCGGGTAGCCCCCGCAAAGGGGCGTCAGCGGCCGCCGGCGACGCGGATCGTGGTGCCGGTGGCGTACGACGCGGCGTCGCTGAGCAGCCAGGCGATCGCCTCGGCGATCTCGGCGGGCTCGCCGGGGCGGCCGAGCGGGAGGTTCGGGCCGGCCTTCTCCGCGCGGTCCGGGTCGCCCGAGACGGCGTGCATCTCGGTGCGGATGATGCCGGGGGCGACGCCGTTGACGCGGATACCGGCCGGGCCGAGCTCCTTCGCCAGGCCGACGGTCAGCGTGTCGAGGGCGGCCTTGGTGGCGGCGTAGTGGATGTACTCGCCGGGGCTGCCCAGCGTGGCGGCGCCCGAGGAGACGTTGACGATCGCGCCGCCGCGGGGCAGGACGCGGGCTGCCTCGCGGGCGCACAGGAAGGCGCCGACGAAGTTGACGTCGACGACGCGGCGCAGGTCGGCGGTGCGCAGGTCGGCGAACGGGCCCATCGGGGACGTGACGGCGGCGTTGTTCACCAGGCCGGTGACCGGGCCGAGCTCGGCGGCCGCGGTCGCGAAGAGCCGGGCCACGTCCTCCTCCACCGACGTGTCGACCTGCACGGCGACCGCGTGGCCGCCGGCGGCCGCCACGGCGGAGACCACGGAGGCGGCCGAAGCGGCGGACTGCTGGTACCCGACGGCGATCCGGTGCCCGTCCGCGGCGAGCCGGACGGCGGTGGCGGCGCCGATGCCCCTGCTGCCGCCCGTGATGATGGTGATCTTCTCCACCACGGCAGCTTAGGCGAGCGAGGCCCGGGTGTGGGGCAGCCGCCAGCCGGACAGGTCGGGGCCGAGGGGCACGACGCCCGACGGGTTGATGTCGCGGTGGACCTCGTAGTAGTGGCGCTTGATGTGCTCGAAGTCCACCGTGTCGCCGAAGCCCGGGGTCTGGAACAGGTCGCGGGCGTAGTCCCACAGGACCGGCAGCTCGGTGAGCTTCTGCCGGTTGCACTTGAAGTGCCCGTGGTAGACCGCGTCGAACCTGACCAGCGTGGTGAACAGGCGGATGTCGGCCTCGGTGATCTGGCCGCCGACGAGGTACCGCCGGGTCGACAGCCGCTCCGACAGCCAGTCCAGCCGGGCGAACAGCCGCTCGTAGGCGGCCTCGTAGGCCTCCTGCGTGCCGGCGAACCCGGCCCGGTACACGCCGTTGTTGACGTCCTTGAAGACCAGCGCGTTGACCTCGTCGATCTCCTCGCGCAGCGCCGGCGGGTACAGCTGCGGCGAACCGGGCCGGTGAAACTCCGCCCACTCCGTGGAGAGGTCCAGGGTGATCTGCGCGTAGTCGTTGGTGACGACCTGGCCGGTGGTGACGTCGACGACGCACGGCACGGTGATGCCGCGCTCATAGCCGGGGAAGCGGGCGAAGTACGCGTCCTGGATGCGCTCGATGCCGAGCACCGGGTCGCGCCCGCCCGGGTCGAGGTCGAAGGTCCAGCTGCGCGGGTCGTGCGTCGGGCCGCAGACGCCCATCGAGAGGACGTCCTGCAGCCCGAGCAGCTCCCGCACGATGATCGCCCGGCTCGCCCACGGACAGGCCCGGCTCACCACCAGCCGGTAGCGGCCGGGCTCGACCGGGTAGCCGTCCCGTCCGTCGGCGGTGATGCGGGTGGTGATGTAGTTCTGGTCCCGCTTGAACTCGCCCGTCGACCGGTATGCACCCATGCGTCCTATGCTGCCACCCGCGCGTACCGCTCGCCCGGCTCCGCGGTCAGCGACCGCTTCGCACCGCGGGACGTGTCGTCGGCGAGGACCTCGTCGCGGTCCTGCTCGATCGCGTCGAAGACCTGGACCGCCACCGCGTCCGGGCTGATCTTCGGGGCGTCGACCGACGCGGCCATGTCGGTGTCGACGTAGCCGACGTGCAGGCCCGTGACCCCGATGCCGCGCGGTGCGAGCTCCAGGCGCAGCGCGTCGCTGGCGGACCACAGGGCGGCCTTGGTCGCGCTGTACGACCCGCCGAGCGCCACCCACGACAGCGCCGAGTGCACGTTGACGATCCGGCCGCCGCCGTTGGCGAGCAGCTGCGGCACGAACGCTCGGGTGACGTTGAGCGGGCCGTAGAAGTTCGTCTCGAACTCGCGCCGGATGTCCACCAGGTCGCCGGTGACGTAGCTGGCGCCGACGTAGATGCCGGCGTTGTTGACCAGGACGGTGACGTCGCCGGTGCGCTCGGCCGCCCGCCGCACCGACTCGGGGTCGGTCACGTCGAGCGCGACGGCCTCGACCCCCGGCGCGGTCACCGTGCGCGGGTCGCGGGCCGCGGCGTACACCTTCCGGACGCCCCGCGCCTGCGCCTGCGCCACCAGGGCCTTGCCGATGCCCCGGTTGCCGCCCGTCACCAGCACCACTGCCTGCTTGAGATCCATGTCCGCTCCCTCCGGCCGTGGCGGAAACCGATCGGTTTCCGCTCCCGATGGCAACCATAAACCGATCGGTTTACGATTGGGGTGTGACCTCTCCGACACGGGACCGCCTCTTGCGTGCCGCCGCCGACCTGTTCTATGCGGAGGGTGTCGGCGCGGTGGGCGTCGAGCGCCTGTGCCAGACCGCGGGCGTGTCGAAGCGGTCGATGTACCAGCTGTTCGCCACCAAGGACGACCTGGTCGCCGAGGCCCTGCGGGTGCACGGACCCGCCACCGTCGCGCGCTACTTCGCCCCCGAGGACACGGCTCCGTCGCCGCGCGAGCGGATCCTGCACGTGTTCACGACGCTGGAGGAGCAGGCGGGCTCACCAGGCTTCCACGGGTGCCCGTTCGCCAACACGACGATCGAGCTGCACGACGCGGCGCACCAGGCCAGCCGCGTCGCGCTGGAGTTCAAGGAGCAGCTGGAGGGGTACTTCCAGCGCCAGGCCGCCCTGCTCGGCGCCCCTGACCCGGGGCAGCTCGGCACGCAGCTGCTGATGCTCTTCGACGGCGCCTCCGTCCGCGCCGTCATGCGCGGCGCGGCGATCGGTGATGTCGCCAGCCGTACCGCGGCGATGCTGCTGGACATGACCTCCGGGGTAATCGACCCGGCTACCTCCGGCGGGCGAGGATCGGGGGCATGACGGCATACGCGCTCGCGCACCTGCACACCCCGACGATCAACGAGGACGTCCTGGTCTACCTGGAGCGCATCCAGGCGACGCTGGACCCGTTCGGCGGCACGTTCATCGCCCACGGCCCCGACGTGGAGGTCCGTGAGGGCGACTGGCCCGGCACGGTCGTGGTCATCGCCTTCCCAACGCTTTCCGCCGCCCGCTCCTGGTACGACTCCCCCGCCTACCAGGAGATCCTGCCGCTGCGCACGGACCACATCGCCGGCTCCGCGATCCTGTTCGACGGGGTCCGCCCGGGTCACGACCCCGCGAAGATGGCCGCCGCGATCCGGGCCTCCTGACAACGGGCGTATACAGTTTGGCGCGTGTCCATGGACCGGATCGACACCAGCGTCGCCCACCCCGCGCGGCGGTACAACTACTGGCTCGGCGGCAAGGACAACTTCGCCGCCGACCGCGCCTCCGCCGACGCGATCGCCGCGGCCTGGCCGAGCGCGCCGATCGCGGCCCGGGAGAACCGGCGCTTCCTCGGCCGCGCGGTGCGGTTCCTGGCCGGCGAGGCGGGCATCCGCCAGTTCCTGGACATCGGCACCGGCCTGCCGACCGCCGGCAACACGCACGAGGTCGCCCAGGCGATCGACCCGTCGGCCCGGGTGGTCTACGTCGACAACGACCCCATGGTCATGGTCCACGCCAGGGCGCTGCTGACCAGCGCCCCCGAGGGCAGGACCGCCTACCTGGAGGCGGACCTGCGCGACCCGGGCCGCATCCTCGCCCACCCCGACCTGCGGGCGACGCTGGACTTCACCCGGCCGATCGGCCTGATGCTCGTCGCGGTCCTGCACTTCATCCACGGCGAGGGCGCCGGCGCGCCGATCGTGCGGGAGCTGCTCGCCGCCCTGCCCGAGGGCAGCTACCTCGTCGCCAGCAACGCGACGAAGGACTTCCTCCCGCCGCAGATCTCGCAGGTGTACGACCGGATGCTCGCCGCCGGGCAGACCGACATCTGGCCGCGGACCGAGGCCGAGTTCGGCGCCCTGTTCGACGGGCTGACGCTGGTCGACCCGGGCGTCGTCGCGGTGCACGAGTGGCGCCCCGACACCGCGCCGGACCCGGCACTGACGCCCGCGGACGTGTCCGTCTACGGGGCCGTCGGCAGGCTGTAGCCCTTCTTCCCGATCCCGTCGAGAAGGCGGTCGAGCCCCGCCGGCCCTCGCCACGGCGTGAGCGTGGTCAGCGTTCGTGCAGGGTGTCCACGTCGGCGCCGTGGTCGAGCAGGAACCGTACGGCCCGGTCGAGGTCGGCCTGCCGGAGCACCAGCGCCCCGACCCGCGTCTTGCGGGCCGACTGCGCCCCGCGGTCGTACACGTCGACGCCGCGCGCCCGCACCTCCAGCCGCCACCGCCCGTCGTCGGTGACCAGCACCCGCATCCCCCGCACCGCATGATTCTGGTGCCGCTAGGACCCGATTCGCCGCCCAAATCGCAAAAATCGGATTTGCCGGACGAAGCGGCGGGTCACCACTGGGCGTAGGGGACGTTCCAGTCGCCGAGGCCGTCGGTGAGCTGCAGGTTCTTGGGGGTGTTGCGGACCTCGACGACGTCGCCGACGTCGAAGGTGTCGTAGAACCACTTGGCGTGGTCGGGGGCCACGTTGATGCAGCCGTGGGAGGTGTTCTCCTTGCCGTGCTTGGGGATGTTCCAGTCGGCGAGGTGGACGTACTCCCCCGAGAGCGAGATGCGGCACGCCAGCCGGATCTTCTCCTCGTAAAAGTTCGGGTCGTTCTTGTTGGTGACGCCGTAGCTGGCGGAGCTCATGGTGACCAGGGGTTCCTTGGTCATGAGGACGTGGACGCCGCTGGCGGTGAGGTAGTCGATCTTCTCGCCCTTGGAGCCGACGGTGCCCTTGCCGCCCCTGCCCATGCTGCAGGGGATCCGGCGGACCATCTGGCCGTCGATGTAGCACTCCATCTGCTTGGTGTTGGAGTCGGCGATGGCGATGCGCGACTTGCCGATGGAGAAGCCGGCGGAGGCGTTGGTGCCGCCGTAGACGCCGTTGCCGATGTCGACGCCGAGGAGGTTGGCGTTGACCTTCACGGTGGTGCCGGGGGTCCAGTACTTCTCGGGGCGCCAGTGGGCGCTCTGCGCGCTCACCCAGTGCCACTTGCCCTCGACCTCGGGCGAGGTCGTCACCTTCATGGCCTGCTCGACGGCGTCCTTGTTGGTGACGGCCTTGTTGAAGAAGACGATGACGGGCTGGCCGACGCCATACGTGTTGCCGTTCTTCAGCGCGAGCATCGGGTTGGCCTGGAACGTGATGGACACCGTGCTCGCGGGCTTCAGCGTGGTGAAGGTCGCGGTCTGGTTGACGGCGGCGCCGCCCGCGTCGACACCGGTGACCGTGACGGTGTAGGCCTGCCCGTAGGCGAGGGCGCCCGTCGACTGCCAGCCGTGCTTGTCCTCGGCGAGCGTGCCGGCCAGGTTCTTGCCGCCCGCGGCGACCGTGACGGTGTCGAGCGTGCCGTTCTCGATCGCGACGGTGACCGGGCTCGACGGCGCGACGTCCTTGCTGTCGGCGGCGGGCGTGATGGTGACCTTGGCCGGCTGGGCGCCGCCACCGCCCCCGCCACCCGCGCCGCCGGTCGAGCCGGCGCCGGCGCCGGTCTTCTTCGGCGTGTCGGAGCACCCCGCCAGCACCGCGGCGGTCGCGACTCCCGCACCCGTGACCAGCACCTTACGACGACTCAGCATGTCTCGTCCCTCCCCGCCCGCGAACGCTACCCACACGAAGACGTCTCGCAAAACCCTTCGCGTTGCACACGACAGTGAGGAATTCGGCTATTCCACGGTCAGTTCGACCTGGTTCGGGTAGAAGGCGACCCGCTTCGCGATCGGCTCGACGGCCGGATAGGGCGTCTCGTAGGTCCAGATGACGTTGGTCAGCTCACGGTCGGGGGTGACGACGCTGTAGTACGACGCGTCGCCCTTGAACGGGCAGTGGGTCTGGTGCTCGGTGCGCCGCAGCAGCGACTGGTCCACGTCGCCCAGCGGCAGGTAGTACACCGGCGGGTAGGTCGACTCCTGCAGGGTGAGCGCGTCGGTGGTGTCGGCGACGGTGACGCCGTCGACGCGGACCGTCACGCGCCGGCCGGTCGGCGTGACGGTGATCGGGTGGCTCGCATCGGGGATCTTCATGGTCCCGACCCTAGCTCGCGGTCAGGCGGCCCGGCCCGTCGCGAGCAGCCGGTCGACGCACCGCTCGGCGAGGCCCGGGTCGGTGAGCGTCCAGGGCAGGAAGATCACGCGGTAGATGATCGGGGCGACGACCAGGTCGACGATGTCGTCGGCGGCGAACGGCGCGCCGGACCGCGAGGCGAGGACGACGGCCTCGGCCCGGCGGTTGCGCAGGCAGTCGGACTCGGTCTCGCCGGCGGAGGCGGCCCCGCCGCGCAGCAGGGCGGCGTTGACGGGCTTGGCGTAGTGCTCGACGATCTCGCCGGCCCAGGCGACGAGGTCGGCCCGCAGCTCGCCGGTGTCGGGCAGCGGGCGGGTGGGGTCGAGCCGGTAGGTGGCGATGTCGTTGAGCATCGTCGGCAGGTCGCCCCACCGCCGGTAGATCGAGGTCGGGTTGACGCCGGCCCGCTCGGCGACCATCGGGATGGTGACCCGCTCGGCGCCGCGCTCCCGCACGAGGTCCTCGACCGCGGTCCTGATCTGCGCGAGCACCGCGGCGCTGCGACCGCCGGTGCGCTTCTCGGGCATGTGACGCTCCTAACGCAACGATAATTGCTTTAAGCGGCGCCGGAGCGCGTAGCTTCAGCCTAACGCAGAGATTTTTGCTTTAGGGGGTACGCCATGACCACCACCGCTCTGGCCAGACCGTTCACGCTGCCCGCCGGGGTCGCGTTCGCCGGCACGGGTCTCGCGTTCGCGTCGCTCTACCTGGCGGCCGGCGCGCCGACGCCGCTGCTCGTGCTGTTCGAGCGGGAGTGGGGCTTCGCGCCGTGGGTGCTCACCGTCGCGTTCGCCGCCTACGCGCTGGGGCTGCTCGCGGCGCTGCTCGTCGCCGGCTCGCTGTCCGACCACGTCGGCCGCCGCCCCGTGCTGGTCGGCGCGCTCAGCGTCGAGGTCGTCGCGATGCTCATGTTCGTGTTCGCGCCGGGCATCGGCTGGGTGATCGCCGCCCGCGTCGTGCAGGGCGTCGCGACCGGCGCGGCCAGCAGCGCGTTCACCGCCGCGCTCGTCGAGCTGGCGCCGCCGCACCGCAAGCGCCTCGGCACGGTCGTCGCCGGCGCGGCACCCGCCGGCGGGCTCGGCCTCGGGGCGCTGCTGACCGGCACGGCCGTGCAGTTCACCGGCTCGGCGAACCTCATCGTCTTCGGCACGCTCGCCGTCATCATGGTGCTCGGCACGCTCACCGCCGCACTGTCCGGCGAGACCGTGACCCGCCGCGCCGGCGCGCTCGGCTCGCTCAGGCCACAGGTCACGGTGCCCCGGGCGGCCCGCCGCGAGTTCGGCGCCGCGATCCCCGTGCACCTGGCCAGCTGGATGTTCGCCGGGCTGTTCATGGGCCTCGCCCCGACGATCGTCCGCGACATCTTCCACCTCGACAGCGGCCTGCTCAACGGCGCGACCGCGTTCCTGCCGCCCGCGGCCGCCGCAGTCGCCGGCTACGCCCTCGGCCGGCAGCACCCGCGCCGCACGATCCTGCTCGGCGGCACCGCCGTCCTGCTCGGCGCCACGGTCGTGCTCACCGGCATCGTCGCCGTCGCGCTGCCGCTCGTCTGGATCGGCGGGATCGTGGGTGGCGCCGGGTTCGGCGCCACGTTCTCCGGGGCGCTGCGGGCCGTCGGGCCGCTCGCCGAGACACACCAGCGGGCCGGCCTGTTCGCGGCCGTGTTCATCGTCGCCTACCTGTCCTTCGGCGTGCCGGCGATCGTCGCCGGGCAGCTCGTCGCCCCGCTCGGACTGCTCACCACGGTCCTGCTGTACGGCGCCGCGATCCTCGCCGCCGCGGCGGCCGGCCTGTTCACCCAGTGGCGGCTCACCCGCCCCGCGTGACCCTGCGGGTGGCCGGTCCCGCCGGGGCCCGGCGCGGAAGGTCTACAGCGCGGGCCGGCGGTGCCGATGTGGGCAAGACCAGCCCGGCGAGCAGAGGAGACACGGCATGGACGTCGGTTCCATCGCATCGTCCATCACCTGGAGCGTCCCGGCCGCCGGTCGCGGGGTCGACCCCGCCGCCGCCCAGGCACAGGTCAACGCGCAGGCCGACACGCTCAGCGCGCTCATGGGCACCAAGCACAACACCGCGGTCGCGGCCGGCCTCTCCGACGGCAAGGGCGTCGACATCTACCTGTAGGGACTAGATTCGGTCGGATGAAGCGGCAGGAGATCAGCGACGCCGTCGTCGACGTCGGATGGCGGTACATCCTCGGCACGATCATGACCATGGTCCCCGTCGGATCGGTCGGCCAGGCCGCCGAGGTCGCGGCCAGGTGCACCGCCGCCGCCGGCGACGACGCCGACCGGCACCTGTGGCTCGACCTGCGGGCCGACCACGTCCTGCTCACCCTCCAGAGCCTCGGCGAGGCCGCGGTGACGCCCCGTGACATCGAGCTGGCCCGGGCGCTCACCGGGTCGCTGCGGGAGATCGGCCTGAGCACCGTGCCCGCGACCGGCCGGGCCGCCCAGCTCATCGAGGTCGCCGTCGACGCGATGGACATCCCGGCGGTCCGCCCGTTCTGGAAGGCCGTGCTCGGCTACGAGGACGAGGCCGGCGGCGAGGGCGACACCGGCGCGCCCGTCGTCGACCCGCACCGCCTCGGCCCCGCCGTCTGGTTCCAGCAGATGGACAAGCCGCGCGTCGAGCGCAACCGGATCCACCTCGACATCAGCGTCCCGCACGACGCGGCGGCGGACCGTATCGCCGCCGCCCTGGCCGCCGGCGGCGTCCTCGTGTCCGCGGCGGCCGCCCCCGCGTACTGGATCCTCGCCGACGTCGAGGGCAACGAGGTCTGCGTCACCACCTGGCAGGGCCGCGACTGATGCGCGAGGACGCCATCGCCGAGCTGCGCCGGGGCGGTCGCGAACGGGCCGCCCTGCGCCCGGCCGGGCCGCCGGTGCCGGTGGAGGACGGCACCGTCGACGGGGTCGGGATCCGCAGGTACGAGCAGCGCGGCCCCGACACGGTCGTCTTCGCCCACGGCGGCGGCTTCGTCCTCGGCGACCTCGAGACCCACGACGCCTTCGCGCGGCGGATCGCCGAGGCCACCGGACGGACGGTCGTCGCCGTGGACTACCGGCGGGCCCCGGAGCACCCGTTCCCCGCCGCGTTCGACGACGTGCTCACGGTGCTGGACGCCGTGCTCAAGACCCGGCCGGACGGCAGGGTGGCGCTCGCCGGGGACTCCGCCGGCGGTTTCCTCGCGATCCTGGCGGCCCTGGCCAGGCGGGGGCGGGTCGACGGGCAGCTGCTCGTGTGCCCGGTCGCGGAGGTCGCGCTCCCCGCCACCAGCCGCAGTGTGGCCGAGAAGGGCGCCGGCTTCGGCCTCGACGGCGCGCAGCTGCGGGAGTGGATCGGCTGGTGGGCGCCCGGGGCGGCCCCGGACCCTCTCTCCGAGGACCTCACCGGCCTGCCCCCGGCGCTCGTCGTCACCTGCGAGCACGACCCGCTCCGCGACGGCGGCGACCAGTACGCGCGGCGCCTCCGGGAGGCCGGGGTGCCGGTCGTACACCGGACGGAGCCCGGACTCGAGCACAACTTCGCCCAGTCGGTGCACCAGTCCCCCGCCTGCGCTGAGGCCGACGCCCGCTGGCTGCGCGACGCGGCCGGGATCCTGCGATGAGCCGGGTCGAGCGGCACGAGCGGGTGTCCTCGCGGCTGGCGCTGCTCAGTGACGCCGCGGTCGCGGCGATGCTGGACGACGCGCGGCCGGACGCCGTCGGCATCGGCGGGCACACGGCGACGCTCGACGTCGGCGGGGTGCCGGTGTTCGTCAAGCAGGTGCCGGTCACCGAGCTGGACCTGGCACACCCGCACTCCACCGCGAACCTGTTCGGGCTGCCGATGTACTGCCAGTACGGGGTCGGCTCGACCGGCTTCGGCGTGTGGCGGGAGCTGGCCACGCACCGCGTCACGACCGGGTGGGTGCTCGCCGGGCGGCACCCGGCGTTCCCGCTGCTGCACCACTGGCGGGTCCTGCCGGCGGGCTTCGCGTGGGAGCGCGTCGACATCGAGGAGCGGGTCGCCTACTGGGGTGACGCGCCGTCCGTACGACTCCGGCTGACGCAGCTCCAGGACGCGCCGGCGCGGCTGGTGCTCTTCCTCGAGCACCTCCCCCGGACCGTGCACGAGCACCTCAAGGACCGGCCGGAGGCGGCGCCCGACGTCGACGTCCAGCTGCGGGACGCGATCGCGTTCATGAACGGCGCCGGGCTGTGGCACTTCGACGGGCACTTCAACAACATCCTGACCGACGGCCGGCAGGTGTACCTCGCGGACTACGGCCTGGCCCTGCACGAGGGCTTCGACCTGACCGCCCCGGAGCGCGCCTGGCTGCGCGAGCACGCCGACTACGACCTGCGGTACACCACCGGGCACCTGGCCACCTGGCTGGCGGAGGAGTTCCGCGGCGACGCGGACCGCGCCGCCGTGCTCCGCGGCGAGGCGCCGTTCCTGGGCCCGGCCGCCGCCGCTTCGGTGATGCGCCGATATGCGGACCGGGCCCTCGTCACGACCGCGTTCTTCCAGGAGCTGGTCACCGGGGCTAAGACGGCGCCGTACCCCGTGATGGCGTGAACCCGAGCAGCCGCGACGCGGCGCCGGTGTCGATCGGGACCCGCCGGCCCGGGATCGGCGACCGGACCGGCACGCCCGGGTGGTAGGTGGCGATCAGCTCCTCGGTCGGCGTGTCGCAGAACGTCTCCGGCGCGGCGACGAAGCACCGGTGGAACCCCGTCAGCGGCACGGTCGCGGCCAGCCACGCGGCCTCGGCGGCGTCGTCGACGTGCAGGTACGCCCACGAGTTCCGGGCGCCCTTCGCCGGGTCGGCGCGCAGGTCGGCGGCGGCCTTCGCGAGCCGGTCCGTGTCGCCGGTGAACGGGAACCGCAGGGCGACGACGTCCATGCCGTCGCGGCGGTGGAACATCTCGCCGGTCAGCTCGTCGACGAGCTTCGACAGCGCGTACGGGTCCTCGATCCGCGGCGGGGCGGCCTCGTCGAGCGGGTAGTACGGCGGGTGCAGGTCGTGCGGCGAGAACGGCATCCCGAGCAGCGCGTAGCTGCTGGCCAGGACGGCCCGGCGGACGCCGCGGCGGGCGGCCTCGTCGAGCACCACGAACGTGGCCCGGGTGTTGCCGCCGAACACCTCCAGGCCGGTGCCGAGGGTCGGCGCGGGGATCGCGGCCAGGTGGATGACGGCGTCGACCGGCGCGTCGAAGGCCGCCGCGACGACGTCCGGGTCCCCGGCCGATCCGATGACCAGGTCGACGCGGCCACCGGCCCTGTTGCGCGCCTCTGGGGCGCCGGCCGTCCCGGCGCCGGAGCGGCCGCCGCCGTCGACCCCGGTACGTGCGTCCGGGGCATCGGCGGTACCGACGCCGGAAACGACATCAGGGAAGGTGACGGGCTCCAGGGACAGGGCGACGACGTCGGCACCGGCGGCGCGCAGGCGGGCGACCGTGGCGCGGCCGATGTTGCCCCCGGCGCCCGTGACGACGATCCTCACGGCGCCTCCAGCGAGCCGTCCGGGCGGCGGACGACGGCGGCCCACCGGTCGAAGAGGAACTTGGTCGGCGGGTACTTCGCCGCCTCGGCCTCGTCGACGTCCACGCCCCAGCCGGGCCGGTCCGACGGGTACATGTAGCCCTTGGTCACGTCGGGGCAGCCGGGGAACACGTCGTGGGTGGCCTCGTTGTACTCGTGCGACTCCTGGAACCCGAACGCGTGGCTGGAGATGTCGACCGCGAGGTTCGCCGCGACGCCGACCGGCGACACGTCCGCCGGGGAGTGGAACGCGGTCCGCACCCCGCACAGCTCGGCGAGCGCCGCCAGCTTCCGCGTCGGGGTGAGCCCGCCGACCGCGGACGTGTGCAGGCGGATGAGGTCGACGCCGCCGTCGCGGATCAGCCGGGCCGCGTCGGCGACCGAGCTCACCTGCTCCCCGACCGCGAGGGGCACCGGCGACGCGGCGCGGATCTCCGGCAGCCGGTCGTAGAGCTCCGACGGGATCGGGTCCTCCAGGAACGAAAGCCCGTAGGGCTCCAGTGCCCGCGCCAGGACGACCGCCTGCTTCGGGGAGAGGCGGCTGTGGACGTCGTGCATGAGGTTGACGCCCGTGCCGAGCCGCTCGCGGGCCGCCTCGAACAGCGACGGGGTGCCCCGCAGGTAGCGCTCCGGGTCCCAGCCGTCCGGGTTCGGCGAGTCCGGGTAGTGCCCGCCCGTCCCCGCGTGGCCGTAGCTGCCGAGGCCGGGCTCCGCCCGTTGGAGGCGGATGCAGCGGTACCCGAGGGCGATGAGGCGCTCCGCCTCGTCGAGCACCTCGCCGGTGTCGGCGCCGGACGCGTGCGTGTAGACCTCGACGCCGCCGCGGACCCGCCCGCCGAGCAGCTCGTGCACCGGCAGCCCGGCCCGCTTCCCGGCGATGTCCCACAGCGCCTGGTCCAGGCCCGACAGGGCGTTGTTGAGGACCGGCCCGTTGCGCCAGTACGACGAGAGGTGCACCGTGCGGGTGATGTCCTCGATGTCGGCCGGGTGCCGCCCCACGGCGAGGGGGCCGACATACTCGCTGACCGCCGCCGCCACCGCCGCGTAGCGCTGGGTGAACGTCGCGCAGCCCAGCCCGTACAGCCCCGGCTCCGTCGTCTCGACCTTGACGACGACCAGCGGCAGGCCCTCCGGCGCCGTGACGATCGGCCGGACCCTGGTGATCCGCAGGGCGTCGCGGGCCGGCCACGGCGGCACGGACTCGGGCAGGCCACCGTCCGGACCGAGCAACCGGTTCGGGTCGTGTTCCACGGCTTCCCCCTTCGGCGGTGGTAGCTCATGATCCGTCGATCATGGGTGCGCTAACGTTACGCCGTGCACTTGCCCTCTTCCGACGCCGACACCCGGCCGATCTGGGTCCTCGAGGTCGGGGGCAGCCACGTCACCGCCGCCGGCGTGCTGCTGGACGACCGGCAGGTGATCCAGCGGCAGCGCCACCCGCTCGACCCCACCCTGTCCGCCGACGGCATCGTCGACGCCCTCGCCGGCGCCGCGAAGCTCCTCGACCCGCAGGCCGGTGACCGCTGGGCGATCGCGATGCCGGGCCCGTTCGACTACCGCACCGGCGTGTCCCTGCACGAGGGCGTCGGCAAGTTCGACAGCCTGCACGGCCTGGATCTGCGCGCCGCGCTCGCGCTCGCCATCCCGACCACACCGGACGCCTTCACCTTCGTCAACGACGCCGACGCCTTCCTGCTCGGCGAGTGGGTCGACGGCGCCGCCAAGGGCGCGTCCCGCTGCGTCGCCATCACCCTCGGCACCGGGATCGGCTCCGCGTGGCTCGCCGACGGCAGCGTCGTCACCACCGGCCCGACCGTCCCACCCGACGGCGAGGTGCACTTCTGCACCATCGACGGGGTCGAGCTGGAGGACGTCGTCTCCGACCGTGCGCTCATCCGCGCGTACCGCGAAGCCACCGGCGTGGACGTGGACGGCATGCGGGGCCTGGCCGCCCGCGCCCGCGAGCTGGACGCCGCCGCCCAGACCGTGATCGACACCGCGTTCGGCGCCCTCGGCCTGCTGCTGACGGAGTGGCTCACCCGCTTCGACGCCGAGGTGGTCGTCTTCGGCGGCTCGATGACCGGCGCCTGGGACCTGATCGAGCCGGCGCTCGCCCTCAACCTCCCGGCCCGCCCCGTGTCGGACACGGAGCACGCCGCCCTGATCGGCGCCGCCTGGGCCGCCGCCCACCCGGACGCCGCCGCCTACTGATAGGGCCGCTCGGGCGGCAGCAGGGCTGCGGCCTCCTCCAGCGCGCGGGCCTCGACCAGGGCGTGGATCTCGTGGACCAGGGGCGTGACGTCGCGGATCCCGACGGTCCACTCGTCCACGTACCG
The DNA here is from genome assembly GCF_039531485.1 of Dactylosporangium maewongense. Lineage (NCBI taxonomy): Bacteria > Bacillati > Actinomycetota > Actinomycetes > Micromonosporales > Micromonosporaceae > Dactylosporangium > Dactylosporangium maewongense. Next base: position 383,788 of record NZ_BAAAQD010000010.1, on the reverse strand, counting down.
GTGGACGGCTGCCCCGCTCAGGCCGAGCTGCAGCGAACGGTGCTCCAGGGGACGCAGGTGCAGGTCGCGCTCCGGGTCCCACTGGACCCGGACGGGGCTCGTGCGCAGGGCCCGCGACCAGGCCGCGCGGCTCTCGTGGATGCCCGGCACGTAGTGGCTCAGGCACGCCTCCGCGACGGCCGCGTCGAACCCATCGCGGCGCAGCCGGACCGCCAGCACGCGCTCCTGGCCTTCCTTGGTGGCCCAGCCGCTGCGGTACATCATCCACAGGAACGACGGCTTGACCCAGGTCATCCTGTCGCGCTTGAACGGCGGCACGAACCGCTGCGCGTCCAGGGCCGGCAGCGCGATCGCGGGGCTGTAGGCCTGGTAGACGGTGATCGTGTCAGCGTCGAAGACGGCGCGGACGGCATGACGGTCGGGCACCTGGAGACCGTAGAAGGTTAGGGTGCGGTGTGTCATTCGCATTGAACGACCTGCCCTCCACCGCCGCCGACGTCGCCGCCCACCTGGACGCGGCCGGCTTCACGGAGTCGCCGCAGCTGCGGCAGACCCTGGCCCTCGCCGAGGAGGTCGGCGAGTTCGTCGGCGCGGTCCGCCGGCACGCGGGAATGGCCCGCCGCTCAGGCCCCTTCAGCGACGTCGAGGAGGAGCTCGCCGACGTCGTGCTGACCGCCTTCGTCACCGCCCACACCATGGGCATAGACCTCCGCCAGGCCTTGGAGAAGAAGCTGGCCGTCATCTACTCCCGCGGCTGGAAAGACCCCACCAACGCCTAGCCCCGACCCTCCGCCACGCACGCGACAGACGTTTCCGTGATCCGGAAGACTTCGTGCTGCCATAGCGACACAAAGTCTTCCGGATCACGAGAACCAGGCGCCCGCGGAATGATCCCGAAAGCTTTCGGTGACCCCGGCTACCAGAACGATTCGGGATCACGGGAGGGCCCGACGCCAACTCACGCGGCGGGCCATCCTGACCTCCGTTTCCGTGATCCGGAAGACTTTGTGCTGCTATAGCGACACAAAGTCTTCCGGATCATGAGGAACCCCCACCCCAGCCACCGCGGCGGCCGACCACCGGATGGGCGCGGATGCGCAATCCGGCCGCGCGAAGCGCTGGCTGTGCGAGCGCAGCGAGCATTGGGGGTCCGGGGTGAGAATCCCCCGGCGGGCCCCGCCGCGGCAGCGGTGGGGAGGCGAGCCCATTGCGAAGCAACTGGCGGGAAACAGCGGGGAGGCGAGCTGTAGCCGAAGGCTACTGGCGGGAAACAGCTCCGGTGGAGCCGCGGACCGTGAGGTGGACGGGCAGCATCACCGACTGGCGCATTGCCGGGGCGGACGGGTCGAGGCGGGACAGGAGCATCGACACCGCGACCCGGCCCGCCTGCTCGATCGGTGCGGTGAGGGTGGTCAGCGGCGGGTGGCAGAAGTCGGCGCCGAAGATGTCGTCGCAGCCGACCACGCTCAGGTCCTCCGGCACCCGGACCTCCCGCTCCCGCAGCCGCTGCAGGATGCCGATGGCGAGCAGGTCGTTGAAGACGATGCAGGCGGTCGCGCCGGTGTTCAGGACCGCGTCGGCGGCGGCGGAGCCGGAGCGGCGCCCGGAGGGGAACGGCCCGACGCGCGTGAAGGTCAGCCGGTGCCGGGCCGCGACCGCCCGGACGGCGTGCCAGCGGGCCTCGTTCGGCCAGGAGCGTTCGGGGCCGGAGACGTAGGCGATATCGCGGTGGCCGAGGGAGATCAGGTGCTCGGCCGCCTGGCCCATCCCGGCGGGGGTGTCGATGATCGCGCTCGGCACGCCGCGGACGTTGCGGTTGATGGTGACCAGGGGGATGTCCTGGGCGAGCGCCGCCAGTGCCCGGTCCGGCAGCCGGGACGCGGCGAGGATCGCCCCGTCCAGGGAGCGGCGCATCTTGTGCAGCAGCTCCACCTCCAGGTCGCCGGAGTCCTCGGTGTCGATCAGCAGCTGCGCGTAGCCGGCGGCCTTGAGCTGCATCTGGGTGCCGCGCAGCACGCCGAAGTAGAACGGGTTCGTCACGTCGGAGACGAGGACGGCGATCGCCCCGGTACGGCCCGAGCTCAGCGCCCGCGCCTGTGAGTTCGGCACGTAGCGCAGCTCGCGGGCCGCGGCCTCGATCCGCTCCCGGGTCGCCGGGTTGACCCGGCCGGGGTTGTTCAGGGCGCGCGACACCGTCGACGCGGCGACCCCCGCGGCCGCGGCGATGTCGTTGATGGTGACGGGCCGGTCACCGGAGCCGAACTGATGCGCACGGGGCATGGGGATGAGAAAAGCAGATGATGGCAAACGATGGCAAGCGGTTGCCACCACAAAGACGGCGCTGATAGCGTCCGCCCCCAAGCAGCAATGAAAGATGCCCGCCAGCAGCAACGATGCGCTCCGTCACACCCCCAGTGAACGAGGAGTGGACACCCCTATGAAACGCGTTTCCATCATCGCCGCGAGCCTTCTGCTCTTAGCCGCCTGCGGAGGCGGCGGCGACGACAAACCGGGCGAAACGGGCCTCAACGGCGCCGGCAAGACGCTCAACGTGCTCGTCCAGGCCAACACGATCTACCCCGACCAGCAGCGCGCCTGGTTCACGGAGATCAACGACAAGTTCAAGGCGCAGACCGGTGCCGAGGTGAAGTTCGAGACGTTCGCCTCGCCCAACGACGAGCTGACGAAGATCCAGACGTCGGTGCTGTCCGGTCAGGGCCCCGACATCTACTCCCTCGGCACCACGTTCACCCCGACGGCCTACGCGACCGGGGCGTTCCTGGAGCTCAAGGACGACGACTGGAAGAAGCTCGGCGGCAAGGACGCGTTCCTGCCCTCGACCCTCGGCATCTCCGGGCCCGACGCCGAGCACCAGGTCGGCATCCCGTTCACCAGCCGGCCGTTCGTCATGGCCTACAACACGGAGCTGCTCAAGGCCGCCGGCATCGACAAGCCGGCGACGAGCTGGGACGAGCTGCTCGTCCAGGCGAAACAGCTGACGAAGGGCGACACCTACGGGCTCGCGGTCGCCTACGCCGACGGCTTCGACCCGTGGAAGTTCATCTGGGCGATGAGCGTCCAGGCGGGCAACCCCCTCGTCAAGGACAAGAAGGCGTCGCTGAACGACCCGGTGACCTTGAAGGCCTACCAGACCTACCTCGGCTGGCTCGCCACCGACAAAGTCGTCAACCCGGCCGCCGTCGGGTGGAAGAACGCCCAGGCGATCGCCGACTTCGGCGCCGGCAAGGCCGCGTTCCTGCCGATGGTGTCCGCCACGTCGAAGGTCACGCTCGACAAGTCGTCGGTCGCCGGCAAGTACGCCTACGCGATCATGCCGACCGTCCCGCCGGGGCAGACCAGTACACCAGGCGTCGGCGCGACCAGCATCCTGTCCGGTGACAACCTCGTCGTGGCGAAGTACACGAAGAACAAGGACCTCGCCCTCGCGCTGGTGAAGCTGCTGACCAGCCCGGAGCAGCAGGAGTCGTACTACAAGACGTTCGGCGAGCTGCCCACGAACGCGACCGCGGCGAAGAAGCTGCAGGCCGACCCGGCCCTCGCGCCGATCATCGACTCGGCGTCGAAGGCGAGCGGCACCCCGTTCAACGGCGCGTGGAGCCAGGTGCAGCTGGCCCTCGTCAACGTCGTCGTGCAGTCGATCCCGGCACTGAAGGACGGCAAGCTGGACGAGGCGAAGCTCAAGCAACTGATCGCCGACGGCCAGAAGGCCGCGCAGGACGCGCTGGACAAGAGTAAATAGATTCATGGCGATCGAAACTGCCGCACCGCCGGCGGCCCGGGGCACCACGCCCGGGCCGCCGGCCCGCCGCCGCCCCCGGCACCGTCCACTGTGGATGCTGACGCCGGGCGGGGTCCTGCTCGTCCTGGTGATCCTGGTGCCGCTCGGCGTCGCCCTCACCGTGTCCCTGCTCGACCTCGACCAGTACACGCTGCGCGAGTGGACCGGCGCGCCGTTCATCGCCCTCGACAACTACGTCGAGGCGGTCACCGACACGCCCCTGCCGCACGCCATCTGGGTCTCCGTCGGCTACTCGGCGCTGGTCACCGTCGCCACCCTGCCGATCGGCCTCGCCGCGGCGCTCGCCACCCAGCAGCGGTTCAAGGGGCGCGCCCTCGTCCGGTCGGCGTTCCTCATCCCGTACGTGCTGCCCGCGTTCGTCGTCGGCACGGTGTGGCGCACGATCCTCATGCCGTCCGGCCCGGCGAACTCGCTGCTCGGCGACGGGCGCCTGTGGCTCAACGGCCCCGACAGCTACTGGACGCTCGTCGTCGTGCAGCTCTGGACGTCGTGGCCGCTGCTGTACCTCCTCGCGGCGTCGGGCCTGCAGAGCATCGCCGAGGAGGTGCACGAGGCGGCCGCGCTGGACGGCGCCGGCTGGTGGGCGAAGCTGCGCCACGTGGTCTTCCCGCACCTGCGCGGCGTCCTCGCCCTGGCGCTCATCATCGCGTTCCTGCACAACCTCAACAGCTTCACGCTGCCGTACGTGCTGTTCGGGGTGCCCGCCCCGCACGACGTCGAGGTGCTGCCCGTGCTGACCTACGTCGAGAGCTTCCAGAACTTCCGGTTCGGGCTCAGCGCCGCCATGGCCGTGCTGTCGCTGGTCCTGGTGGCGATCCCTCTGTCGGTGTACCTGCGCGCGGTGAGGCTGAACCAGCATGAGGACTGACGTACAGCGGCTCCTGCCGAGAAGCGTGCAGGCGGTGGTCATCGCGGTCCTGCTGGTGTTCGTGCTGACGCCGGTGCTGTACATGCTGTTCGCGTCCGTCAACGACGACCTCGCCGTCGCCCGCGGCGCGTTCTGGCCGAAGAGCCTGCACCTGGACAACTACAGCAAGATCTGGTCGACCGTCGACCTCGGCGCCGGGCTCGGCAACAGCGTGGTCGTCGCCGGCAGCGTCGCCGTGGTGTCCGCGCTCGTCGCCGTCGCCACCGCGTACGTCCTCGTGCGGTTCCAGTTCCTCGGCCGCGGCCTGATCCTGCGCGGTCTCCTGGCGCTGCAGTCGATCCCCGGCACGCTGATGCTGCTGCCGGTGTTCGTGCTGTTCGCGAACCTGTCCGCGGTCCTCGGCGTGCAGGTCATCGGCACCCGGTGGGCGCTGTTCGTCACGTACCTGACGTTCGCGCTGCCGTTCTCGACGTGGGTCATGGTGACGTACCTGCGGGGGCTGCCCGCGGAGCTCGACGAGGCCGCCCGCCTCGACGGCGCCTCCTCGTGGCGGATCCTGCGCTCGATCATCATCCCGCTCAGCTGGCCCGGCCTCGTCGTGGCGAGCATCTTCGCGTTCCTCCTCGGGTGGAACGACGTGCTGTTCGCCTCCGTGATGACCAACCCCGACAGCCGCACCGTCGCGGTGGCCCTGCAGGTGTTCGGCGCCACCCAGGAGGGTGGCGCCATCCCGGTCTACGGGCAGCTGATGGCCTCCGCGCTGATCTGCGCGCTGCCGGTGGTGGTGTTGTACCTGGTGTTCCAACGGTTCCTGGTCGGCGGCCTGACCGCCGGGGGAGTGAAATGACAGACCTGATCAACGTGGCGATCGTCGGCAGCGGCATCATCGGCGGCAACCACGCCGACGCGATCCTGCGCCATCCCCGGCTACGGATCGTGGCCCTGGTCGACGCGGTCGACGCCGCGAACGCGGCCCTGGCCGCCCGGATCGACCCGCCGCCGTCCTGCCACCGCACCCTGGGTGCCGCGCTCGCCGCGGAGCGGGTGGACCTCGTCGCGATCTGCACGCCCAGCGGCCTGCACGTCGAGGCCGCCGAGGAGACCCTGCGGGCCGGCGCGCACCTGCTCGTCGAGAAGCCCCTGGACGTGTCGCTGCCGAAGGCCCGCGCGTTCGCGAAGGTCGCCGCGGAGGCCGAGCAGCGCGGGCTCGTCTGCGCCGTCGTCAGCCAGCACCGGTTCGACCCGGCGATGGTCGCCGTGCGGCGGGCCGCGCGGGAAGGCCGGCTCGGCCGGCTCACGTCCGCGGTCGTGTCCATGCCATGGTGGCGGGACCAGGCCTACTACGACTCCGCCGACTGGCGCGGCACGTGGGAGTTCGACGGCGGCGGCGCCGTCGCCAACCAGGGCATCCACCTCGTCGACCAGATGCTGGCGCTGCTCGGCCCGCCGGTCGAGGTCACCGCCCGCACGACCCGGATCGCGCACGAGCGGATCGAGGTCGAGGACCTCGCCGTCGCCACGCTCCGCTTCGCCGGCGGCGCGCTCGCCGTGCTGCACGCCAGCACCAGCGCCCACCCCGGCCTGCCGGTGCGGCTGCAGCTGCACGGCACCCGCGGCTCCGCCGTGCTGCACGACGACCAGCTGGAGTACTTCCACAGCGCCGACACCGGGGAGACGGCCGCCGACCTCGTCGCCGCCGAGGACCTGTACGGCGCGCCCAAACCGGCGGACGGCTTCATCGTCGGGCACCTGCGCCAGTACCAGGACCTCGTCGACGCCATCGACGAGCGGCGGCTTCCCGGGGTACGGGTCGCGGACGGCCTCCTGGCCCTCGCCACGGTGCGGGCCGTGTACGTGGCGGCCACGCTCGACCGGCCGGTGCTGTTCGACCAGGTCCTCGACGGCGTCCACGACGACGTGCAGCCGGTGGTTTCGACACAGGAGGTTCAGGCGTGAGGTTCTCGGTCTTCACCGCATCGACGCCCGACTGGGCGCCCGACGAGGTCGTGCGGCACCTCGCCGCGCAGGGCTGGGACGGCGTCGAGTGGCGCGTCGTCGACCAGGATGACGCCGACCAGCCCGGCTTCTGGAAGGGCAACCGGGCCACCTGGCCGCTGACCGGCCTGGAGGCTGCGCTGCCGGAGATCGCCGCCCTCACCCGCGGCGCCGGCCTCGAGTTCTCCGGTGTCGGCGGCTACGCGCGCAGCTTCGAGCACGACGACGTCGCCCGGCTCCTCGCCGCCACCGCGATCCTCGGCGCGGGCCGGGTCCGGGTCACCATGCCGCTGCTGTCCACCGGCCGCTACCCGGACCTGTTCGACGCCACCCGCAAGGACCTCGAGTGGGCGACCGGGCTCGCCGAGCGGCACGGCGTCACGATCCTCATCGAGCTGCACCACGAGACGATCGTGTCGTCGGCGTCCGCCGCGATGCGCCTCGTCGACGGGCTCGACCCGCGGCACGTCGGCGTCATCCACGACCTCGGCAACCTCGTCATCGAGGGGCACGAGGACCACCGCGCCGCGTTCGAGCTGCTCGGCCCCTACCTGCAGCACGTCCACGTGAAGAACGTCGCGTGGCGGCCCGTGGACACCGCCGCCGACGGCACCGTCACCTGGGCGCACGACTGGGCGCCGCTGCGGACCGGGCAGGCGCACGTCGGCCGCTACCTGGCTGCGCTCACCGCGCACGGCTACGACGGCTGGGTCACCGTCGAGGACTTCTCCACCGCCGTGCCGCTGGAGCAGCGCACCGCCGACAATCTCGAATATCTGCGGAGCCTGCTGTAACGCCTTCCGGGGACGCGACATAGAACGGGGTATGGACGACGCAAACGACCGCGACGCCGGCTGGTTCCGGGACGTGTACGCCCGGCACTACGCCGACGTCGTGCGCTACGGCCTGCGCCGGCTCGACGGGACCGCCGCGGCGGAGGAGCTCGCGCAGGAAGTGTTCCTCGTCGCCTGGCGGCGGCGCGGGGAGGTGCCCGAGCCCGCGCTGCCCTGGCTGTACGGGGTGGGCCGCCGGCTGCTGGCCAACCACCGCCGGGCGCGCCGGACGGCCCCGGCGCCAGGTGCCCTCGGCGACCACCCGGCCGCCGACCGGCACGACGGCCTCACCGAGCTCCTCGCGGTCCGGGCCGCGCTGACCCGGCTGTCCGACGACGACCAGGAGATCCTCCGGCTCGTCGCGTGGGAGCAGCTGTCCGTCGCGGAGGCGGCGCTCGTCCTGAGCTGCGGCGTGACCGCGGCACGGGTCCGGCTGCACCGTGCCCGGCGCCGCCTCACCGTCCTGGTCGCCGACACCCCAGCCCCTGCACCTGCACCTTCCTCTGCCCGTCCCCCCGCACCTACCCGAACGGGAGGAACCCGATGACCGAGCGCACCCTCGACCTGCTGGCCGCCGCCGACCCCGCCCGAGACGCTCCGGTCGGCCCCGGCGACGTGGAGACGCTGCTGCGGCTGGCCTCCAACGACGTCACCAGCTACGAGCTGCACCTTCCCGACCGCCGCCGGCGGCGGGCCCTGGCCGGGGTCGCGGCCGCCGTCGCGGTCGTGGCGGTGACCGGGGCGGCCGCGGCCGTCGTGCTCGACCGGGCCCCGGCCAACCGTCCCGTCGCGCCCAGGGTGTGGCCGTCGGACTGCCTCGCCGAGCTGGCCGCGGGACTGCACGCGGCACCGTATGAGGCAACCACCGGACAGTACGAGTACGTGCGAAACGCAGGGCGCTTCAGCGACAGGGCGCCGATACCTGGCGGGGTCGCCTGGGTGTACTACGTGGGGGAATATTCCACCTGGACCACCGCCGACCGCCGGAATGTGCGTCAACGCACCGTCACCGAGTCGGTGACGTTCGCCGACGACGCGTCGCGGGCCTACTTTCAGAGCCACCCGGAGCGGATGCGGACGGTCGGCACGACCGTCGTCGACGTGCTCCAGGGCGTACCCCCGGAGTTCATGGGGACGAGCTCGCCCCCGCCCCCGGAGTCATTGATCGACACCCTCGACACCACGGGAAGCACCTTCCGACCGGCGCTGGTGCTCTCCAGGGCCTCCGGGACGTACGGGACTCGGGTCCTGGACGTCGCGACCCGGTCCGCGTTGCTGAGGTTCATCGCTGCCGCCGACGGCGTCGTCTGCGCGGGCGAGGCCACCGACCCGACCGGCCGCCGGGGCGTCGCCGTCACAGGCCCGCTCGACAGTGCCCTGGAAGTGGGCCCGTTAAAGCACGGTGTCAACCGGATCATCGTGGATCCTTCGACCGGCGATCTCCTGGCAGCAGGTTACGCCGACGGCACCGGCACCATCTGGTCGAATGTCTACCTCGAGCGCGGCTTCACCGACTCCCGGCCCGCTGTGACCCAGTGACGGGCGTGTCCAGGGTGAGGCGCAGGTCGCGCACCAGGACGGGGTCGACGGGGGTCGTCCAGGTGCCGCCCTCGCGGACCGCGCTGCCGGAGTGGAACGCGGTCACGCCGGCCGCCCGCAGCGGGGCGACGTGCTCGTGCCGCAGGCCGCCGCCGGCGAGGACCTGCGGCCGGGTGGGGGCCTCCGCGAGGAGCGTGGCGAGGCCGTCGGGCAGGCCGGTCGGGGCGCCCGAGGTCAGCACGGCGTCCAGGCCGGGCAGGCCGGTGATCGCGGCCCAGGCGGCGTGCCGGTCGGCCGTGTGGTCGATCGCCCGGTGGAAGGTCCACGGCGCGCCGTCCAGGACCTCCAGGACCTCCAGGACCGCGGGCAGGTCCACCGCGCCGTCCGGGGTGAGGAAGCCCAGGACGAACTCGGCGGCGCCGGCCGCCCGGAGATCCTTCGCGGTGCGCCGCAGGGACCGGAGATCGCCGGCGGCGAAGCCCGCGGCGGTGCGCACCATCACCCGGACCGGCAGGCCGGCGGCCGCCCGGACCGCCGCCACGGTCGCCGGCGCCGGGCTGAGGCCGTCGGCCGCCATGTCGCTGACCAGCTCCACCCGGTCCGCCCCGCCCTCCAGCGCCAGCCGCGCGTCCACGGCGTCGAGGGCGATGACCTCCAGCAACGGCCTGATCATGGACCAATCGTGCCAGCGCCGTCCCCGGACCTGCCCGTACAGGGCCGCCGAGGTGTCCAGCGGCACACCCGGGGGTGGCGGGGGCGCTAGGGTTGGTGCGGTGCAGCACAAGCGCCCCACCCTGGACGACGTCGCGCAGGCCGCCGGGGTGTCCCGGGCCACCGTCTCGCGGGTCATCAACGGCAACCCGCGGGTCGCGGCGGACGTCCGCGAGCTGGTGGACCGGGCCGTCGAGCGGCTCGGCTACCGGCCCGACCCGGTCGCCCGGGCGCTCGCCCGCGGGCACGGTGACGTCGTCGAGCTCATCGTCATCGACGACGAGCCGACGTGCTTCGGCACCAACCCCTACTACGGGCGGGTCGTCGCCGGGATCGTCGACGGGCTGCGGCGGTCCGAGGCGCAGATGCGCGTGCACGTCGTCGGGCAGGCCGACGCGCCGCGGCTGCTCGACCGCGTCGCGCACACCGTGAGCGCCGGCGCGATCCTCGTCAACGTGCCCGCGCCGCTCGCCGCCGCCTTCCACGCGGTCTGCCCGCGTGTGGTGTCGATGGGCCGCACCGCGGCGCCCGTGCCGTCGATCGTGCCGGACAACACGACGGGCGCGTACGCGGCGGTCCAGCTGCTGCACCGCAACGGCCGGAAGCGCATCGCGGCCGTGCCCGGGCCGGAGCACATCGCCGACGCCGTCGACCGCCGCGCGGGCTACCTCGCCGCGGTCCGCGACGCGGGGCTCGAGCCGATCACCGGCGAGGCCGGCGAGTTCAACCGGACGTCGGGCGCGGAGATCACCCGGCGGCTCCTGGCCGAGCACCCGGACATCGACGCGCTGTTCGTCGCGTGCGACCTGATGGCCTCCGGGGCGCTGCAGGCGCTCGCCGCGGCGGGCCTGCGGGTCCCGGACGACGTGGCGGTCATCGGCTTCGACGACAGTCTCATCGCCACGTGTACGACGCCGCCGCTGACCTCGGTCCGCCAGCCGGTCGAGGAGATGGCGGCCGCCGCCACCCGGGCGCTGCTCGGCGGGGAGACCGGGCCCGGCTGGCACGGCACGTTCCCCACCACACTGACCGTCCGCGACAGTTCAGGCTGAGTTCTCCTACCGGCGCTACCTTTCGGGCATGGCTGCCCGTCAGACATTGATCTCGGGGGTACTGACCACCGCCGCCGCCGGCACGCTCGTGCTGCAACTGCTGATCCTGCCGGTGTGGCTGCTGCCCGCCGACCCGCGCTGGGGCTGGCTGCTCGTCCCCCTCGCGCTCACCACCGTGCCGCTGTGGTCGCTCATCCACGAGGGGATCCACGGCACCCTCCTGCGCGACCGGACCTGGAACGACCGCCTCGCCAGGGTCCTCGCGACCGGCTACGGCGCCCCGTTCTCGCTGCTGAAGGCCGGGCATCTGCTGCACCACCGGTACAGCCGCACCCGCCGCGAACGGACCGAGGTCTACGACCCTACGGTCACCACCTGGCTCGCCGCCGCCCGCGGCTACTATCCGCGCCTGCTCGGCGGCCTCTACGTGCTGGAGGCCGCGTCGGTGGTCCTCGCCGCCATGCCCGCCGCCGGGTGGCGGTGGCTGGTGCGCCGCACCGACTCCCTCGACTCCGTCACCGGGCTGCTCTTCGAGCGGGTCTCGAAGCGGGACACGCTGCGCCGCTTCCGCGTCGAGGCGCTGGCGGTGGTCGTCACCTACGCCGGCTCGGCCGTGGGCTACGGGCGGCACGCGTGGATGCTCGCGGTCGCCGTCGGCGGGCGGGCGCTGCTGGTGTCGCTCGCCGACAACGCCTACCACTACCGCACGGAGCTGGAGCGCCCGCTGGAGGCGATGAACCTGCGGCTGCCCCGGCCCCTGGAGCTGTTCGTGCTGGCGTTCAACCTGCACAGCGTGCACCACCGGCACCCGGGGCTGCACTGGCACGAGCTGCGCGGCGCCTTCCACGCCGAGGCCGACGAGTGGCATCTCGGCTGGGGCACCGCCGTCGTGCGGCAGCTGCGCGGGCCGATCCCCGAGTCGGCCCTGCGCCGGCGGTGACGGTCAGGCCCGCAGCAGGCGGCGGCGCAGCCGCCAGCGGACGACCAGCGCGACCGCGCCCAGCACCAGGACCAGCAGACCGACGAGCCCCCACGGCGACGCCCACACGGCGGCGCTGCGGCTGGCGATCGGCAGCCGGCCCTCCTTCGCCTCCGCGTTGACCGTCACGGCGGCCGTCAGGCGGCCCAGCGACATGACGCCCGGGATGCGCTTCTGGACGCTCAGCTCCGCGCCCGGCAGCATCTCCGGCACCGTGATCTCCTCGCTCTCGCCGAGGGAGACGCCGAGCAGGCCGCTGGCGCGGACCTTGGCGGTGCCGTGCACGCGGACGTTGCCGGCGTTCTTCAGCCGGTACGTGACGACCAGGTCGCCGGTGCCGAACGGCAGCGCGGGCGAGCCGTAGACGACGTTGAGCGAGGACACCTGCACGAGCGGCTGGACCGGGCCGGCGACCCGCAGGTACATCCGGGCGGCGATGCGGCGGTCGACGTTGACCTGCTGGCCCTGCGGGTTCGTCTGGCGCTCGATGACCGAGGCGACGATCCCGCCGGCGTGGTCGCCGGGTGTGGCGTTGGTGGGCACGCGGAGCGTGAAGGCGATGTCGGCGCGCTTCTTCGGCTGCACCGTGTAGGACTTCGGGGTCAGGTCCGTCCACGAGCCGATGTCGTTCGGCTGGGTCGTCCCGGTCAGCAGCGCGAAGGCACCGTCGGGCGCGGTGAACGCGTCCGTGGAGTAGACGGTGAAGGTGATCGGGGCGTCGCTGAGATTGCTGACGCCGACCATGTCGGTGATGACGTCACCGGGCTTCGCCTCGAAGTCGTAGGCGGCGCGGCCGTTCGGGCCCTCCGGACCCGACGGGGTCACCGCCCAGCGCAGGCCGTCGCCCTCGCGCGCCCCCGCGGGAGCGGGCGCTACCAGTACCGACGCGGCAACCGCCAAGACGAGAAGCATTCGACGCACGGGAGACCTCCTACGACGCAAGGGTGCGGCCCGTGAGGACCGCACCCTGCTTGGATGAACCGATCAGGCGAGCGTCAGCGTCAGGGTGGCGCTGTACGCACCGGGCGCGACGTTGTCCGGGATGACCAGGGTCAGGCCGGCGCCGCACTCGAACGTGCCGGCGCTGCTGCCGACGTTCGACTTGCACAGGGTCGACGGGCTGCCGAGCCCCGTCGCGTTCGTGCCGGTGACCACCGCGCCGGAGCCACTGACCTTGACCGACGACGGGGTCCAGCCGAGGTTCGTGCCCGGGATGGTGCTGGTGGCACCGGTGAAGTCGCTGACCTGGCCGACGAGGTTCCACCCGGCGTTGGTGCCGCGCAGGTCCACGACGGTGGCCTTGTTCAGGTTGCCGGTCGCCTGGCCGCCGACGGAGCCGCCGGTCAGCGCGACGGTGGTGCCGGCAACGTTGAGCGAGAACTGGCCCGGCGCGATGTCACCGGTGATGGTCTGCTCCTTGGTGATGGAGCCGGCCGGCGCGGTGATCGTGTAGGCCAGGTTCGCCGACGTGGAGGCAAGGTACGCCGCCGAGTCGGGCGTGTACGTCGCCGAGAGCGAGAACGCGCCCACCGGCAGGTTGTTGACCGAGAGGGTCGCGGTGCCGTTGACGACCGGCGCGGTGCCGATCGCGGTCGCGCCGCGGTTGAACGTGACCGAGCCGGTCGCCGCGGCCGGGGCCACGGTCGCGGTCAGGGTCACCGGGGTGCCGGCGACCTGCGGGCTCGCCGGGGCGGCCGCGAGGGTGGTGGTGGTCGGCACGGCCGGCTCGGCGCCGCCCTTCACCTTCCAGTTCTCACCCGTGACCGTGATGACCGTGCGGAACAGGTCCGGGTGGTCACCGGTCGACTCGCCGGTGCACAGCACGGCGATCTCGTAGTCGCCGTTGCTGAGCGCGGTGCCGCCGTACGCCGAAACCATGGACCGGTTCGCGTCGAGCGTGAACGCGGCCTGGTCGTAGTTGGCGGCGTCGCCGACGCGGGCGAGGTTGCGGTAGTCGCCGCTGCCGACCTTGCCGATCTTCAGACCCGCGTTGGTGCCGTAGTTCGCGGGGCAGGCCGCCGACGTCAGCGCCGACAGCGCCGGGTTGGTGGTGGTCAGGCCCTGGGTGGGCGTGAGCGTGAGCGTGCCCAGGTCAGCGGCGTTGGCCGGGGCCGCGGCGAGGCCGACGACCGCCACGGAGGCCGCGGCGGCCACGACGACCGCCCGGACCAGCAGGGACTTCGGACCCTTCATGAATCACTTCCTCTACTCGAAAGAGGCGCTCTTGCGTTGCTCGATCAGGTTTTCGGCGCGGCGTTTCCCAGCGGGCAGGCCAACTCATACGCCGGACATGCGCAAAGCGAATTCGAGGTGTCGCCCGTTCCGAAACGGCGCTTTTATCCGAAGCGGCCGTGCACGTAGTCGGCGGTGCGGCGGTCCTGCGGGGTGTCGAACATCGCCGACGTCAGGCCGTGCTCGACGATGACGCCGGGGGTGCCCTGCTCGGCGAGGAAGAACGCGCAGTGCTGCGACACCCGCTGCGCCTGCTGCATGTTGTGGGTGACGATGACGATGGTGACCTCGGTGGACAGCTCGCCGATCGTCTCCTCGATCCGCCGGGTCGAGGTCGGGTCCAGCGCGGAGCACGGCTCGTCCATCAGCAGCACCCGCGGCCGCACCGCGAGGGACCGGGCGATGCACAGCCGCTGCTGCTGGCCGCCGGACAGGGCGCCACCGGGCGAGCGCAGCCGCGTCTGGACCTCGTGCCACAGCCCGGCCTTGCGCAGGCACTCCTCGACCAGGTCGTCCTTGGTGCGGCGGGACGCCCGCACGGCGGTGAGCTTCAGCCCGGCCAGGACGTTGTCGTAGATGGACATCGCCGGGAACGGGTTGGGCTTCTGGAACACCATGCCGACGTGCCGCCGGGCGTCGGTGATGCGCCGCGACGGGTCGTAGAGGTCCTCGCCGTCCAGCAGCACCTCCCCGGCGAGCTCGGCGCCGGGCACCAGCTCGTGCATCCGGTTGAGGATGCGCAGGAACGTCGACTTGCCGCAGCCGGACGGGCCGATGAGCGCGGTGACCTGCCCCGCCGGCATCCGCAGCGAGACGCGGTCGAGGACCTTGTGACCGCCGAACCACGCGGAGATGTTCCGCGCGTCCAGCTCGGCGGTCGTCGGGGAGTCGACGGTGGACGGGTCGAGCGTCGTGCTCGTCACGGCAGGGCCCTCGCAATCGGTGTGGTCACAGGACGTTCGGCAGCAGCCGGACGGCGACGTCGGACGTGGCGGTGCCGATCACGGCGAGGACGGGGACGCCGACGACCCACGCCTGCACGCCGCCCCAGCGCCGCCGCGCCCAGGTGACGCCAAGACCCGCGGCGAGCAGCAGCTGCCCCCACAGGACCAGCGGCATCCAGGCCGAGTCGTCGCCGGCGAGCACCTTCTCCGACGCCGGCAGCTGTGCGTACCCGAGCTGCCGCGGCGGCGCCGGAACCGTCTCGGTGCCGTTGTCGAGGTCGGCGTCGACCCGCACGACGTCGGACGGGAAGAACATCGTCCCGGCGGCGGTCATCAGCGTGACCCGGCTGCGCCCGGGCGCGACCGGCGCCGGGGTCAGGTCGCCGGCGTGCCGCACGCCGAGCACCACGAACGTGAACTCGCCCTGGCCGGTGACGACCTCGACCCGGTCGCCGGAGTTGAGCCGGAACAGCCCCGCGAACGGGGCGCCGTAGGCGGCGTTACGGCCCATGATGACGCTCGTGCCGGCCTGGCCGGGCAGCGGCGTGTCGCGGCGGTGGCCGGGGCCGGACTGCATGACGCCGGCGGTGGTGCCCTCGAACACGACCTGCTGGACGCCGAGCGCGGGGATGCGCAGCACGGCGACGGGCGTGCCGAGGGGCAGCAGCTTGCCGTCGGGGCCGATCTGGCCGACGGGCGCGGTCGCCTCGGCGAGCGCGCCGCGGAAGTCGGCGTACGCGGTCTGCTGCACCCGGCCGTACCCGAGCTGCGACAGCAGCGTCACGTGCAGCGTGAAGCCGACGAGCAGCACCGCGAGGATGCTCAGCCCGGTGCCCGCGATCCGCAGCCCCGACGCGGGCTGGTCCGGTGGCGGGACCACCCTGTCCGGTTTCTCGATCCTGTCGGTCCGGTCGGGCTCCTCGAACGTCACGTCGATCGCCGGCTCCGCCGGCGGGATCATCACGGTGACCGCGGAGGCGCCGCCCACCCAGGTCGTGTACTGCGGCTCGCCGTCGGTCGCGCCGCCGCCTCCGCCGCGCTCCGGCTCGCTCATGCCAGCCGCCGCCGGCGGACGAGGCGGACGATCAGGACACCGGCGGCGACCAGACCGAGGCCGATGGCCGCGGTGCGGGCGACCGCCGAGCCGGTGCGCGGCAGGCCGCCGCCGGGCGTGCCGGTCGGCGACGGCGAGGCGCTCGTCGCCGCGGGGTCGACCTGCATGTTCAGGGTCTGCTTGTTGCCGCTGCCGCCGGGCCCGCCGGTGGGCCCGGTGGTCGGGCCGGTCGTGGGGCCGGGGCCGCCACCGCCCGCGGTCCAGGTGGTGCCGGCGACCCGGATCGTGGTGCTGAAGACGTCGGGGTGGTCGCCGGCGCTCTCGCCGGTGCAGACGATGACGAGCGTGTAGTCGCCGTCGGCGATCGGCGTCGTGCCGAAGGCGGCGCGCATCGACCGGTTCGGCCGCAGCGTGGGCGGCACGGCGTCGTAGTCGCCGTCGTCGCCGACCCGGGTCAGGTTCGCGAACTGCGACGTGCCCGCCCGCGCGATGCGCAGGCCGGCGTTGGTGCCGTAGTTCGCCGGGCAGGTCGCCGACGCGGTCGCCGTGGCGAACATCGGGTCGGTGTCCACGCTGCCGGTCGCCGGCGTCACGGTGATCGAGCCGAGCGGCGCGGCGTGGGCCGGGGCCGTCAGGGGCCCGGGCAGGGTCACGGCGGTCACGGTGACGGCGGCGGCCACCGCGGCGGTTCGGCGCAGGCGCATGGGGAGATCCTCGTCTCGACAGGGATGGCCGGGCGTCCACAGTGGACGCCCGGCCGGTTGGCCTTACAGGGGGGCCGCGGTGCTCAGGACGCGGCCTTCAGCGAGGTCGAGCCGCAGACACCCTCGAACAGGGTGGCGCCGGCCGTGGTGCGGAAACCGAACCCGAAGAGCTCGATGACCGACTGGTTGGCGCAGACCGCGGACGTGGCGCCGACGAACGTCTGCGCGATGACCGGCTCCGCCAGGCGGCGGGTCGGGACCACGTTGTAGACGTCACGGATCAGCTGGGGACGGAAGTTGATGTTGAGCTTGCCGTTGACGATCGGCTGGAGGCCGTTGACGCGGCCGATGCGGGAGGTGCCGCGCCGGTCCTCGACCACGACGCCGGTCTGAGTCGCGATGGTGGCGGCGTTGCCCTGCGCGATGAACTGGCCGACCGAGAACGGCATGATGTAGTCGTTGTGGCCGGCGAGGACCCGGGCGTCGTGCTCCTGGATCGCCGCGCCGTTCACCGTCTGCACGATGCACGGGTAGTCACCGTTGGCGATGTCGGCCTCGGCGATGCCCATCTTGCTGAGCCAGAAGGACCGGGTGCCCGAGCCGGACTGGACCAGCAGCGGCTTGACCGGCACACCGCTGACGACCGTGGTGAGGCAGCGGTAGATGCGCTGCAGCTGCACGAAGGTCAGGCTGGTCGGCAGGTCGCTGTCGGTGTTGACCGCGAACGACACCGCGTCCACCCCGAACGGGATGTACGTGTAGTTGCCCGTGGTCTGCGGCGAGGAGCCACCGCCGTAGCTGGAGGAGCGGGCGAAGTCGATGCAGCCGGTGACGTTGACGCCCTGGTAGACGTTGCCGCCGTCGTTCTCGGACGCCTTGAGGGCGGTCCGGCCGGCGCCGGAGCCGTCGGGACGGTTGAACTCGCAGCCGGTGGTCTTGGTCTTGATCAGGCCGGCCGGGCGGGCGTCGTAGGACGCGATCACCTTCGAGCCGCCGCTGGTGACGGTCTCGCCGAGACCGTTCAGCACGTCCTGGGTCGTGTCGGAGCCGACGCCGGCCAGCTGGCGGTACTCGCCGGCCGGCGGGTTGGCGGCGGCGGGTGCCGCGGTGACCGTGAGGGTGACAGCGGCGACCGCGAGGCCGAGGCTGACAGCCCGTCCGAAGGTCAGCACCTTCATGCGTTTCCCCTTCTGCTTCAGGGTTTGCGAGGGTCGAGCGTGGTCATCATTCGCAGGCGGTTCGTGCGGGGCCGGTCGCCAACATGTAGGCCGGATGAACAGGCTCACCGGCGTTCGCGTCGGCGGGCCAGCCCGGTCAGCACGGGGCCCGCGGCGGCCGCGAGCAGCCCCGCGCCGAGGATCATCGACAGCAGGTACCGCTGCGCCCACTCGACGGGCTCCGGATCCGTGGCCCGGGCCGCCGGCACCGGCGCGGCCGACAGGCTCGGCCGGGCACTGGTCGGCGCGGCCGACGGCACGGACCCGCGGGCGGGCAGGGTGCCCCCCGTGACCGGCGCCGCGGTGGTCGTGGTCGCCGCGGGTGTCGGCGGCGCCGTCCAGCCGCGCCTGACCATCTCGGCAGCGCTGCGGGCCTTGGCCTTCAGCGAGTCCGGCAGCGGCACGTACCCGGGCGGCAGGTTCCCGACGGAGACGCCCTCGTTCTGCCCGTCACCGGCGGCGAACTCGATGAGCTTCGCGTACGCCTCCCGCAGCGCCTGCCCGCGGCTCGGGTCGACGGCGGCGTAGGTGAGCATCGTCAGCGGGTACGCGCCCGGCTTCTTCAGCGCCGGGTCCAGCGCCAGGACGTCGGGGTTGGCCGTCGGTCCCATCGCCGCGACCGCCGCCTGCAGGCTCTGCTTCGTCGGCGTGACGTAGGCGTTCAGGTCGGTGGGGTCGCTGCCGTTGAGCAGGCTCGCCGAGTACAGGCCGAAGCGTGCCGCCGACGCCGAGTCGGTGATCGCCATGACCCACCGGTTGCCCTTCGTCTGCGGCGCCGCCCGCTTGAGCGTGACGATCTGGTGGTCGCTGCTCTGGTACTTCGCCTCGTCGAACTCGACCTCGGAGTGGGTGTCGGCCTTCAGCGTCTGCTGCGCCCCGTCGGTCATCGACGACGTGTAGGGCTGCTTGTTGAAGATGCACACCTTCAGCTCCGGCACGAGGTCCGGCCGCGGCTGGCTACAGGTGGGGTCCGACTTCGGGAACCTGTCCGGCACCACGCCGTCGAGGCCGAAGTCCTGGTAGAACGAGTTGACCTTCATGTGGTACGTGACGCCGGTGACCGGGTCCTTGTGCTCCGGGTCCGGGACGCCGGACAGGAAGTCGCGGGCGGCCTTGTCGGCGAGGATCCAGCCCCACACCGCCCGGTTCGCCGCGGAGCCGCCCAGCGGCACCATCACCGGCTGGATGTCGCGGTTGGCCCGGGAGAACCGGAAGTCGGGGTTGATCGTGATGAACTCGGGGTCGGCGAGGATCGTCCGGTAGTTGTCCTTGAGGTGCTCGGCCTTCGACCCGTCGGGGATGTCGCGCTGGTAGGAGGAGGTCAGCAGCTTCGCCACCAGCTTCGGGGTGAGCCGCATCCCGTTGACCTGCCTGGCCCGCAGCAGCTCCTCCTCCGGGTTCGTCGACCCGGGGTTCACCTGGTTGTCGATGGTGAACGCGACGACGACCGACGACAGGGCCATCGGCGCGTGCACCGGCGGCGGGCCGCCCGGCACGCCGACCACCGGGCTCGAGGTGAACCCGAGCCCGGGCGAGTCGTCGCCGCTGCCGAGGACCGCGCTGGACGTCTCGTCCTCCGACGTCGGCGTGTAGCCGTACACGTTGCCGGTCCTGCCGCACAGCGCCGGCTGCCACGCCTGCATCGCCGGCGCGGCCATCTCCGAACCGACCGTCGCGCGCTCCGCCTGGTCGATGGGGCACGGCGTCTGCACCGACCGGAAGTCCAGCCGGACCGCGATGCGGTGCTTCCAGTGGGTGGCGGCCAGCGGCGAGCCGTTGACGGGGGTGTCGCTGCCGGCGAGCTCGCCGCCGGTCAGCGGGTCGTGGTGCCCGCGCGGCACGATCACCAGCCAGCACGGCTGGATGACGCCGCCGGAGTCCGGCAGTCCGCAGCCGAGGTGCGGCGCCTCCATGTCGGTCTGCGCCTCGAACACGACCCGGCCGGTGCCGTCGCCGGCGGTGTAGCCGTAGGGGATCTCGTTGGTTTTGTTCTTGTCGAAGTACTCGGACATGATGACGTCCGAGCCGGTCGTCTGCGGGTCGAGGTTCCCCGGGTAGGGGTCGCTCTTGCCGCCGTGGCCGATCCGCGTGCCCTTGACCGAGCGGAACGGCGCGATGACCGCGTCCGGGGGCAGCGTCTCGGCCGGGTCGGGCAGGCCGTTGATGCCCACGGTGCGGATCGTCCCGCCGCCGGGCGCCTTGTCCCCGCCCCACACGGGCGTGTCCAGCAGCGCGCCGAACTGGCACGTCTCCCGCCCCCACAACGGGTCCTTCGCGGCCCCCTCGTGGAACGGGTCCGGCGCGTCGGGGTCGCCCCAGCACTGCATGAACGCGAACACGTTCTGGCCGATCGTGGCGTCGGGGGTCGACGGGGCGTTCTTCCAGGAGATGGTGATGCCCTGGTTGCCGAGGTCGCGGGTCTGCGACACGGTGATCTCGGTGCCGTCGAAGTCGCCGCCGGCCTCGCCCGGCTTCACCGTGATCGTCTTCGCCGACGACGTCGGCACGTCGACGCCGAGCGGCGGGACGAACGTGTCGCCGGCGGTCGCGGTGGCGCCCCGCACGAGCGTGGCGAGCAACAGCACGCCGACGACGCCGGCGCCGGCCAGCCGGCGCTTCCACACCGCCCGCGCCGCACCGCGTGGCGGCGGCAGGTCGTCCGGTGCCGGCTGTTGCCCGGTGGTTCCCGTGGCGACCGTGGCGCTCATCGCCGGCCGCCGTCACGGTCGCGCCGGCCGCCGAGGGACCGGGACAGCATCGGCGGGCCGAAGATCAGACCGATCAGCAGCGCGCCGGCGACGATCATCAGCGCCCGGCGCAGCCCCCAGGTGCCGGCCTGGTCCAGCGACACCGGCACGCCGGCCACGTCGTTGCCGCCGGCGGCTCGCGCCGCGTCGAGGGTCTCGCCGGTGTCCGGGTCGACGACGACGGCGGCCGAGGCCGACGCCGAGGCCGACGGGCCCGTGGTCGCCGTACCACCGGTCCCGCCACCGCCGCTACCGCCCCCGCCGCCGACGGTCGTGGGGCCGGCGCCGCCGGTGCCCGTGGTGCACTGGTCGCCGCTCTGGACGTTGTCGCACTCCGGCGGGTACGGCGCCGTCGTCGCCAGCGCGTTCTCGCCGTTGGGGCCGAACGTCGGGTTCTGGCACTTCGTCACGTCCCACGGCGACGCGGCGCTGCCCGGGATCCGCGCGACCTGCGCCGCGGCGGCGTCCACGAGGTTCCTCGGCAGCGGCGAGTACCCGAGGTCGTCCACCTGGGCCTGCCCCTTGCACAGGAAGTAGTGCGCGAACTCCGCGAGGGTGAAGCCCTTGTTCTCGTTCATCTGCATCCGCAGGTCGGTCGGCAGCACCATGTACGAGTAGGACGACAGCGGGTAGGTGCGCTTGTCTTCGTTGGTGTAGACGTTGTCGAGGTTCTGGGTCAGGTCGGCGTTGATCGTCGCGTGGGTCATCGCCACCGCCACCGCCGTGTCCGTCGGCTCGACGAAGTACCCCTTCTTGTTGAGCACCTTCACCACCGGGAACTTGGCGGTCTTGGCGTAGGAGTACTCGACGTAGGTGATCGCGCCCTCGTACCGCGGCTGCGCGACGTAGCCGGAGACGCCGTTGGACCCGCTCTGCCCGATGTTCTTGCCGCTGATCACGGGGAAGTAGGAGGTCAGCCCGCACGGGCTCTGGTTGCGCCCGACCGACCGGCAGAACTCGCCCCAGACGTCCTGGTGCTGCTTGCTGAGCCAGAGCGTGAACTGGGCGCTGGTGCCGGAGCCGTCCGAGCGCACCACCGGGATGATCTTCCGGTTGGGCAGGGGCAGCTTCGGGTTGTCCCGCTTGATCTGCGGGTCGTCCCAGAACGTGATCTTGTTCGTGAAGATCTTCGCGATCGTGTCGCCGGCCAGGCGCAGGTTGGTGACCCGCTTGCCGCCGATGGTCAGGTTGTACATGAACGAGGTGCCGCCGGCGACGATCGGCATGTAGGCGTAGCCCCGGCCGGTCGGCGGCGAGTCGATGTCGCGGGTGGCGCTGTCGGGCATGCCGTACGGGATCTCGGAGATGCCGAAGTCGACCTTGCCGTTGGCGAACTGCTTGCGGCCGTCGGTCGAGCCGGTGTCGGCGTAGGACACCTTCAGGCCGAACTGGGTGACGTTGCCGATCCACGCGCGCAGGGCCGGCTGGCTCCAGGTGGAGCCGGCGCCGGCGATCTGCACCTTGATGGGTGCGGCGTACGCGGGGTTCGGCTGCGCCGCGATGGCCAAAAGCCCGAGGACGACCCCGGCGGCGGTCTTGGCGACGCTACGGAACATCGGACATCTCCTTGTCGGGATCCGCCTGCGGGCGGCTCTGGGACGGTGCACCGTCGAGGTCGGCCTGCTCGCGGCGCTGGAACCGCTTGACGTCGAGGGCGGATGCGACGGCCCGGCGCCTGAGCTGTCCGGGGGACAGCTCGCCGGGCCCGCGGCCGCCGATGATCCGGGCCGCCACGAAGAGCACCAGGACGAGCAGCATGAGCACCGCGCCGGCGCCGAAGCCGCGCATGATCATCTCTTCCTGCGGGAAGCGCACGCTGTTGAACACCAGCAGGGGCAGCGACACCTGCGGGCCGGCCGCCGGGTTGAGGGCCATGAACTGGGTGAACCCGGCGGTGATGAGCACCGGCGAGGTCTCCCCGATGCCGCGCGCGGTGCCGAGGATGACGGCGGTCGTCAGGCCGGACCGGGCCGTCGGCAGGACCACGTGCCAGACGGTGCGCCACTGGGAGGCGCCCAGCGCGAACGACGCCTCCTTCAGCGTCCCGGGCACGAGCCGCAGCACCACGTCGGAGGCGCGGATGATGATCGGCAGCGTCATCACCGACAGCGCGATCCCGGCCGCCAGGCCCGACTTCTGCTGGTCGAGCGCCAGGATGAGGCCGGCGTAGACGAACAGGCCGGCGACGATCGACGGCAGCGCCGTCATCGCCTCGACGAGCGTGCGCACGAACCGGCTGAAGCGGCCCGGAATCTCGCCCAGGAACACCGCGCAGGTGATGCCGAGCGGCACCGACAGCGTCAGCGCGATGCCCATCTGCTCGAGCGTGCCGACGATCGCGTGCAGCGCCCCGCCGACGTTCAGCGGGCTCGTCGGCTGCACGACGCTCATATCCTCGATCCAGAAGTTGACGTGCACCAGCGCCGGCCAGGCCCGCCAGAAGGTGAAGCCGACGACGACCACGAGCAGCAGCAACAGCAACATGCCGACGCCGGTCATGACCGCCGCGGCGATCCGGTCGCGGATCGCCGGCCCGTCCTCGGTGAGGGACGTCAGCAGCCCGAGGAACGCCAGGAACGCCAGGAACGTCACGACGATGAAGCCGAGCACGCCGTCGAACGGGGCGATCTGGCCGAACAGCAGGGCGGTGAACGCGAGTGCGGCCAGCAGCGCGCCGGTCACGTTGAGCCGGTCGAGGCGCCGGCCGGCGCGCAGCTCGCGGCGCCGCTCCTCCCCCGGGGCCGCCTCGGGCAGCGGGCGCCGCACGAACGTGAGGGCCGTGTCGGGGCGCGCGTGCCGCGGCCCCCCATCGGCCGCCTTCACCGGACCGGCTGCCCGGGTCGCGGTGTCCGGCTCGCTCCGGGTCCCGTCAGGCTTCGTCAGGTCGACGCGGGTCCGCTCGATCGCCGCGGCAGCGTGCCCCTGGTCTTGCGCGTGCCCGGCGGTCGCGGCAGCGTGTCCCTGGTCCTGCGCGTGCCCGGCGGTCGCGGTGGCGTGGCCCTGGTCCTGCGCCTGATCAGCCGCCGCGACGGCGTGGTGGTGCGTCTGCCCGGTCTCCGGGGCCGTGTCCGGCTGTCCGGCCGTCCGGGCGGTGTCGGTGGAGGTCATGTGCCGGCTCCGGAGCGGGTGCGGCCGATGACGATCGACGCGGCGAAGTTGACCAGCAGGGTCATCAGGAACAGCGCGAGGCCCGCGGCCATCAGCGCGGACACCGCGAAGTCGGCCGAGTCCCCGTAGCGCAGCGCGATCAGGGACGACACCGAGATCGCGCCGGTCTGCAGCACGTGCCACTGGATGTCGAACACCGGCGAGATGATCATGTAGACGGCGATGGTCTCGCCCAGCGCCCGGCCCAGGCCGAGCATCGAGCCGCCGATGACGCCGCCCCGGCCGTACGGCAGGACGACGGTGCGGATCATGCCCCAGCGGGTGCCTCCGAGGGCGTAGGCACCCTCCCGCTCCCCGATCGGCGCCTGCGAGAAGACCTCGCGCGAGATCGAGCAGATGATCGGGGTGACCATCATCGCCACGACCGTCCCCGCGACGAAGCTCGACGCGGTGAACACGGTGATGCTCGACAGCGGGTTGGCCGTGTCGTAGTCGGCGACCTCGAAGATCGGGATCCAGCCGAGGTACGTGGCGATCCACCGCGACAGGTGGATGATGTTGGGCTGCAGCAGGAACACGCCGAACAGGCCGTAGACGACGCTCGGCACGGCCGCCATCATGTCGACCAGCGTCACCAGCATCCGGCGCATCCGCCGTGGCGCGTACTCGCAGATGTACAGCGCCGTGCCGACCGCGACCGGCACCGCCAGGACGATCGCGATCCCGGCGATGATGACCGTGCCCGGCACGACGGCGGCGATGCCGAAGCTCCCCTCCAGCGGGTCGGGCTCCCACCCCTTGGTCGTGAAGAAGCTCCAGCGCACCACCTTGAGCGCGGTGACTGCCCGGTACGCCAGGAACGACCCCACGAGCAGCGCCACCAGCAGCACCATCGCGCCCGCACCCCGAGCGACGCCGCGGAACACGCGGTCCGCCGGGGACGGGCGCCACTTCAGCGGGCGCGGCGCGTCGGCCTCCCCGGCGCCGGTGGCCTCGGAGGGCGCTTCGACGACCGTCATGCCGGCGGGTTGCCGGGGGTCGCCCGGTACATCAGGCGGGCGCCCTGGGCCCGCACGTCGCGCTCCCCGAGACGGGGGCGGTCGGCGTACGGGCCCCGGGCGCCCCGCGGCGCCGGGCGCGGCGGGAGGACCGCCGTGTCACCGCCGGCGCCGAGCACCAGGGGATGACCGCCTCGGACACTGCGGGTGCCGGCCACCACGACCGCCGCCGGCACGGCTTCCAGGAAGCGCTCAAGGTTGTAGTGGCATTCCCTTGCGCGCAGATAGGAACGACTGGACATTCCGACGGTGCTGCCGTCCAGCTCCACCCGCCAGACCCACTGCCCGCTGGACTCCACCGCGGCGACCGCGCTGCTCGCGCCGGCGAACCCGGCCCGCAGGTGCAGCACCGCGTCGCGGCAGGCTCCGTAGGTCTCGAACAGCCTTGCCGCTCTGCCCAGCGGCCGGTTGTTCGGCGAGACCAGCATCCAGGTCGTGGCCTCGGCTACCGTGCCGTCATCGGCGGCCGCCGCGGCCAACGCTAAGAAGACGAACCTCGATTGTTGCACCAGCTACCCCTTCGTCCACCCGGCACGCCCACCCTCTGGGACACACGCTCGGGACAGCGCATGTCCAACAGGCGCGGCCGTGTGCGCACGCCGGACATGCAAGAGGTGAACAACGGGAAGGGGCACCGCCGCCGCTATGCCGCCGATCCGTGCCCAAACGGGCATCGGCCTTGACGCGGTACATCGACATCCGTTAGACCTCTAAAAGATTCCCAATCTTCGATGGAGGACATTGTGGTCCGGATCCGTGCCGTCGTGGTCATGCTCGCGGTGGCGGCGTTCGCCGTCGCACCCACACCCGCCTCGGCCGCCGCTCCCGGCGGACCGACGACCGGGCCGTGCGCGTACACCCCGACACCCGACGACCCGGCGGTCCGGCCGGTGCCACTGCCCCGCGACCCGCGGCACACGCCGTCGCGCGGCACGGTGACCGTCACGCTCTTCACCAACCTGGGCCTGATCCCGCTGACCCTGGACCGGGCGCAGGCGCCGTGCACCGTGCAGAGCTTCCTGCACCTGACCCGGCACGGCTTCTACAACCGCACGATCTGCCACCGGCTGACGACGTACCCGACGCTGAAGGTCCTGCAGTGCGGCGACCCGTCCGGCACCGGCGAGGGCGGCCCGGGCTACAAGTACAAGGACGAGCTGCCGACCGACCTGCCGCCGGCCCCGACCGACCCGACCGGCGCCCGCAAGGTGTACGCCCGCGGCGTGCTCGCCATGGCCAACGCCGGCCCCGACACCAACGGCAGCCAGTTCTTCCTCGTGTTCGCCGACTCGGCGCTGCGCCCCAACTACACGATCTTCGGCAGCGTCCGCCCGCTCGGCCTGCACACCCTGGACCGGATCGCCGCGGGCGGCGTCGCCCCCACCGACGAGGACCCGGCCCCGGTCGACGGCGCCCCGGCCCTTCGTACCTCGATCCTCCTGGCGGCGTAGATTCCCGCTGTGGCTCACTACAGCAGGCTGTACACCATCGTCCTGGACGTGCCCGCGGCCGACGAGGACACGACCGTCACGTTCTGGCGGGGCGCGCTCGGCGCCCCGCTGGAGCGCGTCGGCAAGTACCCGGACTTCCACGGCGCCCGCATCCCGGGCCACGACCTGGTCCTGCTGACCCAGCGCCTCGGCGACGGCACACCGCGGGTCCACCTGGACTTCCACACCGACGACCTGGAGGCCGAGGTCGCCCGCCTGGAGTCACTGGGCGCGACCCGCCTCGACCGCCACGACCGCTGGTGGACCATGCGCGACCCCGCCGGCATCACCTTCTGCGTCGTCGTCGACCCCCCAGGCACCCTCAACGCCACCAACGCCACCGAATGGCCCTGACCCCGTTTCCATGATCCGGAAGACTTTGTGCTGCTATAGCGACACAAAGTCTTCCGGATCATGAGAAACCCCCCCCACCCCAGCCACCACGGCGGCCGACCACCGGATGGGCGCGGATGCGCAATCCGGCCGCGCGAAGCGCTGGCTGTGCGAGCACAGCAAGCATTGGGGGTCCGGGTGAGAATCCCAGCGGGACCCACCGCGCCAGCGGTGGGGAGGCGAGCTATAGCCGAAGGCTACGGGCGGGAAACAGTGTCACGCCAAGCGCGCCCGCGCGGTTCCGGTAGCCAGAGCTGCCAGAACCATTCGGGATCACGAGAGGGCTGCACCCCGCCATCACCGCGGCCTGGCACCCTGACCCTCGTTTCCGTGATCCGGAAGACTTTGTGCCGTCATAGCGACACAAAGTCTTCCGGATCATGAGAAACCCCCCCACCCCAGCCACCGCGGCGGCCGACCACCGGATGGGCGCGAATGCGCAATCCGGCCGCGCGAAGCGCTGGCTGTGCGAGCGCAGCGAGCATTGGGGTCCGGGTGAGAATCCCCGGCGGGACCCGCCGCGCCAGCGGTGGGGCGGCGAGCTATAGCCGAAGGCTACGGGCGGGAAACAGTGTTTCGCCAGGCGCGCCCGCTGCGTTCGATGAGGCGGTTGGCCTCGGTGGGGCCCCAGGAGGCGGCCTCGTACGTCGGGATCGGGCCGGTGTCCTCGGCCCAGCGCTCCAGGATCGGGTCGACGATGCGCCAGCACTGCTCGACCTCGTCGGAGCGGATGAAGAGGGTCGTGTCGCCGATGAGGGCGTCGAGCAGGAGCCGCTCGTAGGCCTCCGGGGACTCCTCGCGGAAGGTCTTGTCGTAGGAGAAGTCCATGCTCGCCGAGCGGACGCGGAACGAGTGGCCCGGGACCTTCGCGCCGAAGCGCAGGGCGATGCCCTCGTCAGGCTGGATGCGCAGGATGAGGGCGTCGGGCTGGAGCTCGGTCAGCTGCCGGTTGGGGATCGGCAGGTGCGGCGGGCGCTGGAACTGCAGGGCGACCTCGGTGACCCGGCTCGGCAGGCGCTTGCCGGTGCGGACGTAGAACGGCACGCCGGCCCAGCGCCAGTTGTCGACGTCGAGGCGCAGCGCGGCGAAGGTCTCGGTGCGTGACAGCGGGTCGACGCCGGGCTCCTCGCGGTAGCCGGCCATCAGCTCCTCGCGGGAGCCGCCGCGCGTGTACTGGCCGCGGACCGCGATGTCGTCGATGGCCCGCCCGCTGGGCAGGCGGATGGCCTGCAGGAGCTTCACCTTCTCGTTGCGGACCGCCTCGGCGCTGAACGACGCGGGCGGCTCCATCAGCGCGAGCGCGAGGACCTGCAGCACGTGGTTCTGCACGATGTCGCGCATCGCGCCGGCGTGCTCGTAGAAGCTGCCGCGGGTGCCGACGCCGAGCGTCTCCGCGACGGTGATCTGCACGTGGTCGACCCAGGTGCGGTCCCAGATCGGCTGGAAGATGGCGTTCGCGAAGCGCAGCGCGAGCACGTTCTGGACGGTGTCCTTGCCCAGGTAGTGGTCGATGCGGAAGACCTGCGACTCGTCGAACGCGGCGTGCACCGTGGTGTCGAGCTGCTTCGCGCTGGCCTCGTTGTGCCCGTACGGCTTCTCGATGACCAGCCGGGCGAACGAACCTTCGCGGGCGCGGTGCAGGCCGGCGCCGGCGAGGCCGTTGATGACGAGCGGGAACGCCTCGGCGGGCGTCGACAGGTAGAAGATCCGGTTGCCGGCGGTGCCCCGGTCGCGGTCGAGGTCGTCGAGCACGGTGGCGAGCCGCTTGTAGGTCTCCGGGTCGTCGTAGCCGCCGGCGATGTACCGCACGGCGCCGTTGAGCTGCGGCATGCCGGACAGGCCGCGGTCGCCGAGGACGGCGTGGATGAACTGGTCGTCGTCCATCGGCGTCCGGGCGACGCCGACCACGGCGAACTGCTCGGTGAGCCGGTTGTGCCTGGCGAGGCTCTCGATCGCGGGGATCAGCTTGCGCCGGGTGAGGTCACCCGAGGCGCCGAAGATGACGACGGTCGCCGGTGGGGCGTGCCGGTCGTCGGACTCCTGCGGGATGGTGACGTGCTCACTGTCGCTCAGCATGGATGCGCGCCTCTCCTCGGACTGCCGCCGTGACACTACGAGTCAACCGCCGCGCACAGCAACGATTCCAGAACGTGACCGGCGTCTCGCGAATCCCACCCTACGGCCCTACAAGCGTTTGCATGACCCTCGATCGCCGCCGAGCGTCCCATCCACCGGGACGCAGGACCCTCATCGAACACAGGAACAACACTGGGCACCACCCAGGCGGTCGGCTGGTTACGGGCCGCTCCGGCGGGTACCTTTAAGTAGTCAAGAGCATTCGGAGAGTAATCGTGTCGCAGGACGGGGATGCGCGATGTCGATCACACCGGTAGCAGCCACCACCACCGGTCTCACCGCGACCCAGGTGCAACAGAACCGCCAGATCGATCTGGTCGACCAACAGCGCCTGGACGACCAGCGGACCCAGGACCGGGCGCAGGAGCAGCGGCTGCAGGACCAGCGCCTGGAGGACCAGCGCAGGATCGACGACCAGCAGGCGGTGCGCCAGGATCTGGTGCGCCAGGACCAGCGCCGCGCCGACGACCTCCAGCAGGCCCGCGACGACCAGTACCGGATCGAGCAGCAGCGGCTGCAGGACGACCGCCGGCTCGAGGACCAGCAGCGGATCCAGGACCAGCTGCGGCTGGAGGACCAGCTGCGGCAGCGGGCGGAGGACGCCCGGCTGCAGTTCGAGCGGACCAACGACGCCTCGCAGCGCCTGACGACCCAGACCAACGGCATGTTCAACGGCCGGGTCGACGTCTACCTGTAAGACGTCCACCTATACAGACGGCTATCCGTACGGCGGCTACCTGGCGACGGCGAGGCGGGCCAGGCGCTCCGCGGAGGGCCACCGCACGTCCCACGCCCATCCGGCCCGCTCGAAGAGCCGGATCAGCGCCGCCGACACGTCGATCTGACCGGGCAGCACGCCGTGCTGCGCGCTGGTCGGGTCGGCGTGGTGCAGGTTGTGCCACGACTCACCCATGCTGAGGATCGCGAGCGGCCAGAAGTTCGCCGACCGGTCCCGCGCCGCGAACGGCCGCTCGCCGATCATGTGGCAGACCGAGTTCACCGACCAGGTGACGTGGTGCAGCGCCGTGACGCGCACCAGGCCCGCCCAGAAGAACGCGGTCGCCGCGCCCCACCAGGTCCAGGTGGCCAGGCCGCCGATGACCGCCGGCAGGATCAGCGTGAGGATCGTCAGCGGGCCGAAGAGCCGGTGCACGAGCCGGATGTCGCGGTCGGCGAGCAGGTCGGGCGCGAAGCGCTGCTGGTTGGTGAGGCCGCGGTCGAGGACCCAGCCGAGGTGCGCGTGCCAGAAGCCGCGCACGAGCGCCGCCGGGCCGGTGCCGAAGAGCCACGGCGAGTGCGGGTCGCCTTCCTTGTCCGCGAACGCGTGGTGCCGGCGGTGGTCGGCGACCCAGTGCAGGATCGGCCCCTGCACCGCCATGCTGCCGGTGACGGCCAGTGTGATCCGCAGCCACCGGCGGGCCTTGAACGCGCCGTGGGTGAAGTACCGGTGGAACCCGACCGTCGCCCCGAGGCACGTCACGGTGTAGAAGGTCACCGCGAGCGCGACGTCGAGCCAGGTGAGCCCCCAGCCCCAGGCGAACGGGACGGCGGCGACGAGCGCCAGGAACGGCACCGTCACGAACGCGTACACCGCCACCTGCGCGGGCAGCGGGCGCCTTGCGGCCAGCATCGGAAGTGCCACGCCCGCCACGCTAGGCGGCCACGGTGACGGGCACGCCGCGCGAAGGATGCCAATCGACGACCGCCAGAATGCCGGTCGGCGACGGTCAGATGGCGTGGTTGGCGACGAACAGCCCGGACGGGTCCACGGCCGCCCTGATCGACCGCAGTCGGTCCCACGCGGCCGGTGGGTAGGCGGATGCGACCGAGGTCGGGCCCTCGACGAAGTTCAGCAGCTGCGCGCCGGTCGACCACGGCGCCATCGCCGACACGACCCGTGCGGCGTCCCGCACCGCCGCCGCGCCGATCGCCGGCGTGGCCGCGATCCCGGCCGTGTACAGCGCGAACGACCCGTCCAGCGACTGCAGCGCGCCGGCGCCCGGGGCGGGCCGCCCCAGCGCGCCGCCGAGGTGGCGCAGCTCGGCCGCGACGAGCAGGGACGTGCCGGAGTCCGGGCCGGCGACCGCCAGCAGCGCGTCGGCGGCGGCGGGCGGCAGGTCGCCGAGCAGCGCCGACCTCGACACCGTCGGTGTCGGGCCCTCCGGGTCCAGGTGCAGCCGGATCAGCGACGCGGCCGGCGCGTCGTCGAACGTGTCCAGGAACGGCCGCAACGCCCGCAACGGGGCGACCGTGGAAGGGCCGGCGGCGCCGAGCACGGCCCCGTCGATCACGATCAGCTGGCGGCCCCGCAGGGCCGGCGGGAGCTGCGGCATCGGCGGGACCCGCAGCAGCCGCAGCGCCGTCGTCGCCTCGTCGGGCGCGGTCGCGGCCCAGTCGAGCCACGCCGGCAGCACCCGCGCGGCCTCGCGCCAGTCCCAGGCGAGCAGCCCCGCGTACGCGGTCCGGACCGGGAACAGGTCGAACTCGACGGCGGTGACCGCGCCGAAGTTGCCGCCGCCGCCGCGCAGCGCCCAGAACAGGTCCGCCTCGGTGGTGGCGTCGGCCCGCACCAGGGTGCCGTCGGCCGTGACCAGCTCGGCGGCGGTGACCGCGTTCGACTGCAGGCCGAGCGCGCGGGCGTACCAGCCGAGGCCGCCGCCGAGGGTGTAGCCGGCGACACCCACGTCGGGCGACGAGCCGTGCAGCGCGGCGAGCCCGTGCGGCGCGGCCTGCTCGACCACGTCGATCCACAGCGCGCCGGCCTCGGCCCGGGCGGTGCGGCCGGTGATGGTGACGCCCGTCATCGCGGACGTGCGCAGCAGGACCACGTCGTCGAGCGGGCCGAGGGCCGCCGCGCTGTGGCCGGTGCTCTGCACCGCGACCCGCAGCCCGGCGGCGGCCGAGGCGCGGACCACCGAGGCGACCTCGTCGGCGTCGGCCGGGAACGCGACGGCGGCGGGCCGCTGGTCGACCGTGACGTTCCACGGGGTCCGCGCCGTGTCGTACCCCGGGTCGCCAGGGAGGTGCACCGCGCCGCCGCACAGGCCGCGCAGTGAGTTCGCAACAGTGGTCATGGCGTACACCCTGCGGCCGCGCCCTTGGAGCGAACTTGCGGCAGACCTGAGACCTGCGTCAGACGTGCGCGCGCAGCTCCGCGAGGGTCGTGACGCCCAGCTTGCGCCGGATCGCGGCGAGCGTGTCGCTGACGGTGTGCGGGGTCAGGAACAGCGCCTGCGCGATGTCACGGTCGTCGGCGCCGCCGACGGCGAGGGACGCGATGCGCCGCTCGCCGGTGGTCAGCGTCACGGACGGCTCCGCGGGCACGGCCTCGCCGAGGCCGGTGAGCGCGGCGGCGACGACGGCGCGCAGCGGGGCGGCGCCGCACTCCTCGGCGAGGCCGAGCGCCGCGCGCAGCGTCGCCGGGTCGCGGTCGAGCTCGCCGAGCGCGAACAGCGCCCGCGCGTGCTCGAGGCGCGCGTGCGTGCCGGCGAGCAGCTCGACGGCGGCCACGAGCTCCGCCCGGTCGCCCCGCAGTGCCCCGACGGCCCGCAGCGACCGCCCGACGCCCTGCGGCGCCCCCCACCGCCGCATGCCCGCCAGATCCGCCGACACCAGCGAAAGCGCCTCGGACGAGCGCCCGAGCGCGGCCAGCGCGTTGGCCCGCAGCGACCGCTCCTCGTACCACAGCGGGTTGCCGGCCGCCCCCACGTCGAGCAGCGCGAGCGCCGGCTCGAACGCCCCCTCGGCGATCAGCAGGGCCGCCTCGGCCTGCCGGAACAGCCGGATCCCGTCGCCGACCCGCGGCCGGCCGCGGTGCCCGTCGACGAACGCGCGGGCCTCGGCCAGCTCACCCCGGTCGACGAGGGCCCGGACCAGGCACGCCTCGCCGTAGGAGATGCCGAGCGCGGGCGCGCCGCCCCAGCGCAGGCTCTGCTCGTTGGCCGCGATCAGCGAGGTGCAGGCCTCGGGCAGGTCGCCGCGCAGCCACTCCCGCCACCCGCGCCACAGGTGCGCGGCGAGCACGGTGAACAGCGACCCGCGGGTGTGCCCGAGCGTCAGCGCGTCGTCCCAGAGGGTGCCGGGATCCTGGTCGGCGCCTTCCAGCACGACACCCGCGATGACCCAGAAGAGCCCCGGGTCGCCGCGCATGAGGATGCCGTCGGCGAGCGCGAACCGGGCCAGCCGCACCGCCTCCTCCAGGTCCACCCCGCGGGCCATCAGCTCCCAGGCGCGGCACGCGGCGAGCATCCGCGCCCCGAGCCCGTCGCCGGAGATCACCGGCACCTCGGCAGGGAACGAGTCCGGGGCACCGCTGTACATGTATGCGGCGATGCGTTCCAGGGCCTGCATCCCCTGCCGCTCGTCGACGAACCCGGCCGCGAGGCGCGCCGACGCCCGCCGCGCGAACTCCGGCGCGTTCCCCTCGGGCCCGGCGAAGATCAGCGTGTGGATGAGCATCCGTGCCACCGCGGCGAACGTGACCGGGTCGGTGATCGGGTCGTCGTACGCGGCCCGCAGGTGCGCGATCGCCGCCGGACCGTCGTTGAGCGTCTCCACCTGCCCGAGGGCGAGCAGCACCGCCGGGCGCTGCGGCGGCGCGGGCGGCTCGGCCAGGGCCCGCCGCAGGTAGGTCGCGGCGCCCTCCGGCGCACCCCGGTGCAGCGCCGTGTCGGCCGCGGCCCGCAGCACGTCGACGACCCACTGGTCGGCGCGCTCCGGGATCTGCAGCAGGTGCGCGGCGACCTGCTCCGGCGCCGCGGACAGCCCGCTGAGCACGCGGGCGGCCCGCTCGTGGTGCAGCTGCCGCTCACCGGGCGGCAGGTCCTGGTAGACGGCGTCGCGGACGAGCGGGTGCACGAACCCGACCGGGTACTCGTGCCGCACCACCTCGGCCCGCGCGAGCGCCGCGACGGCGGCCGCGGCGGTGGGCTCGTCGACGCCCGCGAGCGCGGCGATCGTGGGCAGGCCCGCCCCGTCGCCGAGGACCGCGATGGCCCGGGCGACGGCGGTGCTCGCCGCCGGCATCCGCCGCAGCCGGATGAGCACCATGCTGGACACGGCCCGCGAGCCGATGGCCGTCACCGTGCCGGCGTGCGCGTCGGTGGGGCGCACGCCGTTGGCCTCCAGGGCCCGCAGCAGCTGGCGCAGCAGCAGCGGGTTGCCGGACGTGGTGCGGTGGCACGCGTCGACGAACCGCGGCTCGGCGCCGTCGCCCAGCCGCTGCCGCACGAGGTCCGCGACGCCGGCGGCGCTCAGCGGGCCGGGCCGCACCGGCGCGGCCGCCGGGTCCAGCTGCAGCTCGGCGAGCAGCGCCTCGTCGTCGTACTGTTCCCCGGTCCGCAGCGTCGCGACGAGCAGCACGGGCAGCCCGTCGAGGCGGCGCACCAGGTACGCGAGGAACCGCAGCGAACCGGTGTCGCACCACTGCAGGTCGTCGACGACGATGGTGACGGGCCTGGTCGCGGCGACGTTCGCGGTCAGCCAGTAAAGCCCGTGCAGCGCCGCGAACGTGTGGTCGCCGCGCTCGCCGTCCACCGCGAGGTCGAAGACGGACGCGGCGCTCGCGGCGGCGCCCGCCAGGAGCCGTTCCCGCTCGGCCGGGTCGGTGAGCAGCGCCTCGAACAGCTGCCGCACGACGCCGAAGCCGAACTCCTTCTCCAGCTGGCTGCCGCGCGCCGTCAGCGTGAGCGCCCCGTGCCCGTCGGCGATCCTGCGCGCCTCCGTGAGCAGCCGGCTCTTGCCGATCCCGGCCGGGCCCTCGATCATCGCCAGCCGCGGCACCCCACCGAAAGCGTCGGCCGCCGCCATCCGCAGCTCGGCCACCTCCGCGTCCCGGTCGACAAGGTGCTCGTCCGGCGTTTTCCGCGTCTGTACCGCCACCGGGTCGACCCTCGGCGCCGCGCCGGCCGGACCGGTGGCCGCCGCGTGCACATCGGACCGGTGCGCCGGCACGCCCTCGCCCGCCGTTTCCCCTGCCACCGGATCGCTCGTGGCGCCCGCCCCTGCCGGAGCGCCTCGTTCCACCGGCGTGCCCTGGCTTGCCGGCGTGGTCGGCGCGGCCGGGGCGTCGAGGGACTCCGACTGGGCGAGCACCTCGGCCTCCAGCGCGCGCAGCGCCGGCCCGGGGTCGACGCCGAGCTGCTCCGACAGGGTCTGCCTGGCTCTGCGGAGCGCGGCGAGCGCATCGCCCTGCCGGTGCGCGCGGTACAGCGCGAGGACCAGCAACCGCCAGCGCTGCTCCCGCAGCGGCTCCTCCGCGACGAGCGCCTCCAGCTCGGGCACCAGCAGCGCACTGTCGCCCAGCGCCAGCCGCGCCGCGAGCAGCTGCTCCCGCGCCACCTCGCGCAGCTGGCGCAGCCGCGCCGCTTCCGCCTGCGCCCAGGTCTCGTCCGCGTACTCCGCGTAGGCCGGCCCGTGCCACAGCCGCAGCGCCGCCTCGAGCAGGTCCCGCTGCGCGGCCGGGTCCGCGGTGCCGAGCGCCTCGGTGACACCCCGGTCGAAGCGCCACGCGTCGACGGCCCCGGCCTCAAGGGTCAGCGCGTAGCCGGGCGGCCGCGACACGATCACGTTCCCGCGCGCCCGGGCCGTCGCACCGGGCTCCAGCCGACGGCGCAGGTGCGACACGTACGCCTGCAGCGCCCCGGCCGCGTTCGCCGGCGGCTGCCCGCTCCAGACACAGTCGATGAGCCGGTCGGTGGGCACGATGTCGCCCCGGTTGACCACCAGCACCGCGAGCACCGCCCGCTGCCGCCGCCCCCCGAGGTCCACGACCTCCCCGTCGACCGTCGCGGTCATGTCTCCGAGCACACTGACCCACAGCCTGCCGGACAGCGGCGTGACCTGCACCGACCCTCCCCTGCCCGCACCGACCTGAGCGAACAAGGTACCCCGCACGAGGCGAACGTCTCCTCAGCCGTTCACCCCGATCATCCACTGTACGTGCGGAGGACGGCGTTCAGCCGCCGAAGTTTGTTGACGGCATCCGCCGGGATGGGATCAGGGTTGAAATGCATCACGTCGTTTCGGACCTTCCGGATCTCGCTGAGCCGCATGATGAACGTCGCTCTGTCCAGCCGCCACCCCAACTTGGCCCAGATTGCCTGGTTGCCCAGCACCTGCTGATAGTCACCCATGGTCATCTCGTCGACTGATTTCACCGGCCGGCTGCACAAGCTTGCTACCTCGTCCAGTTCGAAGTTTCGCGCGATGACTCGCCGAAGGGTCTGGTCGAGCTCCCCGATCTGGAAGAACGGAGTCGCCATCTCGCCGTAAATCTGGACGACGTCAGCGGTGGTGACGATGCCCGCAATGACGTTCTTCTCATTACGAACAAAGACAAAGCCGGCCTGTTGCAACACCGGCAGGACATCGATCAGTTCACGGTCATACCGCACCTCGTGAACATTCTGATCGATGGCATCCGAGAAGGGGGCGTCGCCTCCAGCGTGCCGGGCGTGGGCAATCGACCTCCACGTCACGGCTCCGCGCAGGTTGCGAGGACCGTTGAGCACGGCGAGTTGGGAGTAGTCGTTGAGAAGCATCGCCGTGATGGCCTCGTCAAACGACGCGTTGGGAGCGACCGAAGTGATACCGCCGAGGGCAGACGGCAAGTTGCCCACCGTCAGTCCAACCGGAGCGCCGGCGTCCTCTTCGTCCGTGGTTGCAAGGACCTCCGCGACGTCGGCGGGCGTGTCCTCGTCCGGCTCATCACTGGCGGTAAGCAGCCGGACGTTCGCGTCCAGCGTGACCTTTCGGAAGCTGGGTGAGGTGACAAGCCCGTGATTGGCCAAATCCGCCTCGATGCGACTGATCTGGTCGCCTCGTCCCTTCGCGCCCCACAACGACAGCAGTTCGCGCACCGAGATCTCCTCGGGGTGCTTCGCGTCAGCGCGGATACGCGCCTCACGGAGCCGCTCGTGGACACGCTGGTCGATATTTTCGTCCAAGGCAAGCGGCGCCACTGATGCGGCATTCCGAGCAGCTTTGTCCAGCAGCTCCTGCCGCAAGCCGTCAAGCATGCGACCGTTGCCCTCAACAATCCAAGCCCGCCACCCGTCCACTGCTCTCATCCCGGCGGCAACCATGGCCGCGCGCGACGGCGAGCGGAACTCCTGCCCGTCCTCGAGTTGTATCCGACCAGACTCGGTAACACGAGCCACGTAGGTCTGCCCGATGCGGCGTCGTTCGAATCGCAACGCCGCACCGGGATCGACGAGGCCGTTGTCGACCAGATCCCTCACCGTGACCCTGCGCCCGCCAAGCAGATACATCGAGCGTGTCGCGGTCGAAGGGGACCCGCTCGCGAGATTCACCACTGCCGACTCCAACCGTCGCCGTCACCATTCACGGAGGCCGGCGTACTTCCGCCGCGCACCGATCGCCTGGTTGAGGACCTGCTTCTCGATATCGCCCTTGTTGCCACGAGGGCGGATGTTCAACTCGACACAGACCTGCTTGAGCTGGTCTACGGTCATGCCGCGGGATGAGAGATAAGCAATCCCGTCCTCAAGCGTGCCAAGCTCACGAAGTTCAGCAGCAACAGCCGTAGCGTCGATCGGCGCCTTACCGCGGGACCTGCTACCAGCGCCCTTCGGCGCAGCCGCGGGTGCCGCCTTCGCGGGCGAGGTCCTTCTCCGCCGCACAGAGTCACCCCCCGCCGCCGGCTTCGCTTCAGGCGTCACGCTGGCCACCGCACTTGGCCTCAGGCGCTGATGATCAACAAGCGCCAGAGCGAGACGCCCCTCGGCGAGGGACGTCAGGTCCTCCTCGCTCTGCCCAGCCAGGAAGTCAACGAATCTCTGTTGGATCTGAACCAGCAGTCCGGCAAGGTCGGTCATCCGGCAGCACTCCGCTGCCTGGTGATCGTGGTGATGATCTCCTCCGCAAGGTCGCGGAACTCCGCGGCGACCTCGTCATCCAGCGCTGCCCGCAGCATGGCCGGCACTCCAGTCGATCCAGCATCGCCGAAATGTCGGGGACTGTTACGCACGACGCCGTCCAGAACAGGCACCGACGCGTTCATGCGCACCTCCTCGACATAGTTCAGCTGGGTACCGATCGGCTTATTCGCGTACACTTGGATCATGGTGAAGACAACCCCGGCAAATTGCGGCCGGATAGCCACAAAACCACTATCCGCACTGAATCCGTGCTCAACATAGTCATTGAAGTCTTTTACCAATTTCTGACAGTTTCCCACCAGATACTCAATGCCGAGTGTTGAAAGGTAGTCGGCCTTTGCCGGCACCAAAATATGGTCGCTCGCAACGATCGCGGTCTTGGTAACAAGTCCGAAGTTCGGTGCGCAATCGATGAGCACGAGGTCATACTGCGCGAAGTCAGGCCCTTTCAACGCCTTGAGCAAACAGCCGTGCAGCTCGAGGAACTTACGCTTCGACTCACCGATCGTCGTGCCGCCCAACTTGGCGGCGAGTTCGAGGTCGATGTCGATCAGGCCCAGATGCGAGGCGATGAGGTCGAGTTGCCCATCACCGTCACCGAACCTCCGGTTGACCGGCTCGGGCGTGACGACCAGGTCCGCGAGGTTCGCCTTGCGTCCCGGCATGTCGCCCAGATACCACTGCATGATTGTCTTGTCATCAGCAAGCGACTCATGAAACTCGTCGATACTGTAGAACGAGAACGTCAGGTTCGCCTGAGGGTCCAGATCAACAAGCAGGACTCGATGACCCCGACTTGCTATCTCTGCCCCAAGATTCGCTGTCAACGTTGTCTTGCCGACCCCACCCTTGTAATTCATCACCGCAACGACCTGCATGACCGACCCCCAGTCGAGACACATGCGCGACATCTGACGCTATCGGCAGGCCGAGATCATCTTCCTATCGCTGTCGGGTTGGCGACTCGTGCACGACAAGCGAATTCAGACCAGCGGACGATCACCCTCGATCATCAACACCAACAATCAACTATGCGTCCACCTGATGATTCGTACATCCGTATCATCCTGGACACACATCGTTCGCGCATTATCGCGCCCCAAGCCGGCGAAGTCCACGCCTTGGGCGTAACATGCACGCACTCAATTCGGTCGACAAAGGGAGTTTCCGTCATGCAGGCACGTTCTCCGCGGATCGTGGATGTGAGCTGGGGCAGGATCGAGGTGGAGGAGGTCGGCGTGGTGAAGGACCTCAAGGTCTGGCCGGGTGGCGGCCGGGCCTGGGACTGGGGCGAGACGGGCACCCGGCACTCCCCCGGCGTCCAGGTCGCCGACGTCGAGGAGCTCCTGGAGCACGGCGCGACGGTGGTCGTGCTGTCGCTCGGCATGGACGAGCAGCTCGGCGTCCCCGACGCGACGGTCGACGCCCTCGAGGCGCGCGGCATCGAGGTACATGTGGAGGAGACCCGGGAAGCCATCGACGTGTATAACAGTCTGGTGGGGTCGGCGGCGGTCGGCGGGTTGTTCCACAGCACGTGTTGAGCCGGGAGCGAATCGGGGGCAGCGGGTGCGGCGGGTGTCGGTGGTGGGCAACTCCGGATCGGGCAAGTCGACGCTCGGCAAGGCGCTCGCGACGCGCCTCGGGGTGCCGTTCGTCGAGCTCGACGCGATCCATCACCTCCCCGGCTGGCAGCCGATCGACGTCACCGCGTTCCGCAAGCAGGTCGGCGAGCTCGCCGACGGCGACGGCTGGGTCATCGACGGCAACTACAGCGCCGTCCGCGACCTCGTCTGGGCCCGCGCCGACACCGTCATCTGGTTCGACCTCCCCCGCCGCACCGTGATGCGCCAGGTCCTGTGGCGCACAATCCGCCGCGCCGTCACCCGCCAGGTGCTGTGGAACGGCAACCGCGAGCCCCTCGGCAACCTCTTCCGCCTCGACCCCCAGAAATCCCTCCTGCGCTGGTGCTGGACCCGCCACCACGTCTACCGCGACCGCTACACCCGGGCCGCCACCGAACGCAGGGACCTCGTCTTCATCCGCATCGCCGCCCACCAGGACGCCGCCCACCTCCTGCCCTAGGCCCCGCCAGCTCAGGGGGTCGCCGGTACGGCGCTGGCATCCGGGACGCAGCTGACCGCGTTCGCCGGGCCGGCCGGGACGTTGCTGTCCGACGGGCGGCGGCTGTACTCGGTGCAGGGCAGCGCGACGCACGTGTGGGACCCGGTCACCGGCCACCGCACGGCCACGATCGCCGGGTTCGCGCCGACCTGCCTGCACCGGGGCACCGGGGAGCTGGCGGGGATCGCCGACGGGGTGCTGCTGCGGTGGCGTACGGGACGGTGAGGCGTGCGTTACATCGCGGGGCGGTGGGGCGTGCGATAGTTCACCGGCGGAATGTTTGACTCGGCAGCTATGTTCTACTGCGCGTCAGACCCAGGAGCTTGGAGCGTGCGAGATGCAGTTCGGAGTGTTCACCGTCGGTGACGTCACCCAGGACCCGACGACCGGCCGGGTGCCGACGGACGCGGAGCGGGTCAAGGCGATGGTGACGATCGCACTCAAGGCGGAGGAGGTCGGGCTGGACGTGTTCGCGCTCGGCGAGCACCACAACCCGCCGTTCGTGCCGTCGTCGCCGACCACGATGCTGGGGTGGATCGCGGCGAAGACCAGCACGCTGCAGCTGTCGACCGCGACCACGCTGATCACGACCAACGACCCGGTCAAGATCGCCGAGGACTACGCGATGCTGCAGCACCTGGCGGACGGCCGGGTGGACCTCATGATGGGGCGCGGCAACACCGGGCCGGTGTACCCGTGGTTCGGGCAGGACATCCGCAACGGGATCGCCCTCGCGGTGGAGAACTACGCGCTGCTGCGCCGGCTGTGGCGTGAGGACGTGGTGGACTGGGAGGGCAAGTTCCGCACCCCGCTGCAGGGCTTCACGGCGACCCCGCGCCCGCTCGACGGCGTGCCGCCCTTCGTGTGGCACGGGTCGATCCGCAGCCCCGAGATCGCCGAGCAGGCCGCGTACTACGGCGACGGCTTCTTCGCCAACCACATCTTCTGGCCCAAGGAGCACACTGCTCGCATGGTGGGGTTGTACCGGCAGCGCTTCGAGCACTACGGGCACGGCTCCGCCGACCAGGCCATCGTCGGCCTCGGCGGGCAGGTGTTCATGCGGAAGAACTCGCAGGACGCCAAGCGGGAGTTCCGGCCGTACTTCGACAACGCCCCCGTCTACGGGCACGGGCCGTCGATGGAGGACTTCACCGCGCAGACCCCGCTGACCGTGGGCAGCCCGCAGGAGGTCATCGACCGGACGCTGTCGTTCCGCGAGTACGTGGGCGACTACC
The DNA here is from genome assembly GCF_039531485.1 of Dactylosporangium maewongense. Classification (NCBI taxonomy): domain Bacteria; kingdom Bacillati; phylum Actinomycetota; class Actinomycetes; order Micromonosporales; family Micromonosporaceae; genus Dactylosporangium; species Dactylosporangium maewongense. The sequence goes on along the minus strand of NZ_BAAAQD010000010.1, from coordinate 342,652 downwards.
AGCGCCAGCTGTTCCTCCTGGACCACGCGGGCCTGCCGCTGAAGACCGTCCTGGAGCAGCTCGACATCCTCGGCGAGGAGGTCGTGCCGGTGCTGCGCAAGGAGTTCGCGGTCGGCCGGCCCGCACACGTGCCGGACGCCCCGACCCACGCCGCCCTGAAGGCGCGGCAGACCGAGAAGGTGGACGCGTGAAGCGCCTTGTGGTGATCTCCGCCGGGCTGAGCCAGCCGTCGTCGACCCGCCTGCTCGCGGACCGGCTCGCCGCCGCGACCGTCCGCGAGCTGGGGGTGGACACCGACGTGCGGGTGGTGGAGCTGCGCGACCACGCGCACGCGATCACCGACCACCTGCTGACCGGCTTCCCTGCGCCCGCGCTCAAGGACGTCCTCGACGCGGTCGCGGCCGCCGACGGCGTGATCGCCGTGTCGCCGATCTTCAACGCCTCGTACAGCGGCCTGTTCAAGTCGTTCTTCGACGTGCTCGGTGACGACGTGCTCGCCGACAAGCCGGTCCTGCTCGGCGCGACCGGCGGCACCGCCCGGCACTCGCTCGCCCTGGAGCACGCGCTGCGCCCCATGTTCACCTACCTGCACGCGGTCGTGGCGCCGACCTCGGTCTTCGCCGCGACCGAGGACTGGGCCGGCGGCGGCGACGCGACGCTGCACCGGCGCATCGACCGGGCCGGCCGCGAGCTGGCCGAGCTCGCCGGCCGGCGCGAGTCGCCGGTGGTCGCCGACCCGTTCGCCCTGACCACCTCGTTCGACGCGCTGCTGTCGGGCCAGGGCCGCGCGGTCACCGACGACCTGCGGCGCTGACCCCGGCCCCGGGCGAAGGCCAAGGTCAGGACCGCACGGCCGCCGACGGTCTGCGGCGCTAGCCCTTGGCCTTGCCCCGGCGCCGGGCGGTCCGGCGCCGGGTGGCGGCGGCCGGTTTGGCCTTCTTCGCCTTGCGCCGCGGGACGGTGGCCTGCCAGCGGCGCTGGCGGAGGATCTTCTCGAACCGCTCGACGAGCCGCTCGCGCTCCTTCTTCGTGCAGCCGAGGTCCTCCGGCTCGAGGTGGGCGATCCGGTCGGCGATGACGGCGGCGGTGGCGTAGCGGGCCCAGGTGGGCTTGCGCCGGGCGAGGTGGCGGGCGTAGGCGGCCAGCACGAACCGCGCCGGCGGGTAGTCGGCGAGCGTCATGCCCTGGCCGGACCCGTCGGCCATCGCCCGCAGCAGCGCGCCGGCGTGGTCGAGCAGGGCGTCGTCCACCTCGTCGGCGATGATCGCGGCGTGCAGGTGCGCGGCGGTCGCGACGGCGCCGGCCGTCACCGCGTCGAGGTCGTCGCCGGCGCACGCGTGGCGCAGCAGCCAGTCGCGCACCTCGGGCAGGACGGCGACGGTGCACAGGGCCTCGACGGCGTGGACCCGGCCCCAGCCCGAGGTGCGGGCGGCCAGCCACAGCAGCGCCTCGATGCCGGCGGGGCCGCGGTGGCGCAGCGACTCGGCGGCGAGCTCGCCGAACTCCGCGGACAGCAGCCCGATCGTGCGGATCAGCTCGATGTCCTTGTCCGAGGTGGTCGCCTCGGTGCCGAGCAGCGCCAGGCCGACGGCCACCTCGCGCCGGTCGACGCCGAAGCGCACCAGCCACCGGCCGGTCCGGCGGACGCGCTTGCGCCCGGCCCGCAGCGCCGCGGCGGCGACGTGTTCGTTGTCGGCGGTCGGGACGTACACCTCGTCGAACGCCCCGACGAGCGCCCTGGGCGCCGCGGCCGGCGAGGCGAAGTGCGCGTCGAGGATCGCGGCGACGTCCGCGCCGACCCGCCGCGCGTCGCGGCCGATGCCGGTGCGGGGGCGCTGGTCGTCGGGGAACGGCTCGCCGCCTGCGGGCAGCGGGTCGTCCTTGCCCTGGCGGTGCAACAGGACCGCGTGGTCGTGGAGCCGTTCACGGATCATGCCCGCAGATGGTGTCACACCACAGGTCACATGACGAGACGCAGTTTTCTGGCGGCGACGCCGATCGTGACCCGCTGCCCCCACGACAGCTCCAGGCGGTCGGCCTCCAGGCCGTCGGCGAACACCACGAGACCCTCGCCCTCGCTCGCCAGCTCCAGGGTCTCGGCACCGTCGAGGCGGCCACTGGTCAAGGTGACACCGGTCGCCGGCGACGGCCACGCCTCGCGCACGAACCAGGTCAGGGCCGCCTCGCCGGGGGCCGGGCTCGCCGGCGCGTCCGCCCGCTGCCGGGCGATCGAGGAGCACCATCCGGTGGCGCCGGTACCCGTCCCGACGACGACGCCGGACGACGAGTGCCGCTCCCGCGCTCCGTCCGATGTGGACAGTGTGTAGCGCGCCGACTGGTGGGTGACGTGCCCGAAGTAGACCTCGTTGAGGCCGAGGAGCTCCTGGCCGTCGTCGAGCGCCGCGGACACCATCGTGCGCTCCTGCGCCGGCAGGCCGGGCAGGTCCCGCAGCAGCCGCTTCAGTGCCTGCGGCTGGTGGCGCACGAGCACGCCAGGGTTCCTGTCCGGCGCCGGGTCGACCCCGATGACGGGCTGCCCGTCGAGGTACTTCGCGACGTTGGCGACGAGACCGTCCTGCCCGACGGCGACGACGACGTCCTCGGGCGAGAACAGGAACCGCGACAGGTCGCCCCGGTCGAGGTGCCCCCGCCGCCAGTCCGCGGGGACGGCCGCGCCGGCGACGGTGAGCGCCGCCTGCTGCGCCGCGTGCCGGGCCGCGACCTCGTCGAGGTCCCTGCCCCGCTGCCGCAGGAAGTACGCGGCGGCGGCGCGGGTGCCGTGCCGGGCGAGCAGCTCGTCGAGCTCGCTGCGCCGCGACACCAGCACCACCCGTGGCGCGAGCGTGCTCACGATGGCCCTGCCCATGCGCTCATGACGAGCCCCTCTCCAATGCTGGCAAGCGGTGCGGGGCCGGCGGCTCAGCCGGTGCCCGATGCGACGATGCGGCGGCGGACGAGGCGGCGGCGGCGGGGCCGCAGGATCCGGTGCGACGCGGACCAGCGGCGGGCCATCACCGTCCGGCTCGACACGGCGGTCACGCCGGGCCGCCGAGGGAGCGGCCGCCGCCGAGGCGGTCGACGAGGCCGGTCAGCACGTCGGGGGTGACGGTGAGCTGGCCGATCTCGGGCAGGTTGCCGGCGAGCTCGCGCAGCGCCAGGGCCTGCAGGACGCCGGGTGCGAGGTCCCGGTAGGCGGCCAGGCGCGCGGCCTCCGCCTCGGCCTCGGCGAGCCCGACGGCGCGGACGCCCTCGGCCCGGGCCTCGGTGCGAGCCCGGTCGGCGTCCGCGTCCGCGGCCGCCGTGACCTTCAGGCGCTCGGCGTCGGCGAGGGCCGTGATCTTCGAGCGCTCGGCCGCCGCGGTGGCCGCGACCTGCTCGCGCTCGGCGACGGCCTGGGCCGCGACGAGCGCCGCGGCGGCGTCGACCTCGGCCTTGCGGCGGGCGTTGGCGCCGTGCTGCTCGACGAGCGCCTGCTCGCGGCGGGCCAGCTCGATCTTGTTCTGCAGCTCGTTCTCGGCGATCGCGCGCTCCTGCTCGACGGCGCGGGCGCGGCGGGCGTACGTGGCGCGGTCCGCCTCCTGCTGCACGGCCTCGCGGGTCGGCGTCTGCAGGGCCCGCTCCAGGTCGGGCTCGGGGCGGATCGCCACGACGCGGGCGCTGACGACGCTGACGCCGGTGTCGGTGAGGCGCGGGTCGCCGCCGAGCGCCTGGCTGACGGCCTCGCGGACGGGCGCGATCCCGGCGGTCAGGGCGTCGGTGAGCGGCAGCCGGGCCAGCAGGTCCAGTGCGGGCTGCTGGGCGAGCTCGGCCAGCAGCGTGGCCACCTGGTCGAGCGGCTGCCCGCGCCACGCGCCGGACCGCGGGTCGACGGAGAAGTCGAGGCGGGCGGCGGCGACGTCGGGGGCGCTGATCCGGTAGGTGACCGTCGCCTGCACCGTGACGTCGGCGAAGTCGGCGGTGCGGGCGTGGAACAGCAGCGGCAGCTCGCGGTCGTCGACGGGGACCTCGGACAGCACGGCGGTCAGCGGCCGGTAGTAGAACGACTGGCCGATGCCCTCGTGCCGCACCTTTCCCTTGACGTGGTGGCGGACCCACGAGGTCGGCGCGCCACGCAGGTGGCGCAGGAAGAAGCGGGTGGTCACGTCGGCCATGTCGGCACTCCCAGGATGAGTTATCGTCGTCTTGACAATAACCGTCGTCGCCCTTTCTCGTCAATGTGGTGATTAATACATGACGTTCGCCGTGACCGTCGATCTGGTGATGCTGACGATCCGCGACGGCGCGCTCAGCGTGCTGCTCATCCGCCGGGCGATCCCCCCGTTCCAGGGCGGGTACGCGCTGCCCGGCGGCTTCGTGCTGCCGGACGAGGACCTCGGCGAGGCCGCCGAGCGGGAGCTGGTCGAGGAGACGGGCCTGCGCGGTGCGGGGCACCTCGAGCAGCTCGGCAGCTACGGCGCGCCCGGCCGGGACCCGCGCGGGCGGGTCGTCACCGTCGCCTACCTGGCGCTGCTGCCCGACGCGCCGGCGCCGCGGGCCGGCAGCGACGCCGCCGCCGCGGACTGGGTGCCCCTCGAAGGGCTGGCGGACCTGGCCTTCGACCACGACCGCATCCTGGCCGACGGGGTCGAGCGGGCCAGGGCCAAGCTCGAGTACACGCCCCTCGCGGCCGCCTTCTGCCCGCCCGAGTTCACCATCGCCGAGCTGCGGCAGGTGTACGAGGCGGTGTGGGCCACCAGGCTGGACCCGCGCAACTTCCACCGCAAGGTCACGTCGACCGAGGGGTTCGTCGAGGCGACGGGTCGCAGCACGGCCGGTGAGCGGGGCCGCCCCGCGCAGCTGTTCACGCGCGGGACGGCCCCGGTGCTCCACCCTCCGCTGCTGCGGAAGGGTCAGTTGCCGGCGCTCTCGTAGCGGCGCAGGCCGCGCGAGAAGACGAACCACGCCACCGTCAGGCAGTAGGCGGCGACGAGCGGCGTCAGCAGGCCCACCCACGCGGAGCTACCGCCGAGCAGGAGGCTGACCGGGAAGAAGCTGACGAACGCGAACGGCAGGGCGAAGCCCAGCGCCGCCTTCAGCGCCAGCGGATAGATGGACAGGGGGAAGCGGGCGAGGTCGCCGACCTGGTGCACGGCGAACGCGAACAGCGGGCTGGGGCTCTGCATCCAGAACGACACCGCGTTGGTCGCGAGGTTGATGGCGACCTTGATGGCGATGGCGGACACCAGCACCACGACGGCGACCGCGACCCGGCCGGCGGTCCAGTCGATGTCCAGGTGGGTCAGCGCCCCGCCGAGCATCAGCCCGCCGGTGACGATGTTGGACAGCCCGTTGATCCCGATCTGCATGCTGCTGACCTGCAGGACGATCGGGTACGGGCGGACCATCATGTAGTCGAGGTCGCCCTGGTTGATCTGCCAGGCGAGGTTCCACATGCCCTCGAAGAACAGCGAGCCGACGCCCTCGGCGATCGCCACCATCGCGAACATCGCCACGACCGCCCAGAACGACCAGCCGTTGATGTGCGGCACCTTGGCGAAGATCGCCGCCAGGAACGCGACGTTGACGACCTGCATGACGACCGTGCCGGCCATCATGATCCAGAAGTCGCTCTCGTACTCCAGCAGCGAGCGCAGGTGCGCGCCGAGCAGCCTTACGTAGAGCCGGACCGTGCGCATCTCAACCCCCGTTCACGGTCAGCCGGCGCAGCCCCCGCCGGAACAGCAGCCGGGCGCCGAACCACATCGCGAGGACCCAGCCGAGCTGGGTGGCGACCAGCAGGACCGCGTGCGACCCGGACGCCTTCCCGATGAAGATCAGCGCCGGCGTGGAGGTGAGTCCGGCGAACGGCGACCACTGCGCCGCCGTGGCCAGCCAGCCCGGGAAGTACACCAGCGGCACCAGCGCACCGGACAGCAGCCCGGTCAGCGCCTGCCTGGCCCACATCACGCCGACGAAGTTCTCCGTCCAGAAGCAGGCGAGCGTGCTCAGGTACGACACGGCGAACTTCAGCGGCACGATCAGCACCATGCTGGCCGCGAACAGCGCCAGCATCGGCCCCGGCGGCGTGTCGAGCGCCCCGCCGACCGCGACGGTCACCGCGACGACCACCACCACCGCCACGACCTCGATCCACACGCCGCCGACCGTCTCGGCGAACCTGGCCCGCTGGTAGTCCACCGGCTTCACCAGGTCCAGCGCGACGAGCCCGGACCGGATCCGGTGCGACATGCGGAAGTCGACGAACGCGCCGACGAGGGCGCCGGAGGCGAACGCGACCACCAGGTACGCGCGCATCTGCGGCCACGCGAACCCGCCGACCGGGCCGTCGGCGAGCAGCACCCGCCAGACGGCGAGCAGCGCGATGAGCTGGAACGCGACGCCACCGAGCGACAGCAGGAAGTTGGCGCGGTACGCCAGCGCGCTCAACGCCGTCGCCCGGGCGTGGGCGAGATAGGGCTTCATGACTGGAGCACCAGTTCCCCGCTGTACACCCGCCGGATGACATCCTCGATGGACGGCTCGTCGACACCGAAGTCGACGAGGTTCGCCAGCGGCGCGAGCGCCGTGACGACCTGTCCCGCGGTCATCGCGAACCGGTCGAACCGCACCGCGAACTGCGATGGCGCCTCGCCCGGCTCGATCGTCGCGCCCGGCAGCGCGGCGCGGACGTCGTCCAGCGGCACCGCCGTCTCCGTCTGCACGTTGAGGATCCGCTCGCGGGCGAACGCGTCCTTCACCGCCTCCAGGTCCCCGTCGAAGATGATCCTGCCCTCGTCGATGATGACGAGCCGCCGGCAGAACCCTTCGATGTCGCCGAGGTCGTGGCTGGTCAGCATGACCGTGGTGCCCTCGTCGCGGACCGTCCGGAAGAACTCCCGGACCCGGTCCTTCACGGCGAGGTCCAGCCCGATCGTCGGCTCGTCCAGGTACACGACCGGCGGGTCGTGCAGCAGCGCCGCGGCGAGGTCGGCCCGCATCCGCTGCCCGAGCGACAGCTTCCGGCCCAGGACCGGCAGCACCTCGCCGAGCTCCAGGACGTCCTCGAACCTGGCCATGCGCTTGCGGAACGTGCCGTGGTCGATGCCGTACACGTCGCGCAGCACCGCCAGGGACTCCGACACCGGCAGGTCCCACCAGAGCTGCGTCCGCTGCCCGAACAGCACGCCGATCCGGTGCGACATCGCGATCCGGTCCTTCTGCGGCGACAACCCGTCGATACGGACCTCACCGGAGGTCGGCATCAGGATCCCGCTGAGCAGCTTCACGGTCGTCGACTTCCCGGCGCCGTTCGGCCCCACGTACGCGACGGCCTCACCGGCCTCGATCGTCAGGTCGACGTGATCGACGGCGGTCTTGTCCACGAACCGCCGTACGAAGAGATGTTTGACGGCCCCCCGCAGCCCCGGATCCTTGTCCGGCCTGCGGAAGACCTTGGTCAGTTCTCGAGCCTCCACAAGTGCCATCGCCGGAGCCTAGTATTTCTTCGCGATCCGGATTAACCCGTTTTCCACCGGCGGACTGTGGCGCCCGTCGCTGTTTCTCCCTGGTGCCGGCCGTGGTCCCTACGGCGCCTCGGCGATCAGCGAACCGGACGGGGTCGTGGACGCGCTCGACAGGAACTTGGGGTGCTTGCTGCGCATGGTCGAGATGACCAGGTCGAACGGCACGTCGTCGAAGTCGCCGTAGAACTTGAGGAACTCCATGTGCCGGTTGCCGTCTCCGTCGAACGGGTGGTAGAGGCTGTCGGCGCGGCCGTCGAACTCCAGCGGCGCCATCCCGTAGAGCCTGCACAGCAGCTTGTTGAACACCGGCGTGGCCCTGACCCACCGCCCGTCCAGGTGCACCGTGGTCAGGCTGTGGAAGAACACGTCACCGCCGACGAGGTCGCGCAGCCGCGGCGAGGCGAGGTGGTTGCGCACGTCGCCGTAGGTGATGCGGCTGGGGATGCCGGCCGCGCGCACCACGGCCGCGTACACGATGGACTTGTGCAGGCAGAAGCCGCGGCCGCGGCCGATGACGGCGCTGGCGGTCAGGCCGGCGCGGCTCAGGTCGGCGTGGTAGACGTCGTACAGGATGCCGTCGCGCACGGCGTAGTAGAGCCGGACCGCCTTGTCGACGTCGGTGGCGCCCTCGTCCAGGCCGGCCAGGGCCTTGGCGGCGAAGCCGGCCACGACGGGGTGGTCGTGGTCCAGGAAGTACGTGGGCCGGGTGAGCCCGGTCAGGTTCGCCGTCATGACACCTCCAAGGGGCGGTGCAGGCCCATCAGGGCGGCGAGCCGCTCCCGCTGGATCTCCGACGTGCCGGAGTAGATGGTGCCGGACACCGAGTTGCGCAGCTCCTTCTCCAGCCCGTACTCCGTCGTGTACCCGTAGCCGCCGAAGATCTGCACGGCCGCGAGAGCGGAGCGCACGTTGCTTTCGCTGACGATCAGCTTGGTGCGGGCGATGTCGGTGGTCACGTTGCCGCCCGCGGCCAGCTTGCGGGCGGTCCCGTAGAGCCACATGCGAGCGGTCTCCACGTCGGTGCCCATGTCGACGATCCGGTGCGAGATCGACTGGTAGTGGCCGATGTGCTGGCCGAACTGCCGCCGGGTGCGGGCGTACTGCACGCAGCGGTCGAGCCGGTGCCGCATCTCGCCGAGGTTGACGACGAAGCCGCAGAGGATCTCCCACTTCATCACCGCGTCGAGGATGAGCAGGCCGGCGCCCGGCGAGCCGACCAGGTTCGCGCGGGGCACCCGGACGTCGTCGAGGAACAGCTCGGCCAGCGGCGAGGTGCGCAGCCCCATCTTGTCCACCGGCTGGCCGACGCTGAGCCCGGGGGTGCCGCGCGGCACCAGGAACGTGCTGATCGCGGCCGGGTTGCCGAGCTTGCCGGTGCGGGCGTAGACGAGGATGACGTCGGCGATCGGCCCGTTGCTGACGAACGCCTTGCTGCCGTTGAGGACGAAGCCGTCGCCGTCGGGCACCGCCGTGGTGCGCATCGGGGTGATGTCCGAGCCGCCCGCCGGTTCGGTGACGGCGTGCGCCCCGATGACGCTGCCGGCGCAGACGTCCGGCAGGTACCGCCGCTTGAGCTCGGCCGAGCCGAACCGGTGCAGGGCCACCCCGGTGCTGACCAGGTGGGTCACCGCCGAGAAGCTCAGGCCCCCGTCGCGGCACGCCGTGCCGAGGGCCTCCAGCGCGTACATCGTGGTCGGCAGGTCCTGGGCCAGTCCCCCGTACTGCTCGGCGAACGGCAGTCCGAACAGTCCCAGCTCGGCGAGCTTCTTCCAGCCTTCGGTGTCGAAGGTGCCCGCCGCGTCGCGTTCGACGTGGTCGGTGCCCAGCGTCGCGGCGACCGCGAGCACGGCGTCGTGCAGCTCCTGTTGTTCCCGGGACCAGGCCATCTCAGTATTGGGAGTACTCGTCGGAGTCCAGCGAGTGGACCTCGTCGCCGATCAGCGGCGGGTTGAAGACGCTGATCAGTTCGAGCTCGCTGTCGGGGTCGGCGATCAGGAAGTGCGCGTCGTGCGCGTCGAGGGCGTAGATGACGCCGGGGGTGATCTCGAACTCCTGGCCGTCCGCGGTGACCACCCGCCCCGTGCCGCGGATGCACAGGCACGCCTCAAGGTGCCGGCGGTACTGCAGCCGCGACTTGGTGCCCGGGCGCACCGTCGTGTGGCAGACGGTGAAGCCCATCTTGTCGGCCTCCAGCAGGTACCGGCGGCTCAGGCCGTTGCCCCAGTCGACCGTCTTGGCCTGGCTCTGGTCCCGGACGATCATGGAGTCACTCCTTCTCTGCCGCTAAGGCGGCGTCGCGGACCCGGGTGTTGCGGGCGATGAAGCGGTCGACTGCCGCCACCGAACGGAAGTCGTCGGGGTTCAGGTCGATCTGGTCGAGGGCGACGGCGTACCGCTCGCTGACCCAGCCGACCAGCTCCAGCAGGCTGAGGCTGTCGACGACTCCGTTGTCGAGCAGGTCGTAGTCGCCCGGCAGCTCGGTGGCCGGGGTCCCGGGCAGGTACCGCGTGACGAGGTACTCGCTGATCTCGCGCTGGTGGCTGCTCATACGGTCAGTTCCTTCTTCAGGCGGGCGCGGTCGACCTTGCCGGTGACGCCGACCGGCAGCGCGACGCTGCGCAGGTCGAAGACCGCGGGGATGGCGGCGCGGGTGAGGCGTTGCGCGCACCAGGTGCGCACCTGCAGGCCGGTCAGCCCGGAGGAGCGGGGGCGCACGACGGCGGTGATCCTGGCCCCGGCCGCGGCGTCGGGCAGCGCGACCACGGCCGCCTCGGCGACGTCGGGGTGGGCGAGCAGGACCTGCTCGACCTCCTCCAGGCTGATCCGCACGCCGCGGACCTTGACCTGGAAGTCGGTGCGCCCGACCAGCACGAGCCGGCCGCGGTCGTCGCGGGTGACCAGGTCGCCGGTGCGGTACCAGGCGTGGCCGTCCCGGACCGGGAAACGGTCGCCGGCCAGGTACCCGACGGCCTGGAACGGCGTCGACACCACCAGCTCGCCGGTGCCGGGCCCGTCGAAGGGCTCCCCGTCGTCGCCGGCCAGGTGAGCCCGCACGCCGGGGAGCGGTGCCCCGAGCGGTAGCGGCTCGCCGTCCCGGGCCTCGTCCGCGCCGAACGTGTGGATGAAGCTGTCGTTGGTCTCGGTGCAGCCGTACACGTTGTGCAGGACCGCCGCGGGGAACAGGTCCGGCAGGGCGGCGCGCAGCGCGGGCGGCGTGTGGTCGCCGGTCAGCACGACGTGCCGCACGTCTGGCACCGCGTCCCCGCCGTCCGCGGCGGCGACTGCGGCGGCTGCGGCGGCTGCGGCTGCGGCTGCGGCGTCCAGGAGCAGCCGGTAGAACATCGGCACCGCCTGCACCACGTGCGGCCGGGCGGTGGTGACGAGGTCCAGCAGGTACGCGGGGTTGGCCGCCCGATCGGGGTCGACGAGCACGACGGTGCCGCCGTGCCCGAGGGTGGCCCACACGTCGAGCAGGCTCAGGTCGAAGTTCAGCGGTGCGTAGCTGAGGACCCGGGTGCCGGCGCCCAGCTCGAACGTGTCGGCGGCCCAGCCAGTGAAGCGGCCCAGCGCCGGCCCGCCCAGCGGGACGATCTTCGGTACGCCGGTCGAGCCGGACGTGGTCAGCATCAGGCACGTGTCCGGCGGCAGGGCCGGCGCATCGCCCGGGACCGGCGCTGGGGACCAGTCGAAGGCGCCGTCGCCGGTCGCTTCGGCGACGCCCGCGCACCCGGCCCGCTGGACCAGGCTGCCGGCCACCTGCGCGCCGAGGTCGACGGAGAGCAGCAGCACCGGCCGGTCGGCGGCGAAGCAGGCCAGGATCAGGGCGATGGTCTGCGGCGACTTCGCCGCGTGGACCGCGATCGGCTGCCCCGCCGGCAGGTCCAGCTTGTCCAGCGCCACCACGGCGGTCTCACTCGCGGCGATGAGCTCGGCGAATGTGGTCCCGCCGCCGCGGTACGACACGGCGGTGCGCTCCGGAGCGAGCCGGGCCGCGGCGTACACGGCGTCGGCCAGCGCACGCCCGGTCATGAGGCCTCCCGGCCTGCGGGTGCGGCTTCCGCGACCGGCTCCCCGCCGCGGGAGGGCTCCCCACCGGAGGGCGTCGCATCACCGGCGGCCTCCGCGTGACCGGACTGGGTCCGCCAGGCGCCGGGCCGCAGCTGGTCCTCGCCGAGCAGGATGCTCGCCACGATCACCACGCCACCGACCAGCACGTTCCAGGTGATCGCCTCGCCGAGGAACACCGCGCTGAGGATCAGGCTGATGAACGGGACCAGGTAGTTCACCGCGGAGGCGCCGGTCGCGCCGATGTCGGCGATCAGCCGGTTGTAGAGGACGTACGCCAGGCCGGTGCCGAACACGCCGAGCGACACGATGCTCAGCACCACGTGCCAGCCGACCGACGACGGGGTGTGCCAGCCGAGGAACGGCTGCAGCACGGCGAGCAGCACCGTCGCGACGAGGGTCTGGGCCGTCGCCGACGAGATCGGCGGGATGCCCCGGTCGGACAGGAACTTGCGGACGAACACGGCGTGCGCGGCGTAGATCCCGGCGACGGCCAGGCAGGCCAGCTGGCCGCCGATCGTGCCGCCCAGCTCGGACCACGGCGCCATCACCAGCACGATCCCGGCGAACCCGAGGATCACCCCGGCCGTGCGCCGCACCGTCGCCCGCTCGCTGCGCAGCTGCACGGTGGCCAGTGCGAGGGTCAGCAGCGGGGTGGCCGCGGTGAGCACGCCGGCCATCGAGGCGCTGGTGCGCTGCTCGCCCCAGGCCAGCAGCAGGAACGGGGCGACCATGCCGAGCACGGTGGTCACGGTGATGTGCACCCACACGAACCCGAACCGTGGCAGCCGGGACCGGGTGACCGCGGCGATGAGCACCAGGACCGCCGATCCGAGGACCAGGCGGCCCAGCACCTGCTGGCCCGGGCTCAGCTCCTCGCCGGCAAGCTTGATCAGCGGGTAGCTGGAGCCCCAGATGATCCCCAGGGCGACGAACTGCAGCGCGCTGAGCCCCTTCACGACGCCGCTCCGGCCAGCACCGGGATGCTGTTGCGCCCGATCTCCAGGGCCTGCGGGTCGATGCTGTCGTCGGCGAGCGTGCCGCCGAGGTACCGCTCGTACGCGCTGAGGTCGAAGTTGCCGTGCCCCGAGAGCCCGAACAGGATCGTCCTGGTCACGCCCTCCTCGCGGGCGCGCAGTGCCTCGTCGACCGCGGCGCGGATCGCGTGCGTCGACTCGGGGGCCGGCACGATGCCCTCGGTCCGGGTGAACAGCACCCCCGCCTCGAAGCAGTCCCGCTGGCGCAACGCGACCGCCTCCATCAGGCCCTCCTCCACGACCCGGCTGACCAGCGGCGCGATGTTGTGCGCCCGCAGGCCACCCGCGTGCACGGGCGGCGGCACGAACCTGTGACCCAGCGTGTGCGTGCGGGTCAGCGAGGTGAGCCCGGCGGTGTCGGAGTAGTCGTAGGCGATCCGGCCCTGCGTCAGCGACGGGCACGCCGCCGGCTCCGCCGCGATCAGCCGCACGTCCGGCCCGCCGTGCAGCCGCGCGCGCAGGAACGGAAACGCCAGGCCGGCGAGGTTGCTGCCGCCGCCCGCGCACGCCACCACGATGTCCGGGTAGTCGCCGGCCCGCTCCATCTGCACGATGGCTTCCTGGCCGATGACGGTCTGATGCGCGCACACGTGGTTCAGCGCGCTGCCGCGCGTGTAGCCCCACCGCGGGTCGGCGAACGCGACCTGCAACGCCTCCGACTTCGCGACGCTCAGGCTGCCCGGGAAGTCGGGGTTCTCGTCGAGCACCGCGCGCCCGGCCTCGGTCTCCGTGCTCGGGCTCGGCGTGCAGCTCGCCCCGAACATCTGCATCAGCGAGCGATGGTGCGGCTTCTGCTGGAAGCTCACCCGCACCATGAAGACCTTGGCCGCCATGCCGAACAGCGACGCCGCGAACGAGATCGCGCTGCCCCACTGCCCGGCCCCGGTCTCGGCGATCAGACCCGACTTGCCGGCCCGCTTGTTGTAGTACGCCTGCGGGATCGCCGAGTTCGGCTTGAAACTGCCGGTCGGGCCCACGCCCTCGTACTTGAAGTAGATCCGCGCCGGCGTGTCCAGCGCCTTCTCCAGATTGCGGGCCCGGATCAGCGGCGTGGGCCGCCACTGCGCGTAGAACTGCCGCACCTCACCCGGGATCTCGAACTCCGGCTCCCGGCTGAGCTCCTGGTCGACCAGCGCCTCCGGCATCGTCCGCAGCATGTCGTCACGGGTCACCGGCTCGCCCGTCGCCGGGCTCAGCGCCGGCGCCACGTAGTCGAGGTCGGCGGCCATGTTGTACCAGGTCTCGGGTATCTCCGAGGGGCTGAGATCGAAACGTACCGCCTCCATCGAGGCCGCCTCTCCGCACAGTGGACACAGTGGACACTGAGTTGCGGTGGCCACGCCCCCGAAGTCGCCGCCGATGACCCATGGTCGGCACCGAACCCCCCGCGAAGGTAGGGATTGCGGCCGATGTTTAGGGGAAGCCCCAGTGCCCCCCGGCCGGACACGTGCGACCGTGACCGCCATGATTCGTGAAGTCACCGCCGACGACCTCGGCCTGCTCCACTCGCTGGTGCTGGACATGGCCGCCAGCGAGGAGGCGACCGACCAGATCAGCACCGACGAGGCCGAGCTCGGCCGCGCCCTGTTCGGCCCCGCACCCGTCGCCTGGGCCCACCTCGCGATCGACGACAAGACCGGCGACGTCGTCGGGTACACCCTGTGGGCGCTGGTCTACAGCACCTGGCGCGGCACCGCGATCCACGTCGACGACATCTACATCCGCGAGGACGCCGTCGGCACCGGCGTCGACACCGCCCTGCTGAGCACCGTGGCCGCGGTCTGCGCCGAGCGGGGCTACCGCCACATGCAGTGGTGGGGCCGGCCCACCAACGACCCGGTCGACGCCTACTACCGCTCGATCGGCGCCGAGATCCCCTCCGTGCTCGGCGAGGACATCGCCATCTACCGGCTCACCGGCGCGCCGCTCGCCGACCTCGCCAGGCAGGCCTGACCCCGCCCATCAACGCAGACCGTCGCCAAGAGACCGAGGCCGTCCACGACCTGGACGGGGCTCCGGGGACCTGCCCTTACGCAACCTCCGCCGCGTGGCCACCGGCACGGCCGGTGGCCCGTCGTGTCCGGCGCCTGCCACGCCCTGCTACCGAACGCTGCCGTCCACCACGTCAACCGCCGTCGGCGGCCGCGAGCACCTCGCGCGGCGCCGGCCCGCCACGGATCTGGTGGACGGCGGACCTGACGGTGGCGACCGCATGCTGGTCCCAGCTGACCGGGTCGTGCCGCGGCCCGTCGGTGCCCGGCCTGCGGTCCCGGTCAAGGAACGCGACCATCGCCGGGACCGCCGGCGCCGCCGCCGGCCCGATGTCGGCCAGACACCCGACGACCGTCCCGTGGCCGGCCCCGAACAGCGGCGCCCACGGAACCCCGTCGACAAGCTCGGTCAGAACCGGCAGCGCGCCGGACGCGTCCGCGGTGCACCGCCAGAGGGCGTTCGCTGCCTCGGCCCGGGCCCACTCGAAGGAGTCGGTGAGTCTGCCGCGGATCACCGCCTCGTGCCCCGCGGCGGCGGGACCCATGTCCGCGAGCAGCGACAGCGCCGTCACGTCGGCCAGTGGGACGGCGGCGAGCCGGGCGAGGGCCGCCGCGGTCGCGCTGGTCTCCTCACCGGTGATCCGCCACCGCGCCCAGAGCAGGGTGCCGAGGGAGTCCGGCGCCGTGCCGTCGGCAAGCCGATCCAACGCAAGCACCACGACGCCAGCGGCAAGCCGATCCAGTGCAGGCACCACGACGCCAGCGGCAAGCCGATCCAGTGCAGGCACCGCGACGCCAGCGGCAAGCCGATCCAACGCGGGCACCGCGACGCCGGCCGCCGGCCCGATCCTGCCGAGCGCCGTGGCCACGGCCTTGTGCCCGGACGCATGGCCGGCCGTCCGGTCGAACTCCGCGTCGCCGAGCAGGCGGGCGAGCGCTTCGGCGGCGCCCGCGGCGTCCTCCCGCCAGCTGGACAGCCCGGCGACGAGGTCCTGCCGGACGTGCCGCCAGCCGTCGGTGTCGCCGGCGGTGAGCCGGTGCACGACCGCGGGCAGCAGCGCGGCCGCGTGCGGCCGCATCAGGTCCAGCAGCCGCTGTGGCGTCCTGTCCATCCAGATCCACCCTTCCGGCAGCGCGCAGGTGCCGGCGGTGAGCAGGTCGATCAGCGGCGCGACCGCGCGGGCGTCGCCGCGGTGGGCGAGGGTGAGCGCGGCCCATCCCCGCAGCTCCGGATCGTCGTCGTGGTCGAGCACGGTCGCGACCCGGTCGGCGACCCGGTCCGGGACGGCGCCGCACCGCGCGAGGCGCGAGCCGGCCGCCGACCGCACCGCGCGGCTCGGGTGATGGAGACACTCCGCGAGCAGCTCGAGCATCGCCCCCGTCTCGTCCCGCCACATCCTGACCTGCCGTGCCGCCGCCTCGCACGCCGACACCACGACCGCCGGATCCTCGTGCGTCGTCAGCGCCGCCGTGAACCGGCCGGCCGCCTCGCGCCCCTCCGCCGCCGGCCGGCCCACCGGATCCGGCCGCAGCGGGAACTCGTGCATGTCACCGAGCAACGCCACGAGCCACGCGCCCATGCCGTGGTCCAGCTGCTGGCTCACCCATGGCACCCGCCGCATCCAGGCCTCCGCCGCGCCGGCTCCGGCCAGCAGCAGCCGCAGCAGTGGCTCCGGCGGCGCCGCCGGGGTCGCGCACAGCCAGGCGAGCCCGGCGGCGAACCGCACGTCGAGCGGATGGACCTCGCCGCCGAACAGATCCCCGGCCCAGGCGACGACCTCCGCAGCGTCGCCGTGGTCGAGGGCCAGCTGCGCGACGGCCAGCACCAGGCAGATCCGCACCACCGGGTCGGCCTCCACCGCCAGCCGCCCGCGCAGTGCCGCCGCCACCTCGGGCGAGCCGACCGGTGACACCGTGGCCAGCGCAAACGCCGCCGCCGACCGGCTGCCGGGACCGGCGTCGTCGAGCAACGGCAGCAGCGAAGGCACGCCGGCGAGCACGGCGGCGCGGGCCGCCTCGGGTGACGGGCCGCCGAAGCTGTCGCCGTCGTCGGCGACCCGGAGCAGGTCGGAACGCAAGGCCTGCCCCGACCGGTCGGAGCGGACGGCCTGAGCCGCCAGCAGCAGCAGACCCTCCCGGCCGTGGACGCCCGGACCGGCCGCCGCACGGATCAGGAACGGCACCGCCAGCGCCGCCGGCGCGCTGCTGCCACCCTGATGACACACCCTGTTCCCCAGCGTGGCGAGGCTGCGCTCAGCCGTCTCCGGATCGGGGTCCAGCAGGCCCCGCAGCAGCGCCGGCACGTCATCGGCCCTGCCATAGAAGTGCTCGAACCCGGCCCAGTCGACGTCGTCGGGCGTCGGGGAGGGAAGGGCGAGCAGCGCGGTCATCGATTCCCGCACGTCGGGTGTCATGCCGGTCATCATGCCGGCGGGGTACGACAAAAACGGGCGGCAGACGGCGGGATGTTCTGGTTCAGGTGGAAGACGTTGTCCGGGTCGTAGCGGTCCTTCAGCGCGGTCAGCCGGGCCAGCTTCGCCGGCGGGTACGCGCGGCGCACCCCCGCCGCGCCCTCGTCCCCCAGCGAGTTGACGTAGACGCCGCCGGCGAAGGGCTCGAGCAGCGCCGCCGCGGCCCGTGCCGCGGCCCGGCGGGCGCCGTCCTGAGCGGGGTCGGTCCACGAGGAGCCGGCGCCGAACTCGAACATGGTGTCCCGGTGGCCGAACGCGGTGGCGTCCTCGGCGACGTCGGCGATGGCGCCGCCGTACCCCTGCAGGCCCGCGCCGCAGTGCTCGCCGGCGGCGATGAAGGCGTCGACCGCCGCGTCGGGCATCGACTTGAGGTAGTGCGAGCGCCCGTACCGGCGCAGCGCGTGCCGGCCCGAGCTGTCCTCGCGGCGCTGCAGTTGCAGGTACGACATGGGCTGCCATGTCACGGCGCCACCCTGGAGGAACGCCGGGGAGAAGGAACCCGGACCCACCCAGACATAGCCGAGGGTCAGGGTGCCGGGGGCGCTCCACGCGGTGAACGTCGCCTGCCGCGGCGCGGTGAGATGCTCGTCGCGCCACCGGCGCATCGCCGCGTGCCGGGCGGCGCCGGTGAACGTCGCCTCCACGACGAGCGCCTCGGTGCCCGTGTCGTGCAGCGCGAACTCGAACCCGGTGACGATCCCGAAGTTGCCGCCGCCGCCCTTCAGCCCCCAGAACAGCTCCCCGTCGGTGACCCGCTCGACGGATCCGTCCGCCGTGACGAGCTCGTAGGAGACGACGTTGTCGCAGGCGAGACCGTGCTGCCGGGCGAGCCAGCCCATGCCGCCGCCGAGTGTGAGGCCGCCGACGCCGGTGTGCGACACGTTGCCCGCCGTGGTGGCCAGGCCGTAGCGCTGCGCCGCGTCGTCGAGGGCGCCCAGCAGCGCACCGCCCTGCACGTACGCGCGGCGCCGGGCCGGGTCGACGCTCGCCCGCCCCATCGGCGTCAGGTCGATCATCAGGCCGCCGTCGGTGACGCCGAACCCGGCCGCGCTGTGCCCGCCGCACCGCACCGAGATCTCCAGGTCCCGCTCGCGGGCGACCCGGACCGCGCCGGCCACGTCCTGGACCGTCCGGCACCGCACGATCATCGCGGGCCGGCGGTCGAACATCGCGTTCCACACCTGCCGGGCGTCGTCGTAACCGCGGTCGCCGGGCCGGAGCACCTCTGCTGTCCCTGTCGTCATGCGTCGAGCTTCCCGCCGATTGGACCCCGCGGTAAGGTCCGTTCTTGTGGCTCGTGAGAGGACCAATCCGGAGCTGCTCGTCGCGCTCGACCCCGCCGGCGGGCCGCTGCACCGCCAGCTGGAGACGGCGATCAGGACGGGCATCCGCGGCGGCCGGCTCGCCGTGGGCAGCGCGCTGCCGTCCAGCCGGGCGCTCGCCGCGTCGCTCGGTGTCTCCCGTGGGGTCGTCGTCACGGCGTACGAGCAGCTGACCGCCGAGGGGTACCTGACCAGCCGGTCCGGCGGGTACACCACGATCGCCACCGGACCGGCTCCCACGGCCGCGCCGCCACGCCAGGTCGAGCCGCCGGCCCGGATCAGCTTCGGCTACGGGCGCACCGACGTGTCGCGCTTCCCCCGCGCCGCGTGGCTGCGCTCCGTCCGGCGGGTGCTGACGACCGCGCCCACCGACCGGCTCGGCTACACCAGCGGCCAGGGCACCCCCGAGCTGCGGGCCGCCCTCGCCGACTACCTCAACCGGGTCCGTGGCACCGACGCCCGCCCCGAGACGATCGTGATCTGCGGCGGCTACGCGCAGGCGGCGAACCTGCTGATCCAGGTGCTCCGCGCGGCCGGCGCCACCCGCCTCGCCGTCGAGGACCCGTCCTCCGACGACGACGCCCGCGCCCTGGCGCTGGCGTCCGGCATGACCGTAACCGGCGTCCCCGTCGGCCCCGACGGCGTCGACGTCACGGCCCTCGCGGGGGTGGCCGCCGACGCGCTCGTGCTGACCCCGTCGCACCAGTGGCCGACCGGCGGTGTCCTGCCCGCCGCCGCCCGCGCCGCCGTCATCCGGTGGGCCGCCACCGGCGCGCTGGTCATCGAGGACGACTACGACGCCGAGTACCGCTACGACCGGGCCGCCGTCGGCGCCATGCAGGGCCTCGCCCCGGACCGCGTCGCGTACGTCGGCTCCGCCAGCAAGACCCTCGCGCCCGGCCTGCGGCTCGGCTGGATGGTCCTGCCGCCGCACCTCGTCGCCCCGGTCGTCGAGGCGAAGGTGCTCGCCGACCGCGGCTCCCCGGCGATCGACCAGTTGACCTTCGCGGACTTCCTCGCCGGCGGCGAGTTCGACCGGCACCTGCGGCGGATGCGCCCCCTGTACCGGCGCCGCCGCGACACCCTGCTGACCGCCCTCGCCAGGCACCTGCCCCGGCTCCGCCCCGTCGGGATCGCGGCCGGCCAGCACCTCGTCGCGTGGCTTCCGCCCGGCCTGCCGGAGGAAGCGGTGGAGGCCGCCGCGCTGGCGCGAGGGCTCACCGTGTACGGCGTCGGCCGCTTCCGCCTGGCCCCCGGCCCGCCGGGCCTGCTGTTCGGCTACGGCCACCTCTCCGAGCCCGCCATCGAGGAGGGCGTCACCATCCTCGCCGCCGCCCTGTCCGACCTGACCTGACGGCCCGCGCGGGTCAGGCGGAGGCGCGGAGGATCAGCTCCGGGTTGAAGATGACCGAGCGCGGGGAGCGGCCGGGTTCGCGGATCCGGGTGAGCAGGAGTTGGGCCATCTCGCCGGCCATCTCCTCGACGGGCTGGCGGACGGTGCTCAGCTGGGGGTGGCACTCGAGGGCGGCGGTGCTGTCGTCGAAGCCGATGACCGCGACGTCGTCCGGGACGGTGCGGCCGGACTCCTGGATGACGCGGAGCGCACCGTCGGCCATCAGGTCGTTGGCGACGAAGATGCCGTCGACGTCGGGGTGGGAGGCCAGCAGCGCACGGGCGGCGCGCTCGCCGCCGCCGCGGGTGAAGTCGCCCTCGACGTGGGGGGCGTCGGCCTGGCCGTGGGCGGCGACGGCGGCGTGGAAGCCGGCGAGGCGGTCCTGGGCGGCGGGCATGTCGAGGGGGCCGGTGATGGTGGCGATGCAGCGGCGGCCCAGGGCGGCCAGGCGGTCCACGGCGAGCCGGACGCCGGCACGCTGGTCGACGTCGACGAAGCTGGTGTGGACGGGCCGGCCGGGCCGGCACGACAGGACACAGGGCACGCCGAGGTCGACGAGCTGGCTCGGGAGCGGGTCGTCGACGTGGCTGGAGATGAGCAGTGCGCCGTCGACGTGGCCCTGCCGCAGATACCGCATGACGTGCTCGCGGGCGGGCGGGTCGGCCAGGAAGATGACCAGGTGGATGCCGAGCGGGCGGAGCACCTCCTGCGCCCCCGCGGTGACCCGGCCCAGGTAGGGGTCGGTGAAGGTACGGGTGAGGAACGGCGTCTCGTAGCCGCGGTTCTCCGGCTCCGACACCACGAGCGCGATCGAGTCGGTGCGGCGGGTGACGAGCGAGCGGGCGGCGAGGTTGGGCACGTAGCCCGTCGCGGCGATCGCCCGCTCGACGGTGCGCCGCAGCTCAGGGTCGACGGTCTGCACCCCGTTGATCACGCGGGAGACCGTGGCGCGGGAGACCCCGGCGTAGTTGGCGACCTGTTCCAGCGTCGGTGGTCGCGTGTCGCTGCCCGTCATGGTTCTCACGGTAGATCGTGCCCCCGCGCGGTGGGAAAAGGGAGCCGTGGATGGACGGCGCTTGCGTCTCGTCCATCCACGGCCAGATTCAGAAACTTACGCGGTGCCGTTGGCGCCGCACTTGACTTTCAGGCGGATGCAGTACGCGACCCGGCGCTCCATCTCGGCCTGCGGCCAGGCGTTGAAGAAGTCGCCGTGCATCGTGAACCCGGCACCCGAGCTGAGCCGGATCCTCGACGGGTCACCGTTCACCGGGTACCGCAGGACCTGCCGCAGCTTGGGCACCGGCACCGGGTGGGTGGACGGGCAGGCGCCGTTGACGGGGTAGGCCATGTGGCTCTTGTGGTCGGCGGAGTCGAGGTCGCGGCCGTTCCAGCACTGCGGGAAGTCGAGGTACGACTCCAGCATCGAGTCGGCCGGGCAGTTGATGAAGTCCTTCCCCGCGCCGGACTCGTTGTGGTGCAGGCAGGACCAGCGGGAGATGGTGGTCGCGTCGGGTGCCGTCGCCTTCGCGTTGCCGGCGACGATCCGCAGCCCGAAGGGCAGCGGCTGGGTCTGCTCCCGCACGGCGTCGCTGACGCCTTCACCGAGGTAGTAGAAGGTGGTGATCACCGGCTCCTTCGCGACCCCGTCCTGGTACAGGGTGGGCACCCAGTACGAGGACTTGTCGACGGCCGGGTTGCAGTTGCTCGGGCCGTTGGCGAGGTCGTTGACCGTCGAGTTGCCGTTGGTGACGGTGCTGCCGAAGAAGCTGTGCATGTGCGACGCGCCGGGCAGGCCGGGGAAGACGATCGGGTCGTCCGGCAGCCGGTGGCTGAACGGGCAGTCGGCGAGGAACTCCGCGACCCGGACCGCGCCCGGCGGGATGGTGGTCGGGTTGTTCGTCGGCGTGCTGCCGCCGGTCCCGAACACCTGGAACTCCCACAGCGACACGCCGTACTGCGTGGCCCGCCGGGTCGTGTTCAGCTTCACGTACCGGCCGGAGCCGGACACGTTCAGCGTCTGCACGCCGCCGGTGCCGTTGACGGTGGTGTTGATCGTCGTCCACGAGGTGCCGTTGGCCGACGTCTGGATGGTGAAGTCGCGGGCGTACGCGGCCTCCCAGTTGATCACCACGCTGGTGATCGTGGCGGGCGCGCCCAGGTCGACCTGCAGCCACTGCGGGTCGCTGAACGCGCTCGACCACCGGGTGCCCCCGTTGCCGTCCACCGCGTTCGCGGCGGCGGCGCCCCCGTTCTCCACGGACGACGCCGTGACCGGCTTCCCTTGGGAAATCGGGATCTCAGCGGCGTCCGCGGAGAACGCACGGACCGAAGCGTACGTGCCAACCAGTGCGGTGAGCGCCAGCCCGATCAGGAACTTCCTGGTCAGGCCCCTCCCCAGGACCCGGGCGCTCACTTGTAGACCCGCACGTAGTCGACGTACATCCGGGACGGGAACGGCGTGGTGGCGTCGATCGGGCCCGGGAAGTCACCGCCGACCGCGAGGTTGAGGATCAGGTAGAACTGGTGGTCGTACACCCACGGGCCGCGGGTCGTCTCGACCGTGTCCTTGTCGGCGACCAGGATGACCTGGTTGTCGACGCGGAAGGTCATGTGCTTGCTGTCCCACTCGGTCGAGTAGACGTGGTAGTCCAGCGACAGGTCGACCGTGGAGATCTTCTGGCCGTAGCCGCCGCCGCCGTTGTAGGCCGGCGCGTGCAGCGTCGAGTAGATCTCGTTGGTGTTCTTGCCGAGGATCTCCATGATGTCGATCTCGCCGTTGTACGGCCAGGGGCGGCCGGTCAGGAAGTCGGTGCCCATCATCCAGAACGCGGGCCAGAGGCCGTTGCCCTTCGGGACCTTGATCCGGGCCTCGACCCGGCCGTACTGGGTGGAGAACTTGTTGCTGGTGTTGATCCGGCCCGAGGTGTAGTCGCGGCCGCCGAGGGTCTGCTTGCGGGCCTCGATGACCAGCGAGCCGCCCTGGATGCTGGTGTTCTCCAGGTTCGTGTAGTACTGGATCTCACCGTTCTGGCCGGTGCCGGGGTCGATCGTCCACTTGGAGGTGTCGACGTTGGTGCCGGTGTTGAACTCGTCGGACCACACCAGGTTCGTCGCCGGGAAGATCGGGTCGGCGGGGTTCGCCGGCGGCTGGACCGGCTGGCCGCCGGTGCCGTACACCTTGAACTCCCACAGCGAGTAGCCGTAGCCGTTGGAGCGCTGCGTGCCGTACATACGCACGTAGCGGCCGGTGCCGGTGACGTTCAGGGTCTCCTTGAAGCCCTTGCCCGTCGTGGTGTTGTAGATCGACGTCCAGTTGGCGGCGTCGTTGGAGGTCTGGATCTGGTACGACACGGCGTACGCCGGGTCCCACTGCAGCACGACCTGCTTGATCTGCGCGGTCGCGCCGAGGTCGACGTAGATCCAGCCCGGGTCGACCCAGCCACCGGTCGGGTTCGTCGCCCAGCGGCTCGCCGGGTCGTTGTCGAACGCCTTGTCCGGCGTGCACGGGTTGCAGTTGCTGTCGTTCTGCGAGGTCGACGCGAAGCCCGGCTTCTTGTACGACAGCAGGACCGTGTTGCCGGGCGGCTGGCTCGGGCTCTGGCTCGGGCTGCTGCTCGGGGTGTCGTTCGTGGTGGGCGGCGCGCCCTGCACGCGGACCTGGACCTCCCACAGCGAGTAGCCCCACTGCGTGGCCCGCGCGGTGCCGTTGATGCGCACGTACCGGCCGGAGCCGGTGACGGTCAGGTCCTGCACGCCGCCGGTGCCGGTGGTCGTGCCGTAGATCTGCGTCCAGGTGGTGCCGTTGGTGGACGTCTGGATCTGGAACGCGGTCGCGTAGGCCGCCTCCCAGTTCAGGGTCACGCCACAGATGGCCTGGGTGGTGCCGAGGTCGACCTGCAGCCACTGCGGGTCGGACGCGGCGCTGGACCAGCGGGTGCCGTTGTTGCCGTCGAACGCGGACGCGGCGGGCGTGCCGGCGTTCTCCGTCGAGGAGGCGGTGGCCGTCTTGCCCTGCGCCACGTTGGCGGTGCCGCAGCCGGACGGCGTGCTGCCGCCGTACACCTGGAACTCCCACAGCGACACGCCGTACTGCGTCGCCCGGGCGGTGGTGTTGACCCGCACGTAGCGGCCGGAGCCGTTGACGGTGAGGCTCTGGTTGCCGCCGGTGGAGGTCGTGGTGGCGTAGATCTGCGTCCAGGTCGTGCCGTTGGCGGAGGTCTGGATCTGGTACGCGGTGGCGTAGGCGGCTTCCCAGTTGAGCGCCACGCGGGTGATGGTCTGCGTGGAGCCCAGGTCGACCTGGATCCACTGCGGGTCACTGAACGCGCTCGACCAGCGGGTGCCGGTGTTGCCGTCAGTCGCGTTGGAGGCGGGGGAGCCGGCGTTCTCCGTCGACGAGGCGGTGGTGGGCTTGCCCTGCGACAGCAGGGTCTCCGCGGCGTCGGCGCGGGTCACGACCAGCACGATGTAGGTGCACAGCATCGCGGCCACCGCGGTGGCGATGGCGCCGGTGCGCATGGCGCGCCGGCCGGTCGTAAATCGTGAGAGACGTCGATGGCCGGGGGCGGGTGCCGACCAAGGCATAGGGAGCTCCATTCGTGTCGCTCGGGTGACCAGTGTGTTACGGGGTGATGAGAGAGCGCTCTCTCATCCGGTCACTGTGGACCCTTGGTCGAGTCGTGTCAATGCTTCGGCGCGAATGGGAGAGCGCTCTCCAAACATCGACTACCAGCAGCTCACGGGCCGTCAACGCTGCGTGGAGTAGTGACGAACCCTGATATGCGTGGCGCGGGGAGCGCTCTCCCCAGGTCAGGCCTGCGGGCGGCGCATGATCCAGACCGGCAGCCGGCCGTCGACGGTCAGGTGCTCGACGACGTCGAATCCGGCGCGGCGGTACACCTCGACGTTGACGGGATTGGAGGTCTCCAGCAGCGCGGGCAACCCGTCCTCCGCCGCCCGCCGCAGGGCCGGTGCCATCGCGGCCCGGGCGAGGCGCCGGCCGCGGTGCTCCGGGTGGCAGGCGAGGACCCCGAGGTACCAGCGCCGGTGCGTCGGCATCACGGCGGCGACGGCGTCCTCGTACACGGCGAACCGCCCGGTCGGCACGTGACCCGACGGCGGCGCGTCCGGCCCGTCCCACATCGCGACGGCCGCTCCCCCGTCGGCGACCCAGACGGTGCCGTGGCCGACCCGCGCGTCGAAGAGCCCGCCGGCGAGCGCCGCCGCGTCGCCTTCGAAGGTGGCGTCGTCCGGGTAGAAGAAGCGGAACGCGGGGTCGGCGGCGAACGCGGCGACGACGGTGGCGACCACCGCGTCCCGATGCGCGGGGGTCGCCACCTCGATGACGGGCTGGGTCAGGGGTGTGGTCACGCCCAGGTCATACCACGCAGCACGGCGTCGAACCCGGATTTTCCGATCGCCGGATCGACGACCGTGATCGTGTACCAGACCTGGTGGTCGTCGGACCACCAGCCCGCCGACCGGTCGCCGGGACGGTCGTAGACGGCCGCCGTCCGGCTGCCGAGCCGCAGCGTGTGGTCGGGTTCCGAGAGGGTGACGCCCGGGCTCAGGCGGTAGGCACGCAGCGCCAGGTCCGGGCCGCCGGGCCGGGTGAAGCGCCACACCAGCACGCTGTGGAGCCGGACGGCCGGGAGCTCGGTCCAGCCGCCGGCCGCCAGGTCGGGCAGGTCCGCGGCGCGGACCAGGACCCGCGGCTCCAGGGGCTCCCGGCCGTCCACGATGCCCCGGCCGCCGACCGCCTGGGGCAGCTCGAACGTCCGCGACGCCGGCTGACTGTCGTCGCCGCAGCCGGCGTACGAGCCGGCGAGGTGCAGCGTGACCCTGTTGTCCGCCCACTCGACCCGGTCGTCCGCCGGGTCCCGCTCGACGCACTTGCCGGGCAGCGGCGCCGCGTACACGGTGATCCGGGTGCCGGAGCGGTCGATCCGCGCCACGTCCCACGGGACCTGCGGCACCCACGCCCGGCCCGTGGGCGCGGCCGGTCCGCCGGTGGGCACGTCGGGCGCCCCGCCGGTGGGCACGGCGGCGAACCCCGCCAGCACCGCGAGGGCGGCGGCCACCACGGCCCCCGACCGGGCGATGCGACGCCGGCGGATCCGGCGGCGGATCCCGGCGTGCGGCGCCTGCAGCAGCGCCGGCGGCACCTCGGCGACCGCCCGTTCCAAGAGGTCGGTGACCTGCTCGTCGCTCATCGGCGCACCCCCTCGCTCAGCAGTGCCAGCAGTTGCGGATCGTTGCGCAGCGCCGCCAGGGCCCGGGCCGTGTGCGACTTGACGGTGCCGAGCTTCAGGCCGAGGGCGCGGGCCGTGTCGGTCTCGGTGAAGTCGCCGTGGAAGCGCAGCATCAGCACGGCCCGCTGCTGCCTCGGCAGCCGGGCGAGGGCACCGGCGAGCAGGTGGCGCAGCTCCACCCCCTCGAGCTCACCCCCGCCCGCCGGCAGCTCCGGCAGCCGCTCCGTCGGCAGCTCGCCGCGCCACTTGCGGCGCCACCAGCTCAGGTACGTGCTGGCGAGCATCGCCCGCAGGTACGCGTCCGGCGCGCCGTCGCGGATCCGCGGCCAGCGCCCGTACGCCCGGGCCAGGACGGTCTGCACCAGATCCTCGGCCCGGTGCCAGTCGTGCGTCAGCAGCCAGGCCGAGCGCAGCAGCCGCGGCCAGGCCGCGCTCACGTACGCCTCGAAGTCGTCCAACGGTCCCCTCCCCCGGGGCGGTCCCCTGCGGTCAACGACGCCGTCCCGGCGAAAGGTTGTCCTCCACCTTCTTGAGGTACGCGGCGATGGCGTCGCGGTTGCGGGCCAGGCACGCGATCCGCGCGTCCATCCTGTCGCGCTCGGCCGTCAGCAGCGCGATCAGCTCGTCGCTGGCGTCGGAGACCGTGATCGTGCACGGGTTGTCGGTGCACGGCAGCACCTCCCGGATGACCCGGGTCGGCAGGCCGGCGTCGAGCAGCCCACGGATCTGCTGCACCCGGTCGACGAGGTGTTCGGCGTAGTCGCGGTACCCGTTGTCCTTCCGCTCCGGCGTCAGCAGGCCCTGCTCCTCGTAATAGCGCAGCAGGCGGGCCGGGATACCCGTCCGGCGGGACAACTCACCTATGCGCATGCTCACTCACCCTCGCGTTCCGCTTGACCTTCACATCAGTGTGAACCTCCGACGATGCGGGCATGCCACTGCTCCTGCTGTCCCTCGCGCAGTTCCTCCTGGCCCTGGACTACTCGATCGTCTACGTGGCGCTGCCCGCGATCGCCGCCGATCTGGACCTGTCGCTGACGGCCGCGCAGTGGGTGGTGAGCGCGTACGCGGTGCCGTTCGCCGGCTTCCTCCTCTTCGGCGGCCGGCTCGCCGACCGGGTCGGGGCGGGCCGCCTCTTCGTCGCGGCGACGGTCCTGTTCGGCGCCGCCTCGGTCGCCGGTGGTCTCGCCGGGAACGGCGAGGTCCTGCTGGCCGCCCGCTTCGCCCAGGGGGTCGCCGCCGCGCTGCTGCAACCGGCGGTCCTCGGCCTGCTCGGCACCCTCTTCGTCGCGCGGGCCCGGGCGCTGTCCGTCTGGGGTGCCGTCGGCGCCTCGGGTCTCGCCGCGGGTGTCGTGCTGGGCGGCGCCCTCACCCGCCTGTCCTGGCGCTGGACCTTCTTCGTCAACGTCCCGGTGACCCTGCTGTGCGCCCTCGGCGGCCTCGCGTGGCTGCTGCGCCCCTCCCCGCGCGGCGGCGCCCGGATCCCGCTGCCGGGCGCGCTGCTCGGCACCGGCGCGGCCCTCGCCGCGGTGCTGGCGCTGACCTTCCCGGGCGCCGCGCTGCTGCTCTCCGCCGTGGTGGCGGTGCTGCTCGGCGCCGGCTTCGCGCTGCACGAGCGCACCTCGCGCACCCCGCTCATCCCGCTGGCGCTGCGCCGGATCCGCAGCCTGCGGGTGGGCGTGGCGGCGACCGCGCTCTACATGGCCAGCGTCGGCGCGGAGTTCTACGTCGTGACCCTGCTCCTGCAGACGTCCCGCGGCTATTCCCCGCTCCGCGCCGGCCTGGCGTTCCTGCCCCTGGCCGCCCTGGTCACGGTGGGCAGCGCCGTGACCGGCCGGGCGGTGCGCCGGTTCGGCTCCCCCGCCGTCCTGTCCGCCGGCTTCGCCCTGGCCGCCGCGGGCCTGGCCTGGCTGGCGGTGTTCGCCGGCGGCTCCTACGCCGGCGGCCTCCTGCCGGGGCTGCTGGTCACCGGTTTCGCCCACGGCATGGTCTACACCGCGATGTTCGTCCTCGGCGCCCGCGACGTCCCGGCGGCGCACCAGTCCTCGGCGGGCGCCGTCCTGACCACGTCCCAGTACCTGGCCGGCGCGGTGACGATCGCCCTGCTCACCCTGGTCCTGACCAGCGGCTCGTTCGCGTGGGCCTTCGGGCTGACCGCCGGGGCTGCCGCGGCGGGAGCCCTGATCGCCGTCGCCGCCGTGCCCGGCTTTCGGCCGCGCGGTATCCGCGCGGTCCGTGCTGAGTGACACTGATGCGGTGATCGACCTCGATGCGCCCGGCCCGGTGCGGGCGGCGCCGGCACGCCGCCCCTGGTGGTTGCCGGGGCTGCTCGTCATGGTGCTGGTCCTGCCCGGCAGCGGTCCGATGACGGCCGACCCCGCGTCGGGGCCGCCGGCCCCGTCGGTGGTGCTGGAGGGCGACGGGATCGGCGACATGCGCGCCGACGGCGACACCCTGGTCCTGCTGATGCGGACCGCCATGGCGGCGTACCGGATGCCGGGCGGCACCCGCCGCTGGAGCGTCCCGGTCGAGCCCGGCGCGCGGCTGCTGGCCGCCTCGCACGGCCGCGTGGTCCTCGCCGTCGAGGAGCCGGCGACTCGCACGGCCGCCCTCGTCGGCCTCGACGCCGCGACGGGCACCGAGGTCTGGCGGCGCGACGGGTCCGTGCCGTCGCCGCCGTCCGGTGAAGGCCCGCCGGGGCTGCTGCTCGCCCGCGCGGACGACGTGATCGACGGGCGCCTCCTCGGCCTCGACGTCCGCACCGGCGAGGTCCGCTGGCAGCTCGGCACGCCCTCGGTCCGCCGCGTCCTGGCGGCGGCCGGCGGCCGGCGGGAGATCGCCGACCTCGACCCCGACGGCACGCTGCTCATCCGCGACGCCGGCTCGGCCGCGGTCGTGCGCACGGTCGCGCTGCCCGGCCTCGGCGCGGTCGACGGCTTCGACGTCGCCGGCGACCGGCTGCTCGTCTACCACTTCGAGCGCACCACGCTGCTGGACAGCGCCGTGTACGACCTGACGACCGGCCGCCGCCTCTGGCAGCGCACCGCCATGGCGGCCGCCGGCGGCCTGTGGTGGTGCGGGACCCTGCTGTGCACCGGCACCGTCGGCCGGACCACGGTGGTGGACCCCGACACCGGCGACCCGCGGTGGAGCATCACCGGCTGGACCGACCTCGGCCCGTTCGGCGACGGCCTCATGTGGGCGACCGAACCCACCCCCGACACCGCCGACCCGGCGCTCGGCGCCGTCGTGCTCGACGCCACCACCGGCCGGGTCGTGCGCCGCTTCGGCCCGTGGGACGTCGTCGCCGCGCTCCCGGGCCACGCCGCCCTGGTGACCGGCCGCAACCCCGGCGGCTCGCTGGTCGCCCGCCTCGACCTCACCACCGGCGCGGTGACCGTCCTGGGCCGCACCGAGCACTGGCCGGCCCCGCCGAAGTGCCTGGCCACCGCCACCCTGCTGGCCTGCCACCGCGAGCGGGTGTCGGTCTGGCAGCTGTGACGCCGGCTACCGGTCCGCTTCGAGGGGGTACCCGTACTTCTCGGCCGCCGCGCGGACGTGACCCGGTGCGGCCGCCGGGTTGATCGCCCGGATCACCGCATCGGTCAGCGGCAGGAACGCGACGACGTGCCCGACCGCGGCCCTGGGCAGGACGACCTCGTGCACCTCCTCGGCGTACGTGCAGTACTGCTCGGCGATGTCGTCGAAGAGGACGTCCAGCAGCCACGAGCCGTCCGGGTCCACCTCGTCGTCGTCCGCGGGCGAGAAGTCGATGTCCTCCCCCGCGTGCCACCGCTCGTCACCGGCGCGCCGCCACAGGACGAAGGTGGCGTCGAGCGTGCCACCCGGGCCGCTGAAGGCGGGCTCGGCCGCCATGGCCTCGAACTCCTGGGGAAGCCCGTCGAGCAGCCCCGGCCACAGCCCGCCGTCCGTGTACCTGAACATCGACGACTCGTGGTAGACACCCCGGACGAAGGCACCCCCGCCGGCGGTGAAGACGATGTCGTACTCCTCACCGCTCCCGTTACGCATCGCCGCCGCCTCGTCACCGCCCCACGCACGGTCGTAGGTGTAGTGGTCACCCCCGACGATGGCGTCAAGCACCGCCAGCGCCTTGCACCGCCGCCGCACCACCTCAACCGCAGGCAACCGCCCGGCAGCGTCGTACACCGTCACCCCGGCATCGTAAGCCGCCGCCAACCACCGGCCTGACGAGGAAACGGATCCGCCGGCGCTGCTACCGGACACCGGCTGGAGACGCGCGCCGGCTGGGCACGAGGTGAGAACGCCGGACCGCCACGCCGGTGGACCAAGGTGGCGTGGCGGTCCGGGGAGGGGCGGGGCAGGCGGCTGCGGGAGCGACCGCGGGTGCTCAGCTGACGGTGCAGGCGGCTCCGTTCACGGTGAAGGCAGTCGGGCGGGGGTTTGTGCCGGTGTACGAGCCGTTGAAGCCGATCGACACGGTGCCGCCGGCGGGGAGGGCGCCGTTCCAGGACTCGTTGCGGGCGGTGACGGCGGCGCCGGTCTGGGACCAGGTCGCCGACCAGCCCTGGGTGACGCGCTGGTTGCCGGGGAACGTGAACGCCAGGGTCCATGCGGACAGCGGGGTGCCGCCGGTGTTGCGGATCGTCACCGCGCCGCCGAAGCCGCCGCCGCCCCACTCGCTCGCCGTGTACGTGACCGCGCAGGTCGCGGTCGGATCGGTGCCACCCGGGGTGGTGACCGTCGCGGCCGCCGAGGCGGGGCCCGTCCGGCCGGCGGCGTCGACCGCGACGACCGTGTACCGGGTGGTCGTGCCCGGCGTGAGGCCCGTGAGCTGGTACGACAGGCCGGTGACCGTGCTCAGCAGGGTGCTGTCGCGGTACACCCGGTAGCCGGTCGGGGTGCTGCCGGAGGCCGGCGCGGTCCAGGTCAGCGACGCCGAGGTCGAGGTGACCGCCGACACGACGGGCGTGCCTGGCTGGCCGGGCGACTCGACGGCGCCTGGCGTGGTCACGGTCACCGCGGCCGAGGCGGGACCCGTGCGGCCGGCGGCGTCGACCGCGACGACCGTGTACCGGGTGGTCGTGCCCGGCGTGAGGCCGGTGAGCTGGTACGACAGGCCGGTGACCGTGCTCAGCAGGGTGCTGTCGCGGTACACCCGGTAGCCAGTCGGGGTGCTGCCGGAGGCCGGCGCGGTCCAGGTCAGCGACGCCGACGTCGACGTGACCGCCGACGCGACCGGGGTGCCAGGCTGGCCGGGTGACTCGACGGTGCCGGTGTAGGTCAGGCCGAACCCGAACGGGAACAGCGGTGTCTTGCCGTCGCCGTCGTTGATGGGTTCCTGGGACGCGGTCTGCATCCAGGTGACAGGCAGCTTGCCGGTCGGGTTGTGGTCGCCGAAGAGGACGTCGGCGACGCCGGCGCCCTCGGTGCCGGGCAGCCAGGCGGCGAGCAGGGCGCGCCAGTCGGGCAGTTGCGCGGCGATGTCGAGCGGGCGGCCGGAGACGAGGACGACCACGACCGGGACGCCCGACGCCTTGAGCGTGTTGAGCGCCTGCAGGTCGGTCGCGTCCAGGCCGAGGGAGCCGGGCCGGTCGCCCTGGCCCTCCGCGTAGGGGGTCTCGCCGATGACCGCGATCGCCGCCGTGTAGGAGCCGTCGATGCCGGCGCCGGTCGCGTTGTACTGCACCGTCGAGCCGGGCGCGGCGGCGCGGATGCCCTGCAGGATCGTGGTGCCGGTGGTGGTCTGGCCGCTCGCGCCCTGCCAGCTGATCGTCCAGCCGCCGCTCTGGTTGCCGATGTTGTCGGCGCTCTTGCCGGCGACGAAGTAGCGCCCGCCGTTCTTCGCGAGGGGCAGCACGTTGCCGGTGTTCTTCAGCAGCACCTGCGACTCGCGGACGGCCTGGCGGGCCACGGCGCGGTGGGCGGCGCTGCCGACGGTCGGGGTGAACGTGCGGTCGGCGAGGGGCTTCTCGAACAGCCCGTACTCGAACTTCTTCGTCAGGATCCGCCGGTTGGCGTCGTCGATGCGGGCCGTCGTCACCCGGCCGGCCTGCACCTCGGCCCGCAGCGTGGTGATGAACGACTTCCACTCGGTGGGCACCATGACCATGTCGATGCCGGCGTTGACCGCGCGGCGGACCTCGGAGGCGGTGAACCCGGTGCCGCCCTCGATCTGGTCGATGCCGTTCCAGTCGGACACGACGAAGCCCTTGAAGCCCAGCTCGCCCTTGAGGACGGTGGTGATGAGGTAGTCGTTGCCGTGCAGCTTCTGGCCGTTCCAGGAGGAGTACGACACCATCACCGACGCGACGTTGCGCCGCACGGCCTCGGTGAACGGCGGCAGGTGCACGGCGCGCAGCTCCGCCTCGGACAGCTGGGTGTCGCCCTGGTCGACGCCGCCGGTCGTGCCGCCGTCGCCGACGTAGTGCTTGGCCGTGGCCAGCACGCCCTTGCCCTGGTAGCCGTCGATGATCGTGGCCATCTGCACGGGCAGCTCGGGCTTCTCCCCGAACGACTCGTAGGTGCGGCCCCACCGGTCGTTGCGGGCCACGCACAGGCACGGGGAGAAGGTCCAGTCGACGCCGCTGCCCTGCACCTCCTCGGCGGTGGCCGCGCCGACCTGCTGCACCAGCGCCGGGTCGCGGGTCGCGCCGAGGCCGATGTTGTGCGGGAAGATCGTGGCGCCGGCGAGGTTGTTGTGCCCGTGCACCGCGTCGGAGCCGTAGATCAGCGGGATGCGCAGCGGGGTGGCCAGGGCGCCGTTCTGGAACCGGTCGACCATGTCGGCCCAGCCGGTCGCCGTGTTCGGCGAGGGCGCCGAGCCGCCGCCGGAGAGGATCGAGCCGATCTTGTACTGGGTGACCTCGGCCGGCGTGATCGACGCGCGCTCGGCCTGGGTCATCTGCCCGATCTTCTCGTCGAGCGTCATGCGTGACAGCAGGTCCTCGACCCGGGTGGCGACCGGCAGCGACGGGTCCTCGTACGGCACGGCGGCCAGCGCCGGCCGGGCGACGGTCAACGTCGCGGCGACGAGAGCGCAGGTGGCGGCGAAGGTGATGGCGGAGCGGCGCATCCGGGTGTTCCTCCTCGGCGGCAGGGGGCTCCGACGCTAAGCCGCGGCTGCCCCCGTACGCCGGTCGCCGCTCCCGCAAGAGCACGAAATCCCTGCTCACCGCGCCGCCAGGAATGAAAGCTACAAAGCCGCACCGGCCGACGGATTGCCGTCGGCCGGTGCGGTGGTGGGGTGTGTCGAACCAGCAAAGCGTCAGAAGCCGAGCTTGCCCGCGCCCGCCTTCGCGGACACCAGGGCCGGGACCGCCGTCGCGGGGTCCGGGGCCGCGGCCCGCAGGGTCGGCACCCAGGTGCCGGCCGTCAGGTCGGGGTCGTGGCCGGCGTTGTACTCGTCGACGAGGCTGACGGCCGAGACCGGGCCGGTGCCGATCCGGGTGGCGGTGCCGACCTCGGTGATGGTGCCGGGGGCGGTGCCGCGCCAGTCGTACACGACGGACGACAGCGGGATGTCGGCGCTGCGGAGCAGGAAGTTGTTCTCCGCGTACAGCGAGGCGTAGACGCCGACGCCCCACGAGTAGCTGTAGCTGTCCTCGTCGGTGGCGTAGAAGTAGTTGGAGTAGACGTCGACCTGGCCGAAGCGGACCCGCGGCACGCGCTGGCCGACGTTGGCGAAGCGGTTGTGGTGGATGGTGACGCGGAGCTTGCCGACGTCGGCGCCGACGGTGTTCGAGGAGCCGATGAGCATCGTCTTGTCGTGGTCGAAGAAGTTGTTCCACGAGATGGTGACGAGGTCGGAGGCGCGGATCACGTCGAGGGCGCCGTCGTGGACCTGGTACGGGCGGCCGAAGTACAGCGGCTGCGTCTCGTCGGTGTTGTTGCCGTCGCTGAAGTTGTTGTGGTCGGCCCAGACGTGGGTGGAGCCGGTGACGGTCACCGTGTCGTAGAGGGAGTTCCAGTTGCCCAGGGCGCCGTCGGTCGGGTCCCACGAGGGGAAGCAGTCGTGAGCGTCCTCGAGGCGCAGGTTGCGCAGGATGACGTTGTCGACCTTCTCGACGAGCAGGTTGGCGCCGGTGATCTTCGAGCCGCCGAGGCCGACGATCGTGGTGTTGCCGCCGACCTTGATGTTGACCCGCGCGCCCTGGTTCTTCGCCGACCGCGCCCGGGCGTCCTCGAGCGGGCCGGTGGGCTTCGTGGCGCGGCCCCAGACGGCCGGGTCGTACGCGGCGAGGAACGCGTCCAGGCTGTACGCCGGGTCGGCGTAGTCGGCGCACGTGTGGCCGGCGTTGGCGTCGATCCCGCCGGACACGAAGACGATCTTCGGGGTGTCGCCGGCGACGGCCGCGGCCAGCTCGTCGCGGGTGCGGACGGTGAAGACGTGGTCGGCGTCGGCCAGCGCGCCGCCGGTGGTGCCGGTGGTGTCCGAGGCCCAGCCGTCGCCGGCGGGCAGGGCCTGACGGGCTAATGCGAGGGCGGCGGGGGGTGTGCCGGCGCCTGCGAAGGCGATCGGGGCGCTGACGGCCGCGCCCGCGAGCAGTGCCGCGCTGGCGACGGCGGCGGCCACGACGGTGGTCTTGCGCATGCAGACTCCAAAAGAGGCGAGGAAAGCGCATTCCTAGCG
The DNA here is from genome assembly GCF_039531485.1 of Dactylosporangium maewongense. Classification (NCBI taxonomy): domain Bacteria; kingdom Bacillati; phylum Actinomycetota; class Actinomycetes; order Micromonosporales; family Micromonosporaceae; genus Dactylosporangium; species Dactylosporangium maewongense. The sequence goes on along the minus strand of NZ_BAAAQD010000010.1, from coordinate 308,006 downwards.
CCAACGTGCCACCCGGTACAGAGCGGAGTCAATGCTCTGCGTTTGCAGGATTGTTGCAGTCAGGACGGCTGGATGACCCAGTCCGGATGCTTCCGGGCGAACGCGTCCAAGGAATCCGAACAGGCCGCGGCGAACAGGTCGAGCGTCACGGGGTCCAGCTGCTCGAACGCCGTGCCGTTGCGGGTCGCGGCGTTGAACTGCCCGCCGTTGGTCCGCAGCATCGTCACCGCGTCGGGGCGCAGCCCGCGCAGCTGAAACATCCAGTCGGTGACGGACCGCCCGTTGCCGTCGAAGGTCAGCGACTCGCCGACCGCGGTCAGCGTACGGTCGAGCGCGAGGGGGTTGCCCAGCACGCCGGCCGAGGTGACCCGGCGCCCGAGCGCGGTGAGCAGCTGCTGCTGGTGGCGCTGGCGGCCGTAGTCGCCGTCCGGCAGCAGCTCCCGCTGCCGCACGTAGTCGAGGGCCTCCCAGCCGGCGAAGTGGCGGCAGCCCACCTCGTACACCTGCGGCCTGACCCCGGGGATCCGCTCGGGGCGGAACGTCGGCGGGATCAGGCGGAACGGCGCGGTCTGCCGGCCCTGCTCGTCCCACCCGATGTGCACGGACACGGTCCGCACGTCGACGCACAGGTCGACGCCGCCGACCGCGTCCACGACCCGGCGCAGCCCGGCGAAGTCGATGATCGCGCCGGCGTCGAAGGCGAGGCCGGTGAGCTGCCGCACGGTCGTGGCGAGCAGCGCGAACCCGCCGGCCCGCCCGCCGCCGCCCTGCGACCCGGCCGCGAACGCGGCGTTGAGCTTGTCGGTGCCGTGCCCGGGGATCTCGACCCGGGTGTCCCGCGGCAGCGACACCAGCCAGGCCCGGTCGCCGCCCGCCGACACGTGCAGCACGATGATCGAGTCGGCGCGGGCGCCGGCCTGGTCCTCGCCGGGCCGCGCGTCGATCCCGACCAGCAGGATGTTGCGCCCCGGCTGCGCCGACGCCGGCGGCGGACTCCACCGGGGCGCCGACTCGATGGTGATCTGCCGAGGGGGCGGGCGGTCCCGCGCCGCCTCGCCGAGCAGGTCCACCTGGTCGACGGCGCCCTCGTAGTGCCGCCACGCCACGGTGCCCCCGCCGACCAGCGAGACCAGCGCGACGGCGGTGACGATCATCCCGCGCCACACACTGGAAGCATCGGCGGGCAGGGCGCGGATGTTAGGAGTCGCGGTACCCGTACCGGCGCCGCAACGGCACGGTGAAGGCCCCGGTCAACCGGCGGTGCCGCGGCGCCATCCCCCTCGTCCACTCGTCGTCGAGCCGCAGGTGGACCGCCCCGGAGCGGAACCGGACGGGGTTGCCGGAGACCTGGTGGGTGGGGCGCACGAACACCTCGCCGCGGTCGCCGACCGGCACCGCCGCGGCGGGGACGCCACCGAGCCGGGTGACGGCCCGCAGCGTCGCGTCCGGCGCGGCGACCAGGTCCTCGTACCGGAACCGCAGGTACGGCAGGCCCGCCCGGCGGGTGATCCGCTCCGTCGCGAGGTTCCACGCCGACCAGTACAGCGCCGTGGACGCCGGGTGCATGCGGGGCATCAGCTCGCCGTTCGGCGCGTCCGGGTCCTTCTTGTGCCGCTGCCACGAGTACGCGACGGCTCGCGGGTCGCGGACGATGTGCGCCACCCGCACGTCCAGGCCGGGCGCCTGCAGCAGCGCCGTCAGGTAGGACGGGAACTTCGAGGAGTCGACGACGACGTCGGCGCCGCTGACCTTCGCCACGGCCCGGTACAGGTCGGCGAGGGCCCGGTAGTACCAGCGCAGCTCGTCCGCGCCGGGCGGCCGGGTCGGGCGCAGCACCAGCCCCGGCAGGTGCCGGGTCCGGAAGCGGCGGGACGCCTCGTCGAGCTCGCGCAGCTCGTCGTCGTCCGGGATGCGGCCGAACGCCTCGTGCAGGACCTCCACCCAGAACTCGCACGAGCGCAGCGGCGTGCCGCAGCTGCACCGCCGGTTCTGCAGCAGGCCGCGCTCCCAGAGGAACTTGATCTCACCGACGCCGACGAGGCCGGGCACCTGGTCCAGCATTCCCTCCGCGAGGGTGCTGCCGCTGCGGCCCCACCCGGCGAGGTACAGCACGCGGGTGGTCGGCGGCTCGTCGGTGTGCACCTTCGTCCAACGTTGCGCCGCCATCGCGGGTTACGACCTGGTTGGACCGTTTTGCCGGGGCGTTTGACCCGCCATGGATCGGGGGTACCACGTCGTGATGCGACGCGGGTTGGTCATCGCCGCCGTGGTCCTCACCGTGGTCCTCGGCTGGGGTGCGTTCGCCTCGACCCAGCCGCCGGGCCGGCACGAGTTCCGCGCGACGGCGGTCGAGGCCGCCCAGTCGGCGCACGACGCCCTCGAGTCCGCGTATGCCGCCGGCACCGAGCTGCGGCAAGGCCGGGTGACGACGCTCTACGTGACCGTCCTGCTCGACGGCGGCACCAGGCGCACCGCCACCCGGATCGACAAGCTCGCCCACCTGCCGCCGCCGGACGACGACATGCGCGCGCTGCGCGACGAGCTCGCCCCGATGCTCACCGAGAGCATGCGGCGCCTCGGCGACACCGCCGCCGAACCCACCGAGGTCGGGGCGCTGCCGGCGCTCACCGAACGCCTGTCGGTGTTCCTGGAGCAGTACGGGTGAGGCGGTCCTTCCCTCATCACCCCGGCAGCGGCTCTCCTGGATCCTGGAACCCGCCGCCCGTGCCGTGCCGGGGCGCAACAGCAGGCGGGTAGCCTGGTCCGACGCGCGCTTCGAACCGAGATCCCGGGGTAGTGATCGCCGGTCGGGGCGAGATCGTCTTTGACTGGAGAGGTTCCGATGTCCGACCTTGCTCAAATCGGCGTGACCGGTCTCGCGGTGATGGGACGTAACCTGGCCCGCAACCTGGCCCGCAACGGTTACACCGTCGCCGTGCACAACCGCTCCTACGAGCGGACCCGCCGCCTCGTGGACGAGTTCGGGCACGAAGGCACGTTCGTGCCGAGCGAGTCGATGGCCGACTTCGTCGCGTCCCTCGCACGCCCGCGGGCCGTCATCATCATGGTGAAGGCCGGCGGCCCCACCGACGCCGTCATCGACGAGCTGATCCCGCTCCTGGAGCCCGGCGACATGATCGTCGACGCGGGCAACGCCCACTTCGCCGACACCCGCCGCCGCGAGCAGGCGCTGCGCTCCGCCGGTCTGCATTTCGTCGGTACCGGCGTCTCCGGCGGCGAGGAGGGCGCGCTGCTCGGCCCCTCGATCATGCCCGGCGGCTCACCCGAGTCGTACCAGACCCTCGGCCCCATGTTCGAGAAGATCGCCGCGGTCGTCGACGGCACCCCGTGCTGCGTGCACGTCGGCCCCGACGGCGCCGGCCACTTCGTGAAGATGGTCCACAACGGCATCGAGTACGCCGACATGCAGCTCATCGCGGAGGCCTACGACCTGCTCCGCGCCGGCATCGGCGCCACCCCGGCCGAGATCGCCGACATCTTCCGCACCTGGAACACCGGCGACCTCGAGTCCTTCCTCATCGAGATCACCGCGGACGTCCTCGGCCACGTCGACGCCGAGACCGGCCAGGCCTTCGTGGACATCGTCCTGGACCAGGCCGAGCAGAAGGGCACCGGCCGCTGGACCGTGCAGAGCGCCCTCGACCTGGGCGTGCCGATCACCGGCATCGCCGAGGCCACCTTCGCCCGCTCCCTGTCCGGCCACGCCGACCAGCGCGCCGCGGCCCGTGCGGCCTTCCCCTCGACCTCGGGCGGGCTCCAGGTCGAGGACCGGGACCAGTTCATCGAGGACGTGCGCCTGGCCCTCTACGCCTCGAAGATCGTCGCGTACGCGCAGGGCTTCGACCACATCGAGGCCGGCTCCGCCGAGTTCGGCTGGGACATCGACCGCGGCGCCGTCTCCACCATCTGGCGCGGCGGCTGCATCATCCGCGCCCGCTTCCTCAACCGTATCCGCGAGGCCTACGACGAGAACCCGTCGCTGAAGAGCCTCATGGTCGCCCCGTACTTCGCCGACGCCGTGAACTCCGGCGTCCCCTCCTGGCGCCGCGTCGTGGTCGCCGCCGCCCAGGCCGGCATCCCCACCCCCGCGTTCTCATCCTCGCTGGCCTACTTCGACGGCCTGCGCGCCGAGCGCCTGCCCGCCGCCCTGATCCAGGGCCTCCGCGACAACTTCGGCGCCCACACCTACCGCCGCACCGACCGCGACGGCTCCTTCCACACCCAGTGGGCCGGCGACAAGAAGGAACACACCGCCTGACCCACCCTCGACCTGGCGGCCGCCACGCTGCGCCTCCGGCTCGGCGTGACGGCCCTCGGCGGCAGCCCTACCGCTCGAAATGATCGAGGTAGCGCTGCCGCACGGTGTCGAGCCGCTCGCGGGTCCGCTCGACCTGCCAGAAGGCCCAGCCATTGCTGGCCACGCCGACCGCGTGCTCCATGGCCTTGGTGGGTGAGGTAGCCCTGGCCTCGGAGGCGGTCTCGATGGTGCCGTCCGGGTGGACGCGCGCGTAGTGCAGCCGGTCACGCCGGCGCCCGATGAGCCGATCGTCGGTGACGATGAAGCCCGCCTGCACCAGATCCTTGAACCGGACCCCGTAGCGGGTGCGCGTCCCGGCTACCCCCGGTCCTGGCGTCACCGGCGACGCCAGTCCGACTGCGTCCAGGCTCCAGATCCGTTTTGCGATCTCGAGGTAGAAGCGGCCGCGCGCGTCGATGAACGGTTCCAGTTTGGTACTCGCGTCGTAGGTGGCGACCATCTGAAGCAGACCGTGACCACGTAGGAACTCCCGAAGCCGGACGTTGCTCCGCTCGAAGAAGTCCGGATTGAGCATCCCAGCCAGCAGGGTGTCTTTCCGATAGCGCACCAGCTTGTCTTCGAGGAGCATCCCCCCGTAGGTTCCGTTGTCCCGTCCGTCCAGGAGCAGCAGGGCCCCGATCCGGTTGCGCAGGTAGCCGTAGTAGCGCTCATCCGGCACCTTGTGCGCGTACCTCGACGCCGTGCTGGTGAAGAGATGTTCGATCTCGAAGTCGCGGTCATTGGATCGACGCTTGAGGAGCCGATCCGTGGGGTCTTCCTCGCCGTTGGTAGCGCCCATCTCCACCCACGCGGTGAGCCTTGTCAGCACATAGTGCACGAACCTTCGCTTGGCGTCATAGGTCAGATCCGGGATGCGCTCCAACCGGGTCGTCCAGTCGGCGGCGTGTTCCCCGAGCGCGCGGCTCAGTTCCTCGGCTGACTCGGTCAGCCGTACTGCCGGCAAGACCGTCGAGACCAGCCCATCGATGTGCTTCTGCTCCACTGGTTCGTCGTCCAGCGTCTGCGTCACGTAGAAGAGGTCGAGAAAGTTGGCCACCATCCGCGCCTTCTGCTCCCGGACCGCCTCCGAGTCACCTGGTCGCAGGGCCGCGATGGTCAGATCGAACTGCTCGGCCATGCCGTTGAAAGCGTTGTACCGCACAGCTTTGAGACCCGGTTTCAGCTCGGAACGCGCACACAGCAGCGCGACGTAGCTGCTATGAAGCGGATACAGCACCTCGGTGAGCAGGCGAGCCCGGTCGCCGTTCTTCTGGTTGGGCCAGATCTCCTCCTCGTGCGAACGCACCCACTCGTGGGTCGCATCGGCCAGACTCGGCCCGGGCTTTTGCGCGACGTCAGGAAACTTGGCCCGGAAGACCGTCCTCAGGTAGGCGAATGCGGCGCCCTGTTCCGTACTCTCCAGAGCCGACACCATCGTGGTCCACTTGCCTTCCAGCTCACGCGGATCGGATCCGGCGTCACTGAGCAGGAATCGCTTGAGGTGGTCCATAGGCGAGAGGCGCACACCACAGTCATTGATCGACTGGAACATCTCCTCGGCGCGATCGCGGTCCCCGGCGTCCATCACGACCAGGGACACCCGGAAGAGCAACCAGTCAATGAACATGACCAGGACGTCGCCGTGGAGTTCTGCCGGGTAGTGGATGTCGATGTACTGGTACGCCTGCCAGATGCGCCGGACGTTGAGCGGAGCGTCGGCCACGTTGAAGCCGCGCCCGTTCAGGAGAGCGTCGAAGCAGCTGCCGTACTCCTCGACGTCCACCCGAAACGTCCGCCGGACAAACCGTTCGGACATGATCAACGTGGAAAGCCTGCCGGCCCTGGTGCCCGCCTTTGGGATCGCCGCCGCTTGCCGCTGTAGGTAGATCAGCAGGAGCAGGAGCGTGATAATGCGCTGCTGACCGTCAACCAGGGAGGTTTGTTCTTCCGCGGTGCAGATGATGTACGGTCCGAGGAAGTACGGGTCGTACGAACTCACGTCCTGCAGCGAGTGGTGTTCTTTGTACTGATCCAAGAACTTCCTGGAAAGGTCAGCCATCAGTCGCGCGACTTGGGGCTCCTCCCAGACATATGCACGCTGGTAGTAGTCGAGGGCGAAAGGCCCCGTGCTGAACAGCGCGTCGACGGACTGCTCGCGGGCGGTGACCAGCTTCTTGGTGTTGTTGCGACCCCTTGCCACGACAGCCCTCGCTAGACGGCCACGATCGCTTTGGCCGCCACGATCGGCTCACCGCCACCGCGCCAGACGTAGCCGGAGCGAGCGATCCGAACGGCAGTCCCGGGTTCGGGAGCCTGCGCCTCAGCATCGTGCGATCCCGGATCGAAGGGCACGGTCTCGCCCGGCTGGCCCAGCGGCCACAGTCGCTTGCGCCTCGCCTCCTCCGTGAAGAGCTTGACGACCCCGGTGATCGTGTCACCGCGAGTCTGGAGAACCTCGACGGCCACGGCGAGATCAGCGACCAGCCTGGCCTTCTCAAACTCCTGGTCGACCCACCCGGCGTCAGCGGTCCCGGCGCTGGCGAGCGCGTCGGTCACGTTCTGCACCAACGCCCGCGCCAGCCATGCCGGCAGCTTTGCAAGGAGGTTGCCGGCCAGCACGTCCAGTGAATTCCGGGCGGGCTGCCGTTCGGTCGACCACTCGTACCGGGTGCTCACCATGGTGATCTGCGGGTGGAGCTTGATCACACGCTGAACTCGCGTCCAGTGGCGGTCGACATCGGCCTTCTTCACACCGGCGTCGATCAACTGTTGCTTGATTTCCTGCGCACGGATCGGTTTCGGTGAAGCACGGATGATCTCAACAAAGACCAATCCTTGATCTTTTCCGAACTGCTTGACCAGGGAATTCATCTCCACAACCCACCGCCCGCGGCTCGATTCACGTATTCCCAGATGCTAATCACGCAAGATGGCGACAACACTGTCCGCTATGCGACAAGGTATTTCTATTCCGATCATTTTCATGCTTAGCGTATAGAGGTTGGACAATTCGATGCCGGGTTTGGCAGGGCGGATGTTGACCGATCCGGCCAGGGCCATGACCAGGGAAGCGATCGCGGCAGGCGCCGACGCCGGCAACAGGATCCCCGCAGCGTCGGGGTGCCGGTGGTGGCCGAATGTAGAGGCGAACCCAGTCGGCTTTCTCCCCGACCGGCCCGGCGTGCAACGGGGAGAAAGCCCGGGCGGGTGGTCCGACGGGTCCACCATGCCACCGCTCATGCCCGCCGGGGAACCTCTGCGTGGGAGTGGATCACGCGACTCACGACACATGTGTTCTGCCACGTTCGACGTAGAAGTCGGGTGCGGAGCGGGCGGATGATGGCGGCTCCATCAATGTCGATGCGGCGGGACGGCCCCATCCTCCAAGACCGAACCGTCCCGCTGCTCCCCGTGAGGAGCCCCTCCATCATGTCCTATGAGACGCTGAGCCGGTCCGTCGTTTTCGTGGTGACGCTCGTGGTCCTGCTCGTCGGGCACTCGCTCGGTGATCACGTGGCGCAGACCGACCGGCAGGCGGCGCACAAGGCGACCCGCGGCGCCGCCGGCTGGCGGGCCCTCGCTGGCCATCTGCTGACGTACCACGTGACGATCACCGCGGCGCTGCTGCTGACCTGCGCGGCGCTGCGCCTGCCGCTGTCGCCGGCCGGGGTCGGCGCCGGGGTGGCGTTCTCCGCCCTGACCCACGGCCTGCTCGACCGGCGCTGGCCGGTGCGGGCGGTGCTGCGGGCGACGGGCTCGCCGCGGTTCGCCGACACGACCAGCCCGGTCTGCGGCATGTACGTCGCCGACCAGGCCCTGCACCAGGTCTCGCTGCTGATCTCGGCGCTGCTCGTGGCCGGCTTGTAAATCGGGGTGCAACACTTCGGCGGGTCCAGGCGTGATACCGGCATGCCACGCCCTCCGGAGGACTTCGCGGAGCTGTACGGGACCCGGTTCGCCGGGATCGCTGTGCAGCTCTACGCGTACCTGGGCGACCATGCCGAGGCGCAGGACCTGACCCAGAAGGCGTTCTGCCGCGCCCTGGAGCGCTGGCCGGCGGTGTCCGGTTACACCGACCCGGCCGCGTGGGTGCGGCACGTCGCGTGGAACCTGGCGACGAGCCGGCTGCGCCGGCTGCAGCACCCGGTGCGCTTCCTGCAACGCCAGCGCGTCCCCGACCCGGTGCCGGGCCCGTCGCCGGACCGGATCGTCCTGCTGGAGGCGTTGGCGACGTTGCCGCCGGTACAGCGGCGCGCCCTGGTCCTGCGGCATCTGGGCCAGCTGACCACGGCGGAGATCGCCGAGCAGGAGGGCGTCGCCGAAGGCACGGTGCGGTCCTGGCTGAGCCGCGGCCACGCGGTCCTCGCAGCACGACTGGACGACCGGGAGGCGTGGCATGCGTGACACGGTGCAGGACGAGTTCGCCCGGTTCGCGGAGGAGGCCGCCGGGATCTTCCGGCCGCTGCCGCTCGACGCCCTGCCGCGGCGGCACCGGCACCGCCGGCTGCGGGTGTGGCTGGCCGCGATCGTCGTGGGAGCGCTCACGACCGGCGGCGGGGTAGCGCTGCGCACCGCCTGGAGCGACCGGCCCCCGCCGCCGCCGACCGGGTTCCGCCTGGTCGAGCGGCCGGTGGTGCTGGCCGGCGGTACCGGCCCGCACCAGGTCGTCTTCCGGGACCGGCGGCACGGCTGGGTGCTCTTCCGCAACTGCGACAGTGCCGGGAAGTGTGCCCCGAGGCTGGGCAGCACCGACGACGGCGGCCTCACCTGGCGCCCCCGGACGCTGCCGGACCTCGGCAACGGAAGCAGCCAATGGCCGTTGGCGCGCCTGGCCTGGCCCGGCAAGCGGACCCTCCAGCTCGACGCCTACAAGCTCTCCTGGGTGTCCACCGACGGCGGCGACACCTGGGCCATGGAGCACCGGTTCGGGCGGCCGGGATGGGTGAATTCGCCGGACCCGATCAGGGTCTGCGACGACCCGAGGGGCGCCGACGCCACCTGTGTCCCCGGCCGGTTGCAGATGGAAGGTGTCGGGGACATCGGCGTCGCCCCCGTCCGAACCGGCTGGTCGCTGGACACGGTTGTGCGCACCGCCAGCGGCGCCCTCTGGGCCACGCTGAGACACAATGTGCAGTTCCCGAGCCCGACGCTGCTGCTCCACTCGGCCGACGGCACGACGTGGAAGGACGTGCGGGAGTCGGCGGAGGCGCGGCTGCTGTCCTCGCCGGACCGCACCGAGGTCTGGTTCGCGGTCATCCGGACCGGCGCCCTGGCGCTGCTGGGGAACGGCGTGGCGGTCGAGCAGCCGTCCGTGCCGCCGCTGGACGACACCAGCGTGGTCGCGATCGGCGGGGGTCGTCTGCTGCTGCTGTCCGGCCGGGACGGTCTGCGGCTCTGGACCGCCGCGAACGCCCCCGAGGTGATCCCCGTGCCGGTGAGGTCGGTGGGCGACCCGCCGCTGCAGGTGCTCGACGACGGCGCGGTGGCCGTCGTGGATGGCGACGGCCGGACGACGGTGGGCACGATCGGCGGCACTTGGATCCGCTACCCGTGACTGGCTGAGACCGGGCCCACAATTGAACGCGTTCAAGAACGGGTCTACCGTGAGTTGAACACGTTCAAGAAGGGGCCGGTCATGGATCTCAAGCTCGGCACGTACCTCATCTATCTGGCGGTGAGCATCGTCCTCACCGTCTGGGTGGCGCGGACGCTGCTCAAGAACGGCCAGGTGTTCCTCGACGACGCGCTCACGGACGAGCGGCTCGCCAAGTCGGTCAACCACCTGCTGGTGGTCGGCTTCTACCTGCTCAACCTCGGCTACGTGGCGGTGGCGCTGAAGATCGGGCAGCGGCTGCCGGACGGCAGCTCGGCGATGGAGGCCCTGGCGTGGAAGCTGGGCCTGGTGCTGCTCGTGCTCGGCGGGCTGCACTTCTTCAACCTGTTCGTGCTGAGCCGGTTCCGCCGGCGGCGGATTCTGGACCAGCTGCCGCCGCCCGTCCCGCCGACCAGGATGATGCCGGCTCCGTATCCGCCGCTGCCGCCGTACGGGATGTCGCCGCGCCCGGCCGCCCCGCACGGCTACCCGAAGCCCATCTCGCAGCCGGTACCGCAGCAGATGCCGCGGCCGGAGACCCAGCCCGACGAGCCGCTGCCACCGCAATGATCACGAAGCTCACCGTGCTCTACGACGCGGGTTGCGGACTGTGCCGGACGGCACGGGCGTGGCTCGCGTCGCGGGCGCAACTGGTGCCGCTGGAGTTCGTTCCGGCGGGTTCGGATGAGGCGCGCCGCCGGTATCCGGCGCTCGATCCGGCAGAGACCCTGGCCGACATCACGGTGGTCGCCGACGACGGCGGCATCTACACCGGCGACGCGGCATGGATCATCTGCCTGTGGGCGCTGGAAGGTTATCGGGGGCTGGCGGCGCGCCTTGCCCGGCCAGATCTGCGCCCGACGGCGCGGCGGATGGTGGCCGCGGCGGCCGCCGTACGCCGGGGGACGACGCCACAAGGATATGGTGCGGACTGTGGTGGAACCTGCGACGTCTGACACCGAGCCGACCGCGAAAGGCGAACAGACCCGGCGGCTGATCGTGGACACCGCCGTCCGGCTCTTCGGCGAGCAGGGCTACGACAAGACCACGATGCGCGCGATCGCGACGGCCGCCGGCGTCTCGGTCGGCAACGCGTACTACTACTTCCCGTCCAAGGATCACCTGGTCCAGGCGTTCTACACCACGGTCCAGGACGCCCACGCCGAGGCGTGCGAGCAGCTCCTGGCCGCGCCGGGGACGTTCGTCGACCGGCTGCGCGCCGCGATGCTCGCCGGCGTGGAGACGATGGCGCCCTATCACGGCTTCGCCGGCACGTTCTTCAAGACGGCCGCCGAGCCCGGCTCGCCGCTGAGCCCGTTCAGCACCGAGTCCGCGCCGGCGCGGGAGCGGTCGGTGCGGATGTTCCGGTCCGTCGTGGACGGCGCCACCACGAAGATCGACCCCGAGCTGCGGGCCGAGCTGCCGGAGCTGCTGTGGCTCGCGCAGATGGGTGTCACGCTGTACTGGGTGCACGACACCTCCCCCGGGCAGGAGAAGACCCGGCTGCTGGTCGAGCGGTCCGCGCCGCTGATCGACCGGCTGGTCGCGATGTCCCGCTTCCGGATGTTCAAGCCCGTCACGCGGGAGATCCTCGGCCTGTACCGGTTGCTGCGCTGAGGTGTCGGCGTTCACTCGGGCGGGTACATCTACGGTTCACGACCAGCAGGTGTTCGCCCAGTTCGAACGCGTGTACGTAACGGATCGGTAACCACTTGTTCAACGTGAACGTTCGCCGACGGCCGGATCCTCGGGTAGCGTCGGCTCGCATGGCGACCTTGCGTATCGACCGCACGGCCGCCGACTCCGATGCGGTGATCTGCGCCATTGAGCAGGCCGAGGGCTACATTGCATCGATCTGCTTCAAGACGGGACCACCGGAGACGGTCGGCGTCGAGCTCGAGTACACCGTCCATGCCAGCGCTGACCCGACGACATATGTCGATCCCGATCGGATGTGTCAGGCGCTCGGCGACCACGCACCACCCGCCCTGCACGCCGGCACGGCACACCTGCCGTTGCGGCACGGGTCGGCCGTCACCCTCGAACCGGGTGGCCAGGTGGAGCTCTCCACCGTCCCGCAACGCTCCCTGACGGACCTCCACGAGGCCGTCAGCGCCGATCTCGCGGAGCTCACCGGGCGACTCGCCCGCGCCGGGCTGGAGCTCGGCGGCACCGGCATCGACCCGCACCGCCGGCCGCGGCGGATGCTCTCCACTCCCCGGTACGACGCGATGGCGTCGGCGTTCGCGCGCCGCAACGACGCCGGGCGCACCATGATGTGCAGCACCGCCGGCCTGCAGGTCTGCCTCGACGCGGGCCCGCCGTCACGCTGGGCCGCGGTGCACGACCTCGGGCCGCCGCTCATCGCCCTGTTCGCCAACTCGCGGCGCCACGCCGGGCACGACACCGGCTGGGCGTCGGCGCGGATGCGCACGTGGCTGGCGATCGACCCGTCCAGGACCCGCCCGGTCCCCTTTCTTGAGGATCCCGCCGGCGAGTGGGCCCGCTACGCCCTGGACGCGCAGCTGCTCTGCGTCCGGCGCGCCGAAGGGCCGTGGACCGCGCCGGCGGGGGTCACGTTCGCCGACTGGATCCGCGGCGCGCTGGGCGAGCCGCCGACCTGGGCGGACCTCGACTACCACCTGAGCACGCTGTTCCCGCCGGTGCGCCCGCGCGGCTACCTCGAGGTGCGCTACCTCGACACGCTGCGGGGCCCCGACTGGTTCGCGCCGGCCGCGATCCTCACCGCGCTGCTCGCCGACGAGCCGACCGTCGACCGGGTGCGTGAGCTGTGCGCGCCCGTCGCCGGCGAGTGGGCCCTGGCCGCCCGCCTCGGCATGGCCGACCCGGCCCTGGCTCGGGCCGCGACCGCGGTCCGCGACCTGGCCCTGTCACGGCTCGACCTGCCCGACGACCTGCTGCTCGACGTCATCGAAGGGAGCACCCGCCATGAACGGTTCGAAGCGTAGCGTCTGGTCCGGCCGTCGCCGGAGCGCGGCTCGCTGGAGCGCGGCTCGCCGGAGCGCCGCGGAGGTGACGGCATGAGTCTGAGAGAGCGCGTGGCCGCCGAGCTGGAACGCACCCGCCGGCGGTCCGAGATCCTCACCGACGCCGTCGACGACGCCGACCTCGTCCGGCAGCACTCGCCGCTGATGTCGCCGCTGGTGTGGGACCTGGCGCACATCGGCAACCAGGAGGAGCTGTGGCTCGTCCGTGACGTCGGCGGCCGCGAACCCGTCCGGCAGGACATCGACCACCTCTACGACGCGTTCAAGCACGCCCGGCGGGACCGGCCGCAGCTGCCGCTGCTCGGCCCGGCGGAGGCCCGCGCGTACGTCTCGACCGTCCGCGACAAGGTGCTCGACGTCGTCGACCGCCTGCCCTCAGACCCGGCGCGGCCGCTGCTGCGGGACGGGTTCGCGTTCGGGATGATCGTGCAGCACGAGCAGCAGCACGACGAGACGATGCTCGCCACCCACCAGTTGCGGGCGGGTTCGCCGGTACTGGCGGCAGACCCGCCACCGTCCGCGGTCGTCGCCGTGGGCGGGGAGGTGCACGTGCCGGCCGGACCGTTCGACATGGGCACGTCGACCGAGCCGTGGGCCCTGGACAACGAGCGTCCCGCGCACCGCGTCGACGTGCCCGCCTTCTGGATCGACGCCGCCCCCGTCACGAACGCGCAGTACGCGGCGTTCATCGACGCCGGCGGCTACGACCAGCCGCGCTTCTGGTCCGCCGCCGGCTGGGAACACCGTGTTGCGGCCGGGCTGGAAGCGCCGCTGCACTGGACGCGGGACGGCGGCGACTGGCACGCCACCACCTTCGGCCGCACGGCTCCGATCGTGCCGGACGCGCCGGTGGTGCACGTCTGCTTCCACGAGGCCGCGGCGTACGCCGCCTGGGCCGGCCGGCGGCTGCCGACCGAGGCCGAGTGGGAGAAGGCGGCCAGGTTCGACCCCGCGACGGGCCGATCCCGGCGGTACCCCTGGGGCGACGACGACCCGACGCCGCGCCACGCCAACCTGGGCCAGCGGCACCTGCGGCCGGCATCCGTCGGCGCCTACCCGGACGGTGCGTCGCCGCTCGGCGTCCACCAGCTCATCGGCGACGTGTGGGAGTGGGTCGACAGCGGCTTCCTGCCCTATCCGGGGTTCAGCGCCTTCCCGTACCGCGAGTACTCCGAGGTGTTCTTCGGCGGCGACTACAAGATGCTGCGCGGCGGGTCGTTCGGCACCGACCGGGCGGCGTGCCGGGGCACGTTCCGCAACTGGGACCACCCGATCCGCCGCCAGATCTTCAGCGGCTTCCGCACGGCCTCCTCCTCGGGGCCCGCCTAGTGTGCCGTCACCTGGCGTACCTCGGTCCGCCGATCCCGCTGTCGCGCCTGCTCTTCGACGCGCCGCACGGCCTGTCACACCAGTCGTGGGCGCCGCGCGACATGCGGGGCGGCGGCACCATCAACGCCGACGGCTTCGGGCTGGGCTGGTTCCCCGGCCCCGTGGTGTACCGGTCGGCCCGTCCACTGTGGACCGACCCGTCACTGCCCGCGCTGGCCTCGGCGACCTCGTCGGGCGCGGTGCTGGCCGCGGTGCGCTCCGCCACGGTCGGCATGCCCGTCACCGAGTCCGCGGCCGCGCCGTTCACCTCCGGGTCCTGGCTGTTCAGCCACAACGGGCGCGTCGCCGGGTGGCCCGACAGCGTCGCCGCGCTCGCGTCCGAGCTGCCGGTGCGCGACCTGATCACCCTGGACGCCCCCACCGACAGCGCGCTGCTGTGGGCCCTCGTCCGGGCGCGCCTGCGGGCCGGCTCGTCCCTCAGCGACGCGGTGTCCTCGGTCGTCACCTCGGTGGCGGCCGCGGCGCCCGGTTCGCGGCTCAACCTGCTGCTCACCGACGGCCGGTCCATCGCCGCTTCCGTGTACGGCCACGCGCTGTCCGTCCGCGCTGCCCCCGACGGCGGGGTGCTCGTCGCGTCCGAACCGCTGGACGACGACCCCGGCTGGCGCGCCGTCCCCGACTTCTCCCTGCTCGTCGCGGACCTGTCCGCGGTACACATAACGGAAGGTGCCTTCTCGTGACACTGCACGATCCCGACCTCGACGTGTACCTGCTCGACGCCGACCTCACCGCCGCCCTGCGCGCCGACGCCCGGGCGGGCCTCACCGCCACCCCGAAGACCCTCCCGCCGAAGTACTTCTACGACGCCCGCGGCAGCGAACTGTTCGAGGAGATCACCCGCCTGCCCGAGTACTACCCGACCCGCGCCGAACGCTCGATCCTCGCCGACCGGGCCTCGTCGATCGCCCGCATCACCGGCGCGAAGACCCTCGTCGAGCTGGGCTCCGGCTCCTCGGAGAAGACCCGTCTGCTGCTCGACGCGCTGCGCGACGCCGGGACGCTGGGCTCCTTCGCCCCGCTCGACGTGTCGGCCTCCGCTCTCCGCGACGCCGTCAGGACCCTCCGAACCGCATACCCTGACCTGCACATCCACGGCATCGTCGCCGACTTCGTCAACCACCTGGAAACCCTGCCCGACACCGGCGACCGTCTGGTCGCCTTCCTGGGCGGCACGATCGGCAACTTCACCCCCGCCGAACGCGCCCCCTTCCTCGCCGCGCTCCGCGCCCGCCTCAACCCCGGCGAGTGGTTCCTCCTCGGCGCCGACCTCGTCAAGTCCCCGTCGGTCCTCGTCCCCGCCTACGACGACGCGGCCGGCGTCACCGCCGAGTTCAACCGCAACGTCCTGCACGTCCTCAACCGCACCCTCGACGCCGACTTCGATGTCGCCGCCTTCGAGCACGTGGCCCTCTGGGACCCCGCCAACGAATGGATCGAGATGCGCCTGCGCTCCACCACCGCGCAGCAGGTGCACGTCGCCGCCCTGGACCTGACGGTCACCTTCGCCGCCGGCGAGGAGCTCCGCACCGAGGTCTCCGCCAAGTTCCACCAGTCCGGCCTGACCGCCGAACTCACCGCGGCCGGCTTCTCCGTCCGCCACTGGTGGACCGACCCCGCGCAACGGTTCGCCCTGACCCTGGCCACTGCGGCGTAACCACTCCCACCCCTCGGCGGCCGCGGAGACACACTCCTGTCCCGCGGCCGCGGGGGTAGCGCTCCCGTTCCGCGGCCGCCGGGACGCCCCTGTCCCTGGAATGCTCTCCCACCCCGACCCGACCCGCCGCAGGTCCTGTTCTACGGCCACCGCCGGGACGCTCCTGTCCCTGGGATGCTCTCCGGCCCCGCAGCGCAGCAAGTCCTGTTCTCTGGCCGCCGCCGGGACGCTCCTCGCCACCGGCCACCGCTAGGACGCTCTTCTCCACGGCCGCACCTCGGATGCTCACCCCATCCCGCAGTCGCCGCGGCGCTGCACTCCTGTCCCGCGGTGGCCGCCGTGTCTCCCCCGTGTCCCTGCGGGCATCCCGCACCGCAGCCACGGCCCCGCTCGATCCACCCTCCTACCCGCCCCGGTCTTCTCGGTGGATTCCGCTCTCCGCGGCCCGTTGGCTCGCCGATTAGCTGAGGTCCGCCCGAGGCCATCACCCTGCGATCCCAACTCCATCGGTCATCCCGCCTGCGGCGCCTGCCCGTCCTCGGGCGCCGCTGCTCAGGTCCGGCTGCTCAGGTCCGGCTGCTCAGGTCCGGCTGCTCAGGTCCGGCTGCTCAGGTCCGGCTGCTCAGGTCCGGCTGCTCAGGTCCGGCTGCTCAGGTCCGGCTGCTCAGGTCCGGCTGCTCAGCGCCGCTTCAGCGCCGTTTCAGCGGACCGCCGCATGCTGCTGGCATGACCGCATCGCCCCCGGCACGGACCGTCTTCGTCGGCACGCCGGCGTTTCTCGGCCGGATCGACGGCGTGACCCGCTGCGCCTTCTGGACCACCGAACCCGTCGAGCACGACTTCGACCCCGCCCGTCTGATCAGCGTGGACCTGGCCCGTGCTCCATCCGCCGCCGTCGCCGAGGAGATCTCCTGGGCGGACGTCGACGTCGACGACTGTTTCAGCGCCCCGGACGGCGACACCGGCGGGTCCACCCTCGGCCCCGCGTGGCCCGAGCTCCGCCTCACCGGCGCCGTCTACCTGGCCACCGCCTTCATCGACCGCCTCCCTCCTTCACTGCGCCCCACCCCGGCCTCCACCGGCTTCACGGGCGCCGAGTACGAGTGCCAGTCCGTCGTGTACTGGCCCGGCACCCCCGACCCGCGGGCCGGAAACCGCTACGCCGGCCACTGCGCCGAGATCCTCGAGCAGCGAGGCACCCTCGCCCGCGTCGCCGTCTTCCCGCCGGGCCGCTCCACCGACCCGGCCACGTCCCCGGTCACGATGTGGCTCGACCTCGCTTCCCCGGAACACTGCGACGCCGGCCCAGCCAGCCTCACCACCATCGGCGGCCCGGTGACCCGAGGCCCCTTGTTCCTGATCGCCGGCCGTGTCCCTTCCCCTTCGACTACCAACGGGAGCACCGAATGACGAACCATCAGCTACTGCGCACCACCGTCCCCACGAGCGCGATCGCCCCGAAGCTCCCACCGTGGGCGGGCCCCAGCCGCCTCGCACCGTCGGCCTTGTCCGCCGACCCGCGTCTGACCGCGACCGCCAGCCACTCGCCGGCCCTGACCTCCGGCGCCGCGCGCACGGCCTCACCTTCCGGCGCCGCGCGCACGGCCTCACCCTCCGGCGGCACGGCGGCGGCAACACTCCGGCGCACGTCGGTGGCGATCTCGGCGCGGGCCGGATCGCTGCAGTCCATCAAGTGGCCGGATGCGCTCGGCGATTGACCGGCTGACCGGTGTCCCTCCCTTCGCTGAACGTCGCCTCGCCGGACTGCTCCGAGTCGTTCTTCGCCGGCCGTGTCGCCAGGTGCGTGCAGCTGCATCACGCCGCCTCCCTCGCCGAGCTGCGTGACGTGCTGACGACGGCGGCGTGGCCGGCAGGACCGGTGCACCTGGACCTGATCGGCCACTCGACCCGTGGGCAGCACCTGCTGCGGCTCGGTCGCACCCCGATCGACATGCTCGAACGCGACGTGGCCCGGTTCTTCACCCACTTGGCCGCCGACCGGATCCTGGACCGCCACGACGTGGTGGCGGTCCGGCTCCTCGGCTGCCAGACCGCGGTGACCGACCCGGGCCGCCGAACGCTGCGGATGCTGTCACGGGTGCTGGGCCTTCCCACGTACGGCACGCTCGTCCCCCTCCTCAAGAGCCACTCCGACGCGTCAGGGCTGTCGCCCCGGTTCGCGCACGTGCTCGCCTCCGGCTGACCCTCCACCCACCGAAAGGACCACCACATGCACCGGCTTCCGACTGTTCCGCCGCCATGCCACCCACGACGGCCCGGCCCACACCGCAGGACCTGGTGCCGCCGCGAGCGCCTCCGCCGCACCTGGCACCCACGAACCTGGCACCGCAGGCAGTGACCCAGCGGCCGCCGCCCGCAAACGCCGAACACAGTGACCCAGCAGACACCTCCGGCGCACCGCCCACAGACGGTCGGCCGGCACCACCGGACGGGTGTCTGCCGGCACCGGTCCGCGGACCGCGGTCGATGCGACTTCAGTCCGCGGGCAGCCTGCGATCAAGCAGCATCACCGCGTCAGCAGGTCACGGCCTCACGGGGTCGAGGGCTGTAAGCCGAGCGCCTCGCCCGCCACCGGCGCGGAATACACGACCCTGATCTCGGTGGTGCGATACCCGGCCCGGACGAAGGCGGCCGCCATCGGTGCGTTGGTCGCGTCGGTCGTCGCGGTGATGACCTGGGCGCCGTCGGCGGCATGGATGCGCGTGATCTCGCCGAGGATGTCGTCGACATACCCGTGGCCTCGCATCTCGGGCACGACGCCGAGATACCCGACATTGCGGTGGTACGGCGTCGCCGACGGCACCGCCAGCCCCACCAGCGCCCCGTCCCCCGTCGTGACGATCCGCCACCACGAACGGTCCCCCGGGCACCCGAGATAGAAGTCCATCTCGGCGCGTGCGGCGGCGTCGATGCCGTCCGCGGCGACGCTGCGTCGCGTCTGCACGTCGAGGCTGCCCGACGCGACCAGGCGGAACGCGTGCAGGAACTCCTCGTCGCTCGCCTCCTGGAACACCAGGCGGTCACGCTCCCGGCCGGCCACTCCCGAGGCGACCGGCCCGGGCGTCCACTCGAAACGCAGCCGCTCCACCTCGTCGGTCAGTCCGGCGGCGATCGCCGCGTCCCGCCGCCAGCCGACGGCCGCCGCCGTCGCGGGGTCGTCCCGCCAGCCCGCTGCGACCGACACGGTGAACTGCGGCGCCACCGGCGCGCCCAGTGCCGACATCCCCGCGCGGAGCAGCGCCGCCGCAAGCGCCGCACGGTCTGGCACCGACGGGTCGACGCTGAGACAGTCGAGCGCGACCGGATGGGTGTCCCCGGCCCGTCCCCACCACAGTGCTCTGGCGATGAAGTGGCCGTCGCGCTCGGCGATCCAGGTCCACTCCGGCCGGTACATCCGAGCGGCGAGGTCGGCCCGGAAGCGCTCGGCGCTGATCCAGCCGACCGGCTCGTCGACGACGACTGCGGCGACCCGGTCGATGTCGTCGGGCGTGGCGGCTCGGATCATGGCGTCACCCTCTCATAGGTCATGAACGCGACACCCGTGTCGAACGTGCGCGTGCCCGCCAGCCGGAACGGCATGGGCTTGAACGGCGCGGCGAACAGCGGTACACCGGAACCGATCGCGACCGGATTGACCTTGAGGATCAGCTCGTCGATCTCGCCGACCAGCTGCGATGCCAGCGCGCCGCCGCCGCACAGCCAGATGTCGAGCCCCTCGCGCCGCTTCAGGTCCCGGACGAGCTCGGCGGGATCGGTGTCTGCGCCCAGGAACGTGACCGTCGGGTCGACGTCGGTGAGCGTCCTGGAGAAGACGAACTGCTCCAGATGTCGATAGGGGCTGGTGATGCCGATCGCGAGGCCGGGCTCATAGGTGCCGCGGCCCATCACGACCGTGTCGAATCGCTTGTTGGGCACGCCTTCCAAGCCGAGCGGCACCCGGGCGTGCGTGGGCAGGGTCTCGGGCCAGGAGGCGATGATCGCCGCCGCCGAGTCGTCCTCGAACCCGAGGAAGTCGAACTGTCCGTCGGGGCCGGCGATGAAGCCGTCGAGCGTGGCGGCGACCAGGTAGGTCAGCTTTCGCATGTCACTCACTCACTTCGTTTGAATCACTGTGGATGAAGTGGTTTGAATGTAGTACTGTGCTTGCAGTGGTGTCAACCAGCCCCGCACGGAAGGACTCAGCGATGCGTCAGAACCCCGCCAGACGGACCGCCCTGCTCGACGCCGCGATCGAGGTCCTGGCCGACGAGGGATCGCGAGGGCTGACACTGCGCGCGGTGGACCAGCAGGCAGAGGTGCCGACCGGCACGACGTCCAACTACTTCAGCAACCGCGCCGACCTGCTGGAGCAGCTCATGGTCCGGGTGCGCGAGCGGCTCACGCCCGACCCGGCGGAGCTTGCCGAGACGATGCGCGCGACACCGTCCCGCGATCTCGTGAAGACCCTCATGCACCAGTTACTGGACAGGACCCGCCGGGAGCGCAGCAGCCACCTCGCCCTGCTGGAGTTACGACTGGAGGCGACCCGCCGGCCCGAGCTCGACACCATGCTGACCCGGTTCTTCACTGCGGACCTGGAGGCGAATGTCGCGTTCCACGTCGACGCGGGCCTGCCCGGCGACAACGGCTCGGTGCTGCTGCTGTATCTGGGCATGCTCGGCCTGATCGTCGACGACCTCACCGTGCCCGAGGTGCTGCGGCCGCACGGGGTGGAGGCGCTCGTCGACAGCCTGGTCGACCGCGTGTTCCCGCCGCCCGCCGGGGCGGAGGTGGTCGGCCAGGGTTGAGGCGTCAGGGGGGGTCGGCCAGGTCAGGCGGACGTCCCGCCCGCGCGGTGACGGGCACGGACCGAGGAGGGCTGCAACGGCGACGGATCGGTCACGGGGGCGAGCGCCATCCGCATCGAGGGCTCGACCGTCGGCGAGGGCGTCATCCTGTCGGGGTTCTGCGACGGTACGACACCCCGCAGCCGCCGGGACGACTGCCGTGACGGCGACGAGTCGGTCCAGTCGTGCACAGCGGGCTGCTCGCCCGTCCAGGCATGCGCACGGGCCCACACCTGCGCGCTTGAGGGGTGCTGCGAAGCGAAGGGCTCCGGCGAGGGCGCAAGGCTCGAACGAGAGGAGTGCGATGGCGACGGCTGGAGGTGATTCGCGGAGGCCTGGAACCGGGCGGTGATGTGGTCGTCCAGGGCGGGGCGCGGTGCGGGAACGCTGTGCGGGCGCGGCGCGGGGACGTTGTGCGGCTGCGGCGCGGGGACGTTGTGCGTGCGCGGCACGAGGACACTGTGCGGCTGCGGCGCGGGAACGCTGTGCGGGCGCGGCGCGGGGACGTTGTGCGGCTGCGGCACGGGGACGTTGTGCGCGCGCGGCGCGGGGACACTGTGCGGCTGCGGCGCGGGGACGTTGTGCAGTGGCTGCGGCGCGAACCGGGGCGGCGTCGGGAACGCGGGCGGCGGGGCGATCGCGTGCCCGTGGAACCGCGGCTGGGCGGCGGGCGTCGAGAGACGGCGCGGACCGCGGCGTTGACCAGCCGGCGCTGCTGGCGTCGCTGTGGACCCTGCGCCGGCCTGCACCGCAGCGTGCACGGACGGAGCGCCGTGCGCTGAACCGCGGCCGGCGGCGGGCGCGGGCATCGGCGTCTCAGGAGCCTCGGTGCCTGCGCGGTGGGCGACGGTCGAGGCCCGGTGGGCAGGGGCCGGGTCGTTCGGCGTCACGACAGCCGAGGACAGGTCCGAACCCGCAACCGGGGCCGAGTGAGCACCAACCGGGAACAGGTGGGCGCCGGGCGAGGAGGAACG
Organism: Dactylosporangium maewongense; assembly: GCF_039531485.1. Taxonomy (NCBI): domain Bacteria; kingdom Bacillati; phylum Actinomycetota; class Actinomycetes; order Micromonosporales; family Micromonosporaceae; genus Dactylosporangium; species Dactylosporangium maewongense. The sequence goes on along the minus strand of NZ_BAAAQD010000010.1, from coordinate 286,223 downwards.
GGCAGCGGACGAGGGCAGGAACGGGTCGGCCGGGGCAAGGTGAGTGGAAGGCCAAGGTGCGTGAACGGGGACAGGAACCACGGGCGGGAACGGGGAGTTGGGCTCGGTGTACGTCCTGGCGGCTGCCGGGTGTGGCCGGGACAGGCGGGTCGGGGCGCGGCGGCGGCTGTACGCACGGCACGTGCCGATGATCGCGGTCACCGTCAGCGACAGCGGGGCGAGCAGGACGGCCAGGCCGATGAGCATCGGGCCGCCGGTGAAGAGGACCTTGGCCGACCAACCGGCGAGCGCGAGGCCGAAGGTGACGCACACGAGGCGGAGCCGGGAGGCGTTGCCGGGGAGGAAGCCGGCTGCGGCGGTGATGAGACCGGCGATCACGTAGCAGATGAGGAACAGGGTCCCCGCCGTGCTGCCGAGGTGCGAGACGTTCTGGTGCACAAATCCCTCCGAGCCGTACAAACCGTTCCGTCGATAACGGTAGGTGATCGGTTGCGGGCCGGTTGTCAGCAGTTCGGGCGGGTTTGGGGGCAGTGGGGGCGACGGGTTGCCGCGGCGGTGGCGGCAGGTTGCACGCGGGTGGCAGTCGTGATCCTCACGACGGTCCGGGGGCGGTCCGGTGTGCCGATTGCGTGCTTGGGTGAGCGATCGGGTACACCTTTGTGCATGACCGCCGCGCCCGCCTTCGTCGCCGACCGATATCGCCTTTTTGAACCACTTGGGGCGGGCGGGATGGGCAGGGTGTGGCGGGCCCGCGACGAGACGCTCGGGCGGGACGTCGCCGTGAAGCAGATCATCCTGCCGCCGGAGCTGCTCGACAACGCGCGGGACGTCGCGATGGAGCGGACGTTGCGGGAGGCGCGGGCGGCCGCCCGGCTCACCCATCCGAATGTCGTCCGCGTGTACGACGTGCTCGCGTTCGACGGGCAGCCGTGGCTCGTCATGGAGTACGTGCCGTCACGGTCGCTCGACCAGACGCTGCGTGCCGACGGGCCGCTCCCCCCGCGACGGGTCGCCGAGATCGGCCTCGCCGTGCTCGCCGCGCTGCAGGCGGCGCACCGCGTCGGCGTCCACCACCGGGACATCAAGCCGGGCAACGTCCTGCTCGGCGACGACGGCCGGGTCGTGCTCACCGACTTCGGCATCGCACGGATCGAGGGCGACGGTCACGTCACGCGCACCGGGCTGGTGCTCGGTTCGCCCGAGTACATCGCCCCCGAGCGCGCCCGGGACGGCACAGCGGGCGCCGCGGGAGACCTGTGGTCGTTGGGCGCGACGCTGTACGCGGCGGTGGAGGGGCGTTCGCCGTACGGGCGCGGGTCCGCCATGGAGACGCTGATGGCGCTCGCGTCGGACGAGCTCGACCCGCCGCAGCGGGCCGGGGCACTCGCGCCCGCGCTGCGTGGGCTGCTGCGCAAGGACCCGCGGGCACGGGCCGGGTTCGCCGAGACCGAGGAGCGCCTCCAGGCCGTCCTCGCCGCGCCCACCGAACGCCGCCGCCGGTCCTGGCTTGGCGGCTGGGGGCGCTCGGCGTCCGCTCCGGCCGCGACACCCGCCGCGCCGGCGCGTCCGGCCCCTCCGGTCCCCGCACAACGCCCCGCCCCGGAGCCGCCGACGGTCGTGCAGCCCCGCACCCGGCTCGACCCGCCGACGGTGGTGCAGCCGCCGATCCCGGTGCCGGCACCCGCTCCAGCGGCGGAGTTCGCGTCGGCACCGCCAGCGCCCGCCGACCTCGACCCTTTGCCGAACGATCCGGCGACCTCCGAGCCCGCCCCGCGACAGGAAACCGCGGCGGACGGTTCCGGGGCGGCCGGAAGCGACCTCTGGACGGAGCCCGCCGACGAACCGGCGACGGACGCTGAGCCCGAGACCGCAGCGGACCCGGAACCCGAGCCCCAGGCGGTGCACGCCGAACAGGAAGCGATGGCGGACGGTTCGCGGGCGGTCGGGGGTGACCTCTGGACGGAGCCTGCCGACGAGCCGGCGACGGAGCCTGAGACCGCAGCGGACCTGGAACCCGAGCCGCACGCCGAGGCCGGGCCGGAGACTGAGCTCGCGCCTGCCGACGAGTCTGAGGTCGAGCCGGAGGCTGTGCTCGCTCCGGTGGGTGACTCTGGCGCCGAGCCTGAGGCCGACCACGCGACCGAGGCGGAGCCTGAGCCGGTGCGGGCGTCGGAGGCGACGCTCGAGTCCGCGACCGAGCCGGACAGTGAGCCGCTGCCGGAGCCGGTGAGCGCCGCCGGAATGGTCACCGGGGGTGAAGAAGAGACCGACCTTGAGCCCGCGCCGGAAGCTGAAGGCCAGCCGGAGCCTGCGATCGTGCCGGCGCTGGAGGCTGAGCAAGACCCCGCGACGGAGCAGCCGGAACCTGAGGACACGGCCGGACTGCGCGCCGGGTCGTCGTCGGAGTCCGGGAGTGCGGCTGCATTGCGCGCCGAGTCGGAGGCTGCGTTCGCGGCCGTGGCGGAGCCGGAGACCGAGCACGCCGACGAGGAGCCCGAGACCAAGCAGGCCGAAGCGGAACCCGAGACGAAGCGCGTCGAGGCGGAGCCCGAGACCGAGCACATCGAGGCGGAGTCTGAAGCGAGGCACGTCGAGGCGGAACCCGTAGAGGCGAAGTCCGAGGCGGAGCACGTCGTTGCGGAGCCCGAGGCGGCGCACGTCGAGACGAAGCCGGAGGTCGTTGCGGCACCGGCGGCCGAGCGGGTCCACTCGGAGCAGGAGACCGCGCGGCTGCGTGCCGAGCCGGAGGTCCAGGGACAGCCCGCCAAGGCGGACGGGCGCGGGGCCGGGTCGGCGGGTGGCGGGAAGAGCGCGCCGGGCGTCACGTACAAGGCGACACGTAAGCCCGAACCGGATGTGCCGTCAGTTGGGGGCGGTGCCGGTACCGACGCGAAACCGCGGGCCAAGGTCCTTGCGGCGGTCGCGGGGGCGCTCGTGATCGTCGTGCTGGCGGCGTGGCTGGTGCTGCGGTCGGGTGGGGATGACAGCAACCGGACCGCGGCCCCGGCGAGTTCGGAGGGTGCGGGGGCGACGGCGACGGGCGGGGGGACGAGCGCGCCGGCCGGGTCGCCGAGTGTGGCGCCGTCGAGTGAGGCCGCGGGGGGTACGCCGTCGGCGACCGTGCCCGCCTCGCCTCCCGGTGGCGGGAACGGGGCGGGGCAGTTGCCGCCGTTGCCCGCCGGGTGGATCGACTATCACGATCCGTCGGGGTTCTCGGTGTACGTGCCGGCGGGCTGGCGGCAGAGCAAGGACGGCTCGATCGTGTACTTCCGCGGGAACGGGCGGGTGCTTGGCATCGACCAGACCGACAAGCCGAAGTCGGACCCGGTGCGGGACTGGCAGGCGCAGCGGGACTCGCGGCGTGCGTCCGGCGACTTCCCCGGGTACGTTGAGATTCACATCCAGCCGGTGCCGTACTTCGTGACGGCGGCGGACTGGGAGTTCACGTTCACGCGGGGCGCGCGCCAGCATGTCAACAACCGTGGTGTGGTGACGTCGCCGACGCAGGCGTACGGGTTCTACTGGCAGACCACCGACGCCGACTGGGCCGCGGCCCGTCCGGATCTCGACCTGGTGTTCGCCAGCTTCCGCCCCCGCGTGTAGGGACCAGCACAGGTAGAGGGGGAACGTGGGCGAGTTGTGGCCGGCGGACACGCCGGGGTTGCTGCGGCTGCCGTCGGGGTTGACCGTCCGGGGGCGGCCGCTGTCCAAGCCGATCCCCGACGGGCCCGAGCCGACGCTCGGCGTGTACGCGCTCGGGCGCGAGCCGGCGCCGACGAGCTGGCCGGCCCGCTGGGTGCGCTGGCCCGACTTCGGTCTGCCGAAGGACCGGGACGAGCTGCGGTCCGCCCTCGACGCGGCGCTGCTGGAGGCGCGAACGGGCCGGGTCGAGTTCGGCTGCGGGGGCGGTCGCGGCAGGACCGGGACCGCCCTCGCGTGCCTGGCGGTGCTGGACGGCGTGCCGGCGGGCGAGGCTGTCGCGTACGTCCGCCGGCACTACTCCCGCCACGCCGTCGAGACGCCGTGGCAGCGGGGGTTCGTCAAACGGTTCAGTTGACCGCTGCGGACAGCTTCTCGATGGCCGCGGGGCTGAACGCTTCGCCGGCGAACACGGACAGGCGCGCCAGCGGCAGGCTCCCCATCAGCGTCAGCATCTCCGGGTCGGCGGCGGTGTGCGCCATCACGCCCGCCTCGCCGCTGCCGGCCAGGGCCGCGAACACCTCGCCGAGCGCCTGGGCGCCACGCGGGTCGCTGAGCCACTCCGCGATCGTCGACTCGCCGGTCAGCGGCACCCGGGCGTCGTCGCCGGTGACGGTGGCCGTTGCGGAGACGCGCAGGTCGCGCGACGAGGCGCCGATCTCCACCTGGTACGTGCCGCCCTCGACCACCCAGCGGGACAGCCGGGTGTCCCAGTAGGCGAGGTCGTCGCGGGCGATCGGCAGCTCCACCTCGACGGTCTCGCCGGCGGCGATCGCCACGCTCGCGAACGCCTTGAGCTCCCTCGGGGCGCGGCGGACCCGCGAGCCGGCGAGGGAGACGTACGCCTGCACGACCTCGCGGCCGTCGCGGTCGCCGGTGTTCGTGACGCTGAGCCGCACGCTCAGCCCGCCGTCGGTGGCGGTGACGGTCGCCGGGCCGTACTCGAACGTGGTGTAGGACAGGCCGTGGCCGAACGGGTACGCGACCTGCTGGCTCCGGGCGTCGAAGCCGCGGTACCCGATGTGGACGCCCTCGCCGTAGCGGACGTGCCCGGCCTCACCGGGGAAGTCCAGGTAGGACGGGTGGTCGGCGAGGTGCAGCGGGATCGTCTCGGTGAGCCGGCCCGACGGGTTGACCCGGCCGAACAGCACGTCGGCGATCGCGCCGCCGCCGGCCTGGCCGAGCAGCCAGCCCTCGACGATCGCGGGCACCGCCGCGTCCCACGGGCCGGTGCGCAGGACGGCGCCGCTGGAGAGCACGACGACGGTGCGCGGGTTGGCGGCGGCGACCCGTTCGATGAGCTCGACGTGCGCGGCCGGCAGGTCGATCGACTCGCGGTCGGCGCCTTCGGTCTCGCGGTCGGTGCCGGCGAAGACGACCGCGACGGCCGCGCCCCGGGCCAGGGCGACCGCGGCGTCGACGTCGTCGTAGCCGGACGCGAACGTGACGGGGCCCTCGGCCAGGGCGGTGATCTCGTCGAGGGCGTTGTCGAGCCGGGTCGGGTTGATCTGCGAGCTGCCGCCGCCCTGGAAGCGGGGCGTCCGCGCGAACTCGCCCAGCACCGCGATCGTGCCGTCGTGCCGGCCGAGCGGCAGCACGGCACCGTCGTTCGTGAGGTCGTTCTTGAGCAGGACGATGCCCCGCCCCGCCACCTCACGGGCGAGCGCATGGTGCTCGTCCTTGTCGTAGGTCGCGTCGGTACGGGAGGCGAGCGCTGCCCGTACCAGCGAGGAAACCCGCGACACGGCGGTGTCCAGCGTCGACTCCGGCAGGTGTCCGCTGCGGACCGCCTCGACGAGTCGGCGGTCGCCGTCGGGGTCGGGGCCGGGCATGGTGAGGTCGAGCCCGGCGCGGACCGCCTCGACCCGGTCGGCGACGGCGCCCCAGTCGGACACGACGAGCCCTTCGTAGCCCCACTCGCCGCGCAGCACCTCGGTGAGCAGCCAGTGGTGCTGGGAGGCGAGGACACCGTTGATGCGGTTGTACGCGCACATGACGGTCCACGGCTTGGCCTGCGTGACGACGCGCTGGAACGCGCGCAGGTAGATCTCGCGCAGCGTGCGCTCGTCGACGTCGGCGGAGACCCGCATCCGGTCGGTCTCCTGGCTGTTGACCGCGAAGTGCTTCAGCGAGGCGCCGACGCCGCGGCTCTGCAGGCCCTTGACCCACTCGGTGGCGAGGACGCCGGTGAGCAGCGGGTCCTCGGCGAAGTACTCGAAGTTGCGGCCGCCGAGCGGGCTGCGCTTCAGGTTGATGCCCGGGCCGAGCAGGACCTGGACGTCCATCGCGCGCGCCTCGTCGCCGAGGGCCTCGCCGACCCTTCTGGCCAGCTGCGGGTCCCAGGTCGAGCCGAGCGCGACGGCGGGCGGGAAGCACGTGGCCGGCTCGCTGTCGAGGATGCCGCCTCCCGGCGCGGCCTTGCGGACCCCGTGCGGACCGTCGGTCAGCATGATGTCGGGCACGCCGGTGACGGCGGTGCTGCGCCAGAAGCTGCTGCCGCTGGTGACGGCGGCCTTCTCCTCGAGGTCCATGGCGTCTCGTCTCCCAGGTCTCGCGCTACTGAGTACTTGTAAAGTAATAGGTACCCGGTAAGGTAGCGCTACGGGCCTCGATGCGACAAGAGGGAACGACTGGGATGGCACGGCACGACAGGACCCGCCTGCCCGCGGCCGAACGACGCCGGCAGATCATCACCGCCGCCACGCGGCTCGTGGCGGAGCGCGGCTTCTGGGGTCTGTCGATGCAGGACGTCGCGACCGCCTGCGGCCTGACCGTGCCGGGCCTGCTGCACCACGTCGGATCTAAGGACGGCCTGCTCATCGCGATCCTCGAACACCGCGACGCCGAGGACGCCCGAGCCCTGGACTCCCTGCTCGCCGGCCCTTCTTCAGGCTCCGCCGGCGCTCCTGGTTCCACCGGCGCCGCGGATTCCACGTGCGCTGCCGGTCTCATCGGTGCGCCGGGGGCGACGTTGCGGGAGGTGTGCGCGGCCGTGGTGCGGCGCAACGCTTCGCAGCCGGAGATCGTGCGGCTGTTCGCGGTGCTGCAGGCGGAGTCGCTCACCCCCGATCACCCCGCGCACGACTACTTCGTCGCGCGGCAGCAGCGCATCCTGAACGAGATCACGGCCCTGGCGAAGACCGCCGGCACCACCGTCCCTCCGGAGACGACGGCGCGGCGGATCATCGCGCTCATGGACGGGGTGCAGCTGCAGTGGCTGCGCTCCCCCGGCTCCGACCTGGTCCAGCTCTGGGCCGCGACGGCCGACGGTCTACTGCCCGACTGACAGGTCCCGGGTCGTGCCGGTCAGGGCTGGCCGGGTCGCGCCGTAGGCTCGGGGTGATCCGGCGATGGGTGGTTCGGCGATTCGGGGGTGAGGGCTTGGACGAGGGCCGCGATCGCGTAGCGGGGCAGGTCGAGCAGCCGGGCCTCGAGCCACGCCGGCGGGACGAGCTCGGCGACCTTCGCCCTGGCTTCGTTCTTCGTCAGGCCGTGCTCCCGGACGAGCCCTTCCCGAAGCACATTGCCCAGCTTTCCGTGCGCGTGCCCCAGCAACCATCCCACCGCCGTGCGCGACCCGTCACGCACCGCTGCCGCCTCGACGATCGCGAGCCGCGGAGACGGCGTGCTACGGCGGTATCGCAGCGTGTACTTGGCGGCGATGACTGCGCGTAGCGAGGCCTGACTCTTCGCATCGATGAGGTCGGGTGATTTGTTGGGGACCTGTAAGCTCAGGGAAGAAGCATTGAGCGCCAGCAGCACCCGCAGGAGCCATGGGCCTGGATCGCCTGTGAGGTCGACCTGGTCCGGCACCGAATGCACCGGCCCCGCCAGCAGCTCCGCAGGCCCGCGCCCGACCGCCTCGCCCTCCAGCGAGTGCTCACCGTGGGTGTACATGTTGACGGCCGCCCCGCTCAGCCGCTTCTCCAGCACCTGCCAGGTCCGCGCGGTCGGCCTGCACACGTAGAGGTCGCTCGCGGACCCGACGGCCTGCGCGCCGTGGTACCGGTTGAACGCCGGCAGGATCGCTTCGACGGCGAGGTCGAGGTCGAGCACCGCCCGCTGCACCTTCACCCCGAGCGCCGGCGTGAGCGGGCTGAAGCCGTAGGCCATGACCAGCCGCCCGTTGGCCCGGTCCCGCAGCGCCTGCGCGCCCCGCCCGAGGAACAGCTGCACACCCTCCGGCGTGTACGGCGGGTCGGTGAAGACGAGATCCGCGGACTCGGCGACGACCGGGGGCAGCCCGAACCGCAGGTCCGCGTGCCAGCACTCGACGGCGTGCCCCCGCTCGGCCGCCCGTCCCGCGATGAACTCCAGCAGCCGCTCGTCGACGTCGACCACCGTGACCCGCACGTCGGACCTGACCGCGAGGACCGCGAGCGAGGTCAGGTCATGATCGCCGATGCAGACGAGGTGGGCGCCGGCCAGGTCGTACGTCTCGTCCAGCCAGCGCGCCCGTTTTGCCGCGGTTTCGGCCGTTGCGGACACGTGGTCGAGGGCGCGGTCGGTGGGGACCTCGGCGATGAGGCGGGCCATGTCGGCGATCAGGTCTTCGTCCGAGATGCCCGACAGGCCGGACGAGATGACCGGTAGACCAGAATCGGCCGGTTTGAGTGATTCAGCCGGATCGACCGGCTTATCCGGAGATAGTGGTGAATATGGCTGCTTGGGGTGAGGCTGGGCAGTGAAGTGGGTGCGGTAGGTGGCGGGTAAGCGGAGGGCGCCGTTGCGGGAGGTGTGGAGGTCGGGGCCGGCGGCGCGGAGGAGTTGTTCGGCGGTGCGGCGGGGCAGGGCATGTTCGCGGATCAGGTCGTCGAGGGTGGCCGGGGTCGTCGCCAGGTGAACGAGGGCCTCGCGAAGGCGGCGGGCGGTGATGCCCGCGGACTTGACCAAGTCGGTCACCGCGTCCAAGGGCGTCGGGCCCGCCGGGGCGTCGTCGGACTGAGCCACCCGCGCAGCGGCCGGGCCCGCCGGAGTGGCGGCCGAATCCGGCGCAGCAGCGCCCGGATCCAGTGAAGCCGCGGCCGCGGGGGACGGGAGTGCGCCGGGGGTGGGCCGCGGCGTCGGGGAGTCCGAAGAGGAGGGGGCGGCTGGCGGCGTCATCGTCGTTCACCTTACGGGGCGGGGCTCAGCGGGCAAGACCGGTAAAGGTCATCGATGAGTTAAAAGTTAATGACCTGCAGTTATTCAACGACGGAGGCGTGAATTCAGTTAAACCGTTTCGGTGGTGTTTCAGGGCGGCGGTGGGGTTGAAGTACAGGGTGGCGGCAAGGGTGGGCAGAGGGCATCAAGTCTTGTCCCGGCGATTCCGGCTGTGTGATCGTCCTGAAATCGCCAAGAGTCGATGAAGCTCGCGGTTGGCCGATCGGCGCGCGCACGCCGGCCGTTGCTCCTGTGATTCGACGCTTGCGTGTCTCGATTGGTTCCGGCGCACACCCGACGTTGCACCCCCGGCACAGTGCGCCGCCCCGGAAAGAAGGCACCCTTGAAGCTGTCCCCACGGTTCGCTACAGCGGCCGGAGTGCTCGCGGTCGGGCTGGTAACAGCCGGCACCGCCGCAGCCGTGCAAGCCTCGCCCGCGTTGCCGTCGGCGCCCACAGGCGTCGAGGCCGCCAACGCCGTCGCGGCCAAGTCGGCCGAGACGTTCGTGTCCAGCCGTCCGAGCGTGCTGCAGCCCAGCAGCGACGACGCTTACGTGCAGAAGTCGGTGACCGCGTCCGGCAGCGCGAAGTACATCGCGTACGAGCGGACGTACAAGGGTCTGCCGGTCGTCGGTGGTGACTTCGTGGTCGTCACGGACGCGGCGGGCGCGACCAGGTTCACGTCGGTCGCTCAGACGCAGTCGATCGGCACCCTGTCGACGACGGCGAAGATCAGCTCGGCGGACGCCGAGGCGGCCGCGCGCAAGCTGCTCACGTCGGTGAACGCCGTCGAGAGCACCAAGCTCGTCGTCTACACGCTGGACGGCGCGGCGAAGCTGGCGTACGAGACGACGCTCAACGGCACCGGTGCGGAGGGCGCGAGCCGTCTCACCGTGAACGTCGACGCCACCACGGGCGCCGTGCTCAGCAAGCGTGAGCGGGTCATGCACGGCACGGGCACGGGCTGGATCGTCGGCAACGTCACCATCAACACGTCGCTGTCCGGCAGCACGTACAGCATGAAGGACCCGAGCTACCCGACCATCGCCTGCCAGAACGCCACCGGCAACGCGACCTTCACGGGCACCGACGACGTCTGGGGCAACGGCGACGGCACCAACCGGGAGACCGGTTGCGTCGACGCCCTGTACGCGGCGCAGAAGGAACTCGGGATGTTGTCGTCGTGGCTGGGCCGCAACGGCTTCAACGGCAGCGGCGGCGGCTGGCCGATCCGCGTCGGCCTGAACGACCAGAACGCGTACTACGACGGCACGCAGATCCAGATCGGCAAGAACACCGCCGGCAAGTGGATCAGCTCGCTGGACGTCGTCGGCCACGAGGTCGGCCACGGCATCGACGACACGACCCCGGGCGGCATCTCGAGCAACGGCACCCAGGAGTTCGTCGGTGACGTGTTCGGCGCGGCCACCGAGGCGTTCGCCGCCAACCCGAACGACCCGGCCGACTACCAGGTCGGCGAGGAGGTCAACCTGGTCGGCAGCGGCCCGATCCGCTACATGTACAACCCGTCGCTCGCCGGTGACGACAACTGCTACTCCAGCAGCACGCCGTCGCAGGAGGTCCACGCGGCCGCCGGCCCCGGCAACCACTGGTTCTACCTGCTCGCCGAGGGCACCAACCCGACCAACGGGCAGCCGACCAGCACCACGTGCAACGGCTCGACCGGCCTCGTCGGCATCGGCATCCAGAAGGCCACGAAGATCTTCTACAACGCGATGCTGATGAAGACCTCGTCGTCGTCGTACCTGAAGTACCGCACCTGGACGCTGACCGCGGCCAAGAACCTGTACCCGGGCAGCTGCACCGAGTTCAACGCGGTCAAGAACGCGTGGACGGCCGTCAACGTCCCGGCGCAGTCCGGTGACCCGACCTGCACCGGCGGCACCACCCCGCCGCCCACCACGTCGAACCCGCCGACCTCCAACCCGCCGACCGGCAACTGCTCCGGCCAGAAGCTGCTCAACCCGGGCTTCGAGTCGGGCACCGCGTCGTGGAGCGGCACCACTGGCTCCATCGGCCAGTGGGCCAGCCAGGGCCAGGCCGCGCACGGCGGCACCTACAGCTCCTGGCTCGACGGGTACGGCTCGACCCACACCGAGGCGATCCAGCAGTCGGTGACCATCCCAGCCGGGTGCAAGGCCACGCTGACGGCCTACATCCACATCGACTCGGCTGAGACGACCACGACCGTCGCGTACGACAAGCTGACCATCACGGCCGGCTCGACCACCCTGGGCACCCTGTCGAACCTGAACAAGGCGTCCGGATACGTCCTGCGCACGTACAGCCTGAACGCGCTCGCCGGCCAGACCGTGGTGATCAAGTTCAGCGGTTCTGAGGACTCGTCCCTGCAGACGTCGTTCGTCCTCGACGACCTCGCGGTGACCCTCAGCAACTAAGTACCGCAGCACGACGCAAGCAGCAACATCCAGGGAGGAAGCCCGGGTCGCGCGCCGGCCCGGGCTTTTCCTGTGGGCGGATCTCCACCCGGGCTCCACCCGTGGATGGCGGCGCTCCACCCGGCCCGGAACCTAGCGTCATCGACATGAATCTCACCACGATCCTGCTGGTCGCCGCCGCCATCGTGTACGTCCTGATCCGCCGCTTCACGGGCGAACCCTTCGAAGTGCGCCACCTCGTGGTGCCGCCGGTGCTGCTGATCGCCGTGGGCGGCTACCAGGTCGCACACACGTCCGGACAGCACCCGGTCCTCGACGGCGCCGTCCTGGGGGCGGGCGCGCTGCTCGCCGTCGCGGGCGGGATCTTGCGGGGCCTGACGGTCAGGGTCTTCGTCAGGCAGGGGCGGCTCTGGTACCGCTACACGGCGTGGACGGTCGTCGTCTGGCTCGTGGTCGTCGGGGTCCGCTTCGCCGAGAGCGCGGCCGGGACGGCGCTCGGCGCGGACACGGCCGTCGTCGTCGCCGCGCTGCCGCTCATGTTCGGCCTGAGCCTCCTCGGTGAGGCGGCCGTCATCGGCCGGCGCGGCCTCGCCACCGGCGTCCCGTTCGGCGACTGGTACCGCAGCAGCCGCCGCGACCTGATCCACCGGTGAGCGCCACAGCGGTGGAGACTGGCACGGTGTTCACGGTCACCGACACCGCGGTCGCCCGCTGGCGTCAGGCGCGCAGCATGGCGTTCCTCGTCTTCATGAGCGCCGCCCTGGTGCACACCAACCCCCGGCCGGACCTCACCGGCCGGGGGATCGCCGTCCTCGGGTTCGGCGCGGTCGCCGCCGCCGGGTGGATCGCGATGACGTTCCTGACCGGCACCCGGCAGGCGGCCGGCGTCGGGGTGTGCGCGGCGGCCGGGCTGGCGGTGGCGGCGCTGGACACGCGGGGGTTCGCGCCGCTGTACCTCATCGCCGCCGGCACCGTCGCCGTGGCGGTGCTGCCGCTCAGGGAGGTGGCGGCGGGCACCGCCGTCGCGGCCGGCGCGCTGACGCTCATCCTGTGGGCGCAGGGCGAGGGCTGGCGGGAGATGCTCGTCTGGGCCGGGTCGCTGCTGCTGGTGCTGCTGCTCGGCGTGGTCCGGCGGCAGCGGGAGGAGCAGGCCCGCCAGGCGGAGCGGGTCGCGGCCCTCGACGAGCGCGCCAGGGTGGCCCGGGAGATCCACGACGTGCTCGCGCACTCGCTGTCGGCGCTGTCGGTGCAGCTGGAGACGGCGGCGGCGCTGCTGGAGAAGGACCGGACGGCGGACGCGGCCGTGCTCGTCGAGCGGGCCGGCCGGCTCGCCCGCGACGGACTCACCGAGACGCGCCGGGCCGTCGGGGCGCTGCGCGGGGACCCGGTGCCGCTCGGCGAGCTCGTCGGTGCGCTCGCCGACGGGTACCGCGCCGACCTGAACGCACCCGCGGACGTGACCGTGACGGGCACCCCGCGGCCCCTCGCCGCCGAGCCGGGCCTGGCGCTGTTCCGCACCGCGCAGGAGGCCCTGACCAACGTACGCAAGCACGCGCCGGGCAGCGCCGTCACCGTCCACGTCGACTACCAGCCGGACGGGGTGCGGCTCACGGTCCGCAACGACGGCGACGCGACCGCGGGACGGAAACCGCCGGAGGGCGGGCACGGGCTCGCCGGGATCCGGGAGCGGATCGGGCTCGCCGGCGGCACCGTCACCGCCGCGCCGGACGGCGGCGGGTGGCTCGTCGATGCGAGGATCCCCGGATGATCAGGGTGGTGGTGGCCGACGACCAGACGGTGGTCCGGGAAGGCCTCGAGGTGCTCCTCGGCCTGCTCGACGACGTCGAGGTCGTCGGCACGAGCGGCGACGGCGACGGGGCCGTCGAGCTGGTCGCCGCGCACGATCCCGACGTGGTCCTGATGGACCTGCGGATGCCGGGCTGCGACGGGGTCACCGCGACCGCCAGGATCCGGGCCGCGCACCCGCGGACGCGGGTGGTGGTGCTGACGACGTACGCCGACGACGCCGACATCCTCGGCGCGATGCGGGCCGGCGCGCTGGGCTACCTGACCAAGGACGCCGGCCGGGCGCAGATCGCGCAGGCGGTGCGGGCCGCGGCGGCCGGGCAGTCGTTCCTGGACCCGGTCGTCCATGCGAAGCTCGTCGCCGCCGCGACAGGACCCGCGGCCGGACCCGCGGCGACGAGGGAGGCGCCGGCGCCGGTCGTACAGACGCCGCAACCGCTGCCGGACGGGCTGACGGCACGCGAGGCGGAGGTCCTCGGCCTGATCGCGGCCGGGTTGTCGAACCGGGAGATCGCGAAGCGGCTGTTCGTGACCGAGGTGACCGTCAAGTCGCACGTGAACCGGCTGTTCGCCAAGACCGGGGTGCGGGACCGGGCGCAGGCGGTGCGGTACGCGTTCCAACACGGTCTGACCGGCTGAAGTGGCGCTCAGGCGATAGACTGGCGTCGACCTCTGGGGAGGTGCGCCGCTCGCATGACCGACAACGGGGACGACGACCGTCGTGCGGCACGTCCGCTGGTGTCCGTGCTCGTGGTCATCTCCGGCGGGCTCGGGATCTCGCTGCAGCAGCTGTCGACCGGCACGCCCGAGTCGACCGGGCGCTGGGTGATGCTGATCGCCGGGGCGTTCATCGGCGGCGCCGCGAGCATCCTCGCCACCGGGCTGTTCGAGCGGCTGCTGACGTGGTTCGGGTTCGGGTGGACGTTCCTGCGGACCCGCACCAGGCTGCGGACCGTGGTCGCCGGCGGCGTCGCCTGCGTGCTCGCGGTGGCCGCCGGGCTCGTCATCCCCGTCGTGTACGAGGCGCTGCACCGCCGCCTCTACGGGTGCCCGCAGCCCGCCGCGGTGCGGGTCATGACGTCCGTCGAGCAGCTGGGGGCGGCGCTGCGCCTCGCCGACGCCTACGAGACCGCCACCGCCGAGCACCACCACGGCTGCCCGACCGCGGACCTGTACGTCTACGGCGCGGGCCCCACCGAGGCGCGCGCGGCGGTCGCCAGCGGGTGGCTCAACGACGCCCTGCAGCGCATCGGGCCGCGCGCCGACGTGTGGCTGCCCGACTCGGCCCTCGACGTGACCGCCGCCGTCGCCGCGTCGGCCCGCTTCGGGGTCACGGTGCCGGTCGCGGAGCAGCGCGGCATCGGCTCCTCCCCCGTCGTCCTCGCCACGCCGCCGGATTCGTCACCGGCGCTCGAGGGCGACCTGAGCTGGCGGCAGCTGTGGGCGGAGACGGGCCGGCTGGGCCTGGACGTCGTGCGACCCGACCCCGCGGTCTCCACCGCCGGGGTGCTCGGCACCGCCGCGCTGTACACGAGCCTCGGCGCGACCCCGGCGACGGCCCGCGGCGTCGAACGGCGCCTCGAGGCGGCCCTCGACCGCGGCGGCTACCCGCTCGGCACCGGCGCCGACCTGCTGTGCCACGGTGGCACGGGCCGCGCTCCGGTGGCCGTCGTCGCCACCGAGCAGGCCGTGGTCCGCTACAACCAGGGCCTCGCGTGCCCCGCCGGCGGCCGGCCGGAGCGGCCGCTGGTCGTGCGGTACCCGAACGACACGATCAGCGAGGACCACCCGTTCGTCCGGCTCGCGTGGGACGGGGTCGCGGCGACGACCGCGGCCGCCGCGGCGGGGTTCGGCGCGTGGCTCGGCGGCGAGGACGGCCACCGGGCGCTGATCCGGGCCGGGCTGCGGCCACCCGGCCTGTCCCCCGTCGGCGACCCGCTGACCGAGCAGTTCGGCGCGCACGCGGGGGCGGTCTTCGACCGGCGGCCACCGTCCGCCTCGACGATCGGCGATGTTCTGCGCCTGTACGACGCCGCGCACCGGCCCGGGCGGGTGCTGCTCGCCCTCGACGCGTCCGGGTCGATGCTGACCGCCGTCGACCGCGCCGGCACGACCCGCTTCCAGCTGGCGTCCCGCGGGGTGACGGGCGCGCTGGACCTGATGAGCGGCCGGGACGAGTTCGGGCTGCGGGTGTTCCCCGCCGACGCCCGCGGCGGCGGGTTCCGGGACCTCCTGCCGATCGGGCCCGCCGCGGGCCGGGCGCAGTCCGCCGCGGCCGCGATGGCGTCCGTACGACCGGCCGGCGGCACGCCGCTGCTGAGGACCGTCGCCGACGGGGTCCGCGACGTCGCCACCGACCCCGGTGAACGGATCGCCTCGCTCGTGGTGCTCACCGACGGCAACGACACCACCGCCCTCACACCGTCCGAAGTGGACACCCAGGTGCGGGGGAAGGGCGTGCGGGTGTTCGTGGTCGCGATCGGCGAGGCGAGCTGCGGCACCCTGGCCCTGCGCGACGTGATCGCCCACACCGGTGGCGGCTGCTACGACGCGCGTCCCGACACCCTCGACGACGTGCTCGTCGCGCTGTTCGGGCTGCTCTGGGGAGGCGACGCGGGCGCATGACGATCTCCAAGTGTGGGCCCGGAAATTGTCGTACCCCGCTGGCATGCTGTCCCCGTGAGCCGGACCACGGTCCGTCGGCCGGCATCAAACCACACCCCGAGCCCCCATCGACGGGCGATGACCTCTGGGGAGGCGACACCCGACCATGACAACCCCGCCCAGCACCGACCCGCCGCCTCCGCCGCCGGGGGATGACCCACCATCTCCCCCGCCCGGGGACGACCCGCCACCCCCTCCGCCGCCGCCGGGGGACGATCCGCCGCCTCCGCCGCCGGGCGGTGGGCGGCGGAGGTTCCGGGACCTGTTCGGGTGGGTGGGGGTCCTCGCGGGGTTCGTGGCGGGGGTGGTCGTCACGGCGCTCGCCGGTGTGTACGTGGTGCCGAGGCTGGACCGGGACGGCGGCCTCGAACGCGGCGACCTCGTGATCCTCAGCGGGCGCGACGACGGTCAGGGCAACCAGCGGCAGGCGCTGGTCGACCAGTGGAACGCGCTGCACCCCGACAACCCGGCCAGGATCGAGGAGATCGCCGCCGACGCCGACGCGCAGCACAGCGAGATGGTCGCCCGCGCGCAGAGCGGCGGCGCCGATCAGGGTGGCGGCGTCGACATCTTCAACCTCGACGTCACGTGGACCGCCGAGTTCGCGTCGAGCGGCTACATCCGGGCGCTGCCGGGCGACCAGGACGTCGCCGGGTTCCTGACCGCGCCGCTGGCCACCTGCCGGTACAAGGGGAAGCTCTGGGGGTTGCCCTTCAACACCGACGCCGGGCTGCTCTACTACCGGTCGGACCTCGTCACGACCGCCCCCGCGAACTGGTCGCAGCTGGTCAACACCGTCCAGGACGTCCTGGCGCGGCCCGCCACTGCGCCCGCCACTGGGCCAGCCACCGTTCCAGCCGCCGGGTGGGCCGGGCAGCTGCGCGACTACGAGGGGCTCACCGTCAACGCGCTCGAGGCGATCTGGGCCGCCGGCGGCGATGTCGTCGACGGCCACGGCGAGGTCGTCATCGACTCCCCCGAGGCGCAGACGGGCCTGACCCGGCTGGCGACGGGTCTGCGCCCCGGGGCGCCGCAGGTGGTCCTGCCGGACTCGGTGCGGTTCGACGAGTCGGCCACGACGCAGGCGTTCGCCGCGGGGCGGCTCGTCTTCATGCGCAACTGGCCCGTCGCGCACCGGGCGCTCGGTCCGGTGGACCCGGCCGGCGCCGACGCCGCGGACGCCGTCCGGTTCGGGGTGGCGAACCTGCCGGGCCCGAGCGCCCTCGGCGGGCAGAACCTCGCCGTGGCCGGCCAGAGCAAGCGGCCGGCGGCGGCGCGGGCGCTCATCGAGTTCCTCACCGGCGAGCGCAGCCAGCAGCTGCTGTTCGAGCGGGGCGGGTTCGCCGCGACCCGGGAGATCGTGTACCGGGACGCGGCGGTCGTGAAGCTGTACCGCTACGCGCCGACGCTGCTGGACGCGATCCGGTCCGCGCACAGCCGGCCCGTGACGGCGCACTACGCGCAGTTCTCCGAGACGTTCCGGCAGGTGGTGCGGGAGGCCCTCGCCGACGGCGGCCGGCTGCCCGCGGACGCGAAACCCCGCCTGCAACGGGCTTTACAGGGCTACAAGTAGGCGAAGAGCATCGGGTTCGCCGACGCCGCCGCGTGCACGGGGGCGGCCAGCCGCAGCTTGTGCTTGAGCCCGACGAGCCGGTCGTGGGTGTCCGGGTCGGCGGCCGGCGACGCCGTCAGGTGCCCGATGCCGTGCCGCCGCAGCCAACCGAGCACGACGGCGCCCTCGCTGACCGGCCACGGGCGCCGGCCGTGGAACACGTCGTGGACGGCCACGGCGGCACCCGGACGGAGCCGTTCGAAGAGCGTCGTGGTGTACCAGCGGGCGAACCGCGCCGTGTGGGCGGCGTCGACGAGGACGAAGCCCGGGTCGTCGGGCAGCGGCCCGTCGCGCACGTCGCCGCGGGTGAACCGCCACCGGTCCGCGGCCAGCTCCCGCGGCACCGCCGCCGCGGCGTCGGCGGTGAGGTCGAACGTATGCAGCTCCCCCACGCCGTTGTCCCCCAGCGCGCGCAGCAGCCACGTCGTGGACCAGCCCCGGGCGGAGCCGATCTCCAGCACGGCCCGCGGGCGCAGCGCCCGGATCGTCAGGTAGCTGATCTCAGCCTCGAGGTCGTCCAGCCGCGGCCGCATCGGCCGCTGGGCGAGCAGCTCGCGCTGGGCGTCGCGGGCGGCGCGGAGGTCGTCGGCGTACGTCCGGTACCAGCTGACGAGCGTGTCGAGCGGCAGCATCCAGGTCTCCGCCCGCGATCGCTGTGATGGCCGGGCATCAGGCGAGCCGGGCGGCACCCAGGTCTCCATCCGCGATTGTGGTGAGAGCCGGGCGTCGTTGTTGCCGGGCGGCACCCGAGTCTCCGTCCGCGGTCGCTGTGAGGGCTGGGCATCAGGCGAGCCGGGCGGCACCCAGGTCTCCGCCCGCGATCGCTGCGAGGGCCGGGCATCAGGCGAGCCGGGCGGCACCCAGGTCTCCGCCCGCGATCGCTGTGAGTGGCGGGCGTCAGGAGTGGCGGGCGGCGGCATCGAGGTCTCCGTTCGCGAGGGCGGCGAGGGCGTCCAGGGAGGCGGTGCCGGGGACGAAGTAGCCGTCATGACCGGTGACGCCTTCGACGGGCAGCGGGGTCGCCCCGAACGCGGGGTCCGTCGGGTGCGTGCCGTGCCCTGCGCCGAGGATGCGGAGCCCGGGCAGGCGGCGGGTCCAGTCGCCCGGCGCGGTCCCGGCCCAGACGCGGGCGGTGGTGCGCAGGTCGGCGGCCCGGTCGACGCCCATGCCGGGGCTGCCGAGCGCCACGATGTCGGTGACCCTGCCGCCGGTCCCCGCGTCGAGGCGCGCCGCCGCCAGGCCGATGACGGTGGAGCCGTAGCTGTGCCCGACGAGCACGATCCGCGGCGCGTCCACGTCCCGGAGGAACCGCAGCAGCGCGTCCGCCCCGCTCGCCGCGGCATCCTCCCGGACCGCGTCGAGCCGGACTCCGCCCGGCGGGTGGTACCCGAGCCAGGCGATCACCGCGACCCCGCCCCGCCGCCCCGCGGACGCCGCCGCCCCGGAAGTGGCGGCCGAGCGCCCGGGCGACACCGACCCGGCGGCGGGCGAAGCAACAGACGAACCCGCTGGCGAAGCGCCGGACGAAGGCCCGGGCGACACCGACCCTGCGGCGGTCGAAGCGGCAGGCGAAGCAGCGGACGGAGGTTGGTGCAGGTCGGCGGCGCGGGTGGCGAGCTGTCTGGCCTGCCAGGCGGGGGCGCGGCGCTGGACGCCGCCGAGGCCGCGGTCGAAGTTGGTGGCGGTGGTGGCCACGCCCGGGACCAGGACGACGACCGTCGCGGCGGTCGAGGGGTCGCCGACGACCTCGACGGCGAGGCCGTTCGCGAAGCGGGCGCTGTGGACGCCGACGGGCGGCAGGTCGGTGGCCTGCGTGGGGCCGAACACCGACCAGAGCACCGCGATCAGCGGCAGCGCGAACAACCTGCGAAGCATGCAGCCGAAGGTAGGTGCGGGGCTACGGGCGGATCGTCACTCTGCGGGACCATCTGCCGGGCGTCCGGGGGTAGTACCCCGGTACTACGGGGACGACCCTACGCCCCGGCGCTGACGAGGCCGGTCTCGTAGGCGAAGACGACGGCCTGGGCGCGGTCGCGGAGGTCGAGCTTCGTGAGGACGCGGCTGACGTGGGTCTTCACGGTCTGCTCGGCGACGACGAGGTCCTCGGCGATCTCCGCGTTGGAGCGGCCGCGGGCGACGAGCCGCAGCACCTCCGTCTCGCGGGGAGTGAGGGCGGCGAGCCGGCCGGGCTCCTGGCCGGTGCGCTTCGGGCGGGCCGCGAACTGCTCGATGAGCCGCCGGGTCACGGACGGGGCGAGCAGGCCGTCGCCGGCGGCGACGACCCGGACGGCGTTGACGAGCTCCGCCGCGGGGGCGTCCTTCAGCAGGAAGCCGGACGCGCCGGCGCGCAGCGCCTCGAAGACGTAGTCGTCGAGGTCGAACGTGGTGAGGATGACCACCTTCGGGCGGTGCGTGCCGGGGGCGGTGGCGAGGATGCGGCGGGTGGCCTCGATGCCGTCGAGGACGGGCATGCGGATGTCCATGAGGACGACGTCGGGCGCGTGCTCGCGGGCCATCGTGACGGCCTGGGCGCCGTCGGGGGCGTCGCCGACGACGACGAGGTCGGTCTGGGCTGCGAGCAGGGCGGCGAACCCCTGCCGGACCATCGCCTGGTCGTCGACGATCATGACCCGGATCACGGCGTGACCTCCAGGGGAAGGGTGGCGTGGACGGTGTAGCCGCCGGCGGCGTCGGGGCCGGCCTCGAACGTGCCGCCGATCGCGGTGGCCCGCTCCCGCATGCCGAGCAGCCCGTGCCGCTCCCCGCCCGCGTCCCCCGCGTCACCAGCGTCACCGGAGCCCGCGCCGGAAGGCGCGCCGGAGGACGGGTCGCCGGCGGTGTTCCGCACGGACAGGTCCAGTGCCGACGGGCCGAGGGTGAGGGCGATGTGGACGGGCGCGCCGGCGGCGTGGCGGCGGGCGTTGCTGAGGGCCTCCTGGGCGATGCGGAAGGCGGCCAGCCCGACCGCGGGCGGCACCGTCGCGCCCGGCAGCGGGTCGAACGTGACGTCGACGCCGGCCTCGCGGGCGTCGTGGACGAGGCGGGTGAGGTCGTCGAGGACGGGCTGCGGCTCCACGAGCGGCGTCTCGGTGCTGCGCAGCACGCCGAGCAGGCGGCGCATCTCGACCAGCGCCTCGCGGGAGGTGCCGGCGATCGCGGCGAGCTCCTCGGCGACCGCCGGTGGGACGCCGTCGATGCGGTACACGGCGGTCTCGGCGCGCACGGCGATGAGCGACATGTGGTGGGCGACGACGTCGTGCATCTCGCGGGCGATCCGGTTGCGCTCCTCGGCGACGGCGCGGCGGGCCTGGGCGAGCTCGGTGCGCTCCTCCTCCTGGGCGAGCGCGGCCTGCACCTCCCGGCGGCGGCGGACCTGGTCGCCGATGACGAGGATCGCGGTGACGGCGAGCAGCAGCCCGGCGATGTTCTGGGACCTGACGGTCCCGACCACGAGCAGCGTCGCGGACAGCCCGACCCAGACCAGGACGCCGCGGCGGTGCCGGACCGCGACGACGGCGAGCAGCACCGGATACGACAACATCTGCACCGGCGACCACGGCCACGGGGTGCCCTGGTCGATGTCGACGGCCAGGTACGTGTACACGGCGACGAGCCACGCGACCCGCCACGCGAGCAGCGGCCGGGTCGCGACGAGCCCGATCGGGGCGACGATGAGGGCGGCGTCGAGGGCGAGGAACAGGGAGCCGACGTGCGGGCCGTTGCCGCGCAGGTACTCGTAGCTGGCGAGCCCGCACAGGATCGCGACGACGACCCCGATCGTCGGCAGGGACCTGCCGAGCCGGGTCCGGGGGCGCACCGGCGGGTCGGGGCCGATCAGGAACGTGCGGAGGTCCCGCAGCACGACCTTCCACACGCTCCGCACCCCGAAACCGTAACAGCGCGGCGCGGCCTCACCGTGGCGGTGGGCTGACGGCGGCACCGCCGAGGAGCTGGATCAGTTCGCGGCGGGAGCGGATGCCGAGTTTCCGGTACACGTTGCCGAGGTGGTAGTCGACGGTGCGGACCGACAGCACTATCCGGTCGGCGATCTCCCGGCTGGTCCGCCCTTCGGCCGCGGCGTACGCGATCCGCCACTCGTGCGGTGTGAGCTGCTCGGTCCCGGCGGGCGCGCCGGCGGCCGCGGCCGGCCCGGAAGCGGTGGCGCGGGTGCTGGAGGGGGCCAGCTCGGCGCGGGCCAGCTCGGCGAACGCGTCCGCGCCCGCCGCGGCGAACAGCTCCAGCGCCCGGGTCAGCTGCTCCCGGGCCGGCCCGCGGCGGCGCGCCCGCCGCAGCCACTGCCCGTAGGCGAGGTGCGTGCGCCCCAGCTCCACCGGCAGCAGCCCGCCGACCGCGAACCCCGGGGCGGCATCCGGCGTGGCGCCGGGTGGCGGGACGGTGGTGTCGAAGGCGACCAGGGCGGACTCGTACGCGGCGCTGTCGTCGGCGAGGAGGGCCGAGACCCTGGCCGCGACCGCCGTCAGGCCCGGCAGGCGCCGCAGCCCGGCCGCGGCGGCGAGCCGGTCGGCGACGAGGTGCGCGGCGCGGGCCTGGCCGGTCTTCACCAGGGCCTCCGCGAGGTCCGCGGCGACCGGCAGGAACGCGGGCTCCACGACCCCACCGGCGCGCAGCAGGTCGTCGGCGCGGCCGAGCTCGGCGACCGCGGCGTCGTGGCGGCCGGCGGTGAGGGCGGCGACGCCGAGCGCCGCCCTGGCGTGGGCCTCCACGGCCAGGTGGCCGGGGGCGAGGGCGAGCGCGGCGGCCGCGTGCCCGGCGCAGTCGTCGTGCCGGCCGACGACGGCCTCGACCTGGGCGAGGGCGGTGAGCGCCTCGGCGGTGTTGACCGGCAGGCCCATCGTCTCGGCGAGCTCCACGCCTTCGAGCGCGTCGGCGTACGCGGCCGCGACCCGCCCGGCCCGGAGCCTGAGCCTGGCCCGCAACGGCAGCGTGTACGCGAGCAGCGACACGTCGTCGAGCCGCCGCGCCCCTTCCACGTCGTGGTCGAACAGCCGGGCCGCCGTGCCGTGGTCCTCCAGCCACCCGATCACCTCCCCCAGCTCCGCCGCCGAGCCGTCGGCGTGGCGGAGGCAGGCGGCGACGCAGCGGCGGGCGAGCAGCGCCTCCTCCGGCCGCGCGGCGAGGACCCCGGAGTGGGCCAGCCGGATCGAGATCTTCGGCAGGTCCGGGTGCGGCACCACGTCGCCGGCGATGGCGGCGGCCCGGGTGGAGACCCGCAGCATCCCGTCGACGTCGAGGCGGCGATTCGGCCCGTTCATGGCGAGGCTCAGCGTCCGCGCCGCCCGCAGCGCCAGGTCTGGAGGGAGGTCGGCGCCGAGGCGGTCGACCTCGGCGGCGATCGCGGCGAAGGCGTCCTCGGCGTCGCCGCGGAGCATGGCCAGGTAGGCGCGGGCGGACAGGACCTCCAGGCGGCCGTGGGCGCCGGTGGCGAGGGGCAGCGCGTCGTCGAGGAGGGCGACAGCGTGCTCGACGGCGCCGATGCTCACCCAGGCGCGGGCGGCGTTCGCGAGCCGCTCCCCGCGCGGCTCCGCGTCGACCGTGAAGGCGGCGGCCCGCTCCAGCGCGGTGGCCTCGGCGACCAGGCCGCCGCGGCGGCGGGCCCGGCCCGCGGTCTCGGCGAGGGCGTCGGCGACGGCGTCGTCGGGGCCGGCCAGGGACAGCGAGAGGTGCCAGGCGCGGCGGTCGGCGTCGTCGGCGGTGACGCACGCGCCGGCGAGCGCGGCGTGGACGTCGCGGCGCTGGCCGGGCAGCGCCCGGTGGTAGACGGCGGAGCGGACCAGCGGGTGGCGGAAGCGGACCGTGTCGCCGGTCTCGGCCAGCAGGCCGGCGCGGATCGCGGCGTCCAGGGCCGACGGCCGCAGGCCGAGCCCGGCGAGGGCCCGCGCGAGCAGCGCCGGGGTGCCGGTGCCGGCGGCCGCGCAGACGAGCAGCGCGACCTGCTCGCCGGCGGCGAGGGCGGCGACCCGGTCGGTGAACGCGCGCTCGATCCGGTCCGTCGTCGGCAGCGGCTCCGTCAGCGGGCTGCGGCCGGCCCGCTGGTCGTCGGACAGGGCGTCGGCGAGCTCGCGCAGCGCGAGGGGGTTGCCTTCGGTGGCGGTGAGGATCCGTTCGGCGACTGCGGCGGAGCCGATCCCACAGCGGCGCAGCAACGCGGCACCGGCCTCGCCGTCCAGGCCGCCGAGCTCGACGGTGGCGGTGCCCGGGGCGGTGAACCCGGTGCCGGGCCGGGTCGCGTACACGATGAGGACCCGCTCGGCGAGGAGCCTGCGGGTCGCGAACAGCAGCGCCTGCGCCGACGAGTGGTCGAGCCAGTGGGCGTCGTCGACGAGGCACAGCAGGGGGCGTTCGTCGGCGGCGGCGGCCAGCAGCGACAGCGTCGCGGCACCGACCGCGAAGCGCTCGACCATCACGGTCGTGGGCCCGGCGTCGTCGGCGAGCCCGAACGCCGCTCGCAGCGCGGCGGCCTGCGGGGGTGGCAGCTGGTCCAGCAGCGCGAGCAGCGGGCGGGTGAGCGCCGCGAGCGCCGCGAACGGCAGGTCTGCCTCGAATTCGACGCCGGCCGCCCGTACGACATGGAAACCGTGCGCGGAGACGGCGAGATCGTCCAGGAGGGTGGTCTTGCCGATGCCGGGCGCGCCGCGCACGACGACGCCGCGGCTGTGCCCGTCGCGGGCCTCCGACGCGAGCTGCAGCAGCCGCGCGCGCTCGGCGTCACGGCCGAGGATCTCGTCGCCGGCGGGCGCGACGTCGAGGTCGGCGGCCTCCGCGGCGGCGGTGTCCAGCTGCTCGCGGGCGTCGTCGGCGTCGCCGGGCAGGTCGCGGCGCAGCAGCGCCTCCGCGAGCCGGCGGCGCGTGTGCAGCGCGGCGGGACGGTGCCCGAGCGCCTGGTTGTCGCGCAGCGCGACCCGGAGGTGCGCGACGGCCGCGTCCGCGTCGCCGGTGGTGAGCGCGGCGACGCCCAGGGCGTGCTCGGTGGCGCCGAAGCAGGCGATCGCGAGGCTCGCGGTCATCGGCAGCCGGGCGTGCGGGGCGAGCAGCCCGGCCGCCTCGGCGGCGAGACCGGCGTCGCCGAGCAGGTTCGCGGCCTCGACGACGCCGTACAGGGTGACGAGCCAGCTGCTGCCGCGGGGGAGCGCCGCGAGCCCGTCGCCGCGGAGCCGGGCGAGGACGGCGGCGGCGCGGGCCCGGTCACCGGCGGCGGCCGCGGCGACGGCGAGCCCGGCCAGGGGCGACCGGTCGATGGCGCTGAGCGTCGCGGCGTGGGCGAGGTCGCCGAACATCGGCAGCAGCTCCGCGATCCTGCCCTGGAACCAGCGGATCGCCATGAGCTGCCCGCCGTGCCAGCCCTCGGTGTCCTCGTCGCCGGCCTCCCGCCCCCGGTCGGCGCAGGCCGCGGCGAGCCACTCGGCGTGGTCGAGCCGGCCGGCGCGGATGGTGAGCATGACCCGGACGGCGGCGGCGACGTACCCGACCGCGAGGTGGTCACGCTCGCCGAGCGCGTCGGTGAGCGCGGTCAGCCGCCGCTCGGCCAGCAGGTCACCGGCGAGGAACAGGTCGACCGTGTGCCACAGCATGCCCATGAGCAGGTCACCGCGGCGGCCCGTGCCGGCGGCGACGCCGAGCAGCTCCCGCGCGAGGCGCTGCCGGGTCGCGGCCTGCCCTGGCGCGAGCAGGCAGTGGTGGGCGAGGCTGAGCGCCTCGGCGAGCGCGACCGGGTCGCCGAGCGCCCGCGCCGCGTCCGCGACGGCGAGGACCGCGTCCGGGTCGCCGTCGCGGTAGCCGGCCTCCGCGGCGACCCGCGCCTCCAGCCGCAGCCGCAGCGGCCCCGGCGCACCGGCCCGGGCCAGCGCGAGGGCCTGGGTGAGACGGTGGTCGAGGAGGGCGGCAGCGGCGGCGTCGCGGTGCTCGTGGACCCACAGGCCGGCGAGGCCGAGGGCGGCCTCCGGGTCGCCCGGGGACTCCTGCCATGCCTGCTCGAAGAGGGCCCGGGCGGTGCGCAGGTCACCGTCGACGTGCAGGGCCGCGACGGCCCGCGCCAGCACCGAGTCCACGGCGGATGCTATCGCGGCCGGGCGGCTTTCCGACACATGGTTACCGGCGGGTGCCGGTAGTTCTACGGATCCACCGGACCGGTCCGGGTCGCGATGCTGGGGGCATGCCCGACGTGACTCCGCTCCCCGATGCCAGACGCCTGCGGGTCAGGCCCCTCGCCCGCGGGGAGGTCGACGTGCTGCAGGACGTCTTCGACGGCCTGTCGGTGCGGTCCAGGTATCTGCGGTACCACACGGCGATGACCAGCCTGACCCCGGCGAACCGGGCCGCACTGTCCGCTGTGGACGGCCGGCGCAGGATCACGCTCGTCGCCGAGCGGATCGGGCCCGCCGGGTGGGTCGCCGAGGGGCTCGGTCATCTCGTCGCGACCGGGCCGGACCGGGCCGGGGTCGCCGTCGAGGTCGTCGACGCGGCGCAGGGCCGCGGCGTCGGCCGGACGCTGCTGCGGCACCTGGTGACCGTCGCGGAGGCCCTCGACTACCGCGTCGTCGAGGCGGACGTGCTCACGGCCAACACCCCGATGCTGCGGCTGCTGGGCCGTCTGTTCCCGGACGCCCGCACCACCCCGGCGACCCCGGCCGCCACAACGGTGGCGGTCGAGGTCCGGCTCGGCTGAGCGGCCTGGACGCACGCCCGAACGGGGGCCAGCCGGACGGGCTGCGGGCCGCGCTCGTCGCCGACGGGTCGGTTAACCGGTGGCCGGTGGTTGCCGGCGGCGCCTACGATCCGGGCATGGCGAAGGGGCGTGGCACCGCGGGCCTGCGCCCCGTCCAGGATGTCGTGTCCCGGATCCGGTTCGACGCGACCCTCGACGCGACACGGTTCGTGGTCGGCTACGAGGAGCGGGGCGCCGGGGTCAGGGAGACGCCGCTGTCCCTGTTCGTCGCCGGCGGGGACGTGCCGTGGCACCGGGTGCGGTACGTGAAAGCCGGCAACCGCGTCGTCTGGGACCGGCAGGCGCGGATCGACCTCGTCTTCGGCACCGGCGACACGCCCGCCGAGGACCTGTCCACCGTGCCCGCCGCTGCCGCAGGGCCCGCCGCTGGGCCCGCCGCCGTGCCCGCCGCTGGGCCGCGCCGGCAGGTGGCGTTCGACGCGTCCGCGTGCCTGCGGTTCGACCCGTCCACCGGCGCGTGGGTCCCCGCCGGGCCCGCCGGCGACGTGCGGGCCGACGCGCTGCAGGTGGCCACGTTCAACGTGCTCTCCGACGCGTACGACCGCGACCTCACCTACCCGCTGCTGCGCATCCCCGCGTGCGTCGAGCTCCTGGCCGGCCTCGACGCCGACGTCGTCGCGCTGCACGAGGTCACCGCGGCGCTGTGGGAGGCGCTGCTGAACGCCGAGTGGGTCCGCGCCGGCTACCACGTCTCCGCCGGCCCGGACCCGGACGCCGGCTACGGCACGGTGCTGCTGTCGCGGTGGCCGATGACGATCGAGGTGCACCGGCTCAGCACGTACAAGCGGACCATCGTCGGCAAGGTCGGCCTCAACGGCCGTCAGGTCGGTTTCGTCGCCGCGCACCTGACCAGTGACCACACCGCCGGGGCGGAGCAGCGCCGGGAGCACCAGCTGCGCATCATCGACGAGCGGCTCTCCCGCGGCGACCTCGGCGGCGCCGTCCTCCTCGCCGACGTCAACTTCGGCGACGACACCCGCCCCGACGTCGCCGGCTACACCGACGCGTGGCGGGCGCTGCACCCGCACGACGCCGGCTTCACGTTCGACCCCGCCGTCAACCCCCTCGCCGCGGTCGCGTCCCGCACCGGGCGGTCGCTGCGCCTGGACCGGATCCTGATCCGCTCCGGCACCCCGGGCGGGCTCGTCCCCCTCGCCGTGGAGCGGTTCGGCGACCGGCCGTTCGACGGCGAACGGTTCGTCTCCGACCACTTCGGCGTCACCGCGCTGCTGCAGGACGCGGCACCGTCCACTGTGGTCACCGCCGCTTCCGTGCACACGTCGGCGCTGGTACTGCGCCCGCCGCCCGCCGTGTGGGCGCCGCTGCAGGCGATCCGTGCGGCGCACGACCCGTCGTTCCGGCGCTGGATGCCGCACATCAACCTGGTGTACGGCTTCGTCCCCGACGCCTCGTTCGCCGAGGCCGAGCGGGCGGTGCGCGAGGCGGTCGCCGGCCTCGGGCCGCTGCGGATCCGCCTGTCGCGGTTCCGCACGTTCGCGCACCGCGGCAGCACCACGGTGTGGCTGGCGCCCGACCCGGCCGAGCCCCTGCTGGAGCTGCAGGCGGCGCTGGCGCGACGGTTCCCGGGCTGCGCCGAGCAGGACAGCCGTGGCGGGTTCACGCCGCACCTGACGGTCGCGAAGCTCACCGGGCCCGACGTGGCGTCCACTGTGGAGCGCTGGCAGGCGGCGTGGCACCCGGTCGAGTTCACGGTGTCGGCGGTCGACCTGATCAGCCGGCGCGGCGACGAACCCTTCGAGGTCCGGCGCAGCGTGCCCTTAGGACCTGCGCCAGCCCCCGCGCCCTCCCCCTCGGCGGCGCCCATGCCGGCGTGGAGCGCCCTGCCGTCGCCCTCGCACCAGGTCGCCCTCGACGCGGTCGCCGAGGCCTGCGCGGCCGTCGACCCGGGCGGGCGGCTGCACGTCGCCGGGTCGGTGCGGCTCGGCGTCGGCGGCCCGTCGACCGACCTGGACCTCGTCTGGCAGACCACCGGCGCCCTCGCCGACCTCGCCGATCTCCTGCCGGGCGCCAGGCTCGCCGGCACCGTCGTCCCCGTCGTCCGTGCGACGGTCGCCGACGTCGGCGTCGACGTGCAGCGGGTCACCGTCGACCCGCTGTCGGACCTCGACCTCGGGTCCCTCGACGACGCCGACCTGCGGGCGGTGCTCGCGATCCGCGACGCCGACGCGCTGCCCGCCGCGGACCCCGCGTTCCGGTCGCTGCTCACCGCGGTCCGCGCCTGGTCCCGCGCCCGCCAGCTCGACGGCGCCGCGTGGGGCCTCGTCGGCGGGTTCACCTGGGCGGTGCTGGTCGCGGAGGCCCGCGCCCACCACGTCACCGACCTCGCCGGCTTCCTGCGGCACTGCGCCCGCCACCCGCGCCGCCCCCGCCGCGGCGAGCGCCACGCCTACTGGCCTGTCTACTCCCCCGCCCCGCCGGGCGTGAACACCACCCGCACGATGACCCGCTCCACCGCCGCCGTGCTCCAGGACGCCTTCGAGGGCCGCGGCGGCTCCCAGTCCCACGAGCGCCGGGTCCTGCTCACCGGCGACGTCGAGGGCCGCGTGCTGGGCCTGGTCCTCGCCCTGGAGGACGCGGGCGCCAGGGTCCGTCCGTACCCCCGAGCCGCCGCCCTCGGCGTCGACGGCGGCGACCCCGACGCCCTGCGAGCGGCCGTCGCCGAGTCCGGCCTGCCCGCCCGCCTCGTCCAGCCTGCGTAGGGCCACGTCGCGGAAGTAGCCGGGCCGACGCACGACGAGCTGCGGCAGCTGCGCTCCTGGCCGACCGTCCTACGGGCGCCACCGGTGCGGCGGCGCCCGCCAAGGTCACCGCCGCGCGACGGCGCACGTCCAGGTCACCCCCGCGCGCCGGCGACGCCGGGAAGCGTCACACCCGCGCGGCGGCGACGCCGGGAAGCGTCACAGCCGCGCGGCGGCGACATCGGGAAGCGTCACAGCCGCGCGGCGGCGGCCGTCAGGAAGGGTCACAGTCGCAGCCAGACCGACGTGTCCGGGGGCAGCAGGTCGCCGTCGAGGGGGCCGCTGGCGAGCAGGACCGTGCCGGGTGGCAGCGGCGCCGGGGTCTGGGAGAGGTTGACGACGCAGGCGAAGCCGCCCTCGCGGGTGAAGGCGAGCACGTCCGCCGGGGCGTCCAGCCACGCCATCGGGCCGTCGCCGAGGCCGGGCTCCGCGCGCCGGACGGCGAGGGCCCGCCGGTACAGGCTGAGCATCGACGACGGGTCGGACGACTGCCGCTCGACGGTGTACGCGGCCCAGCCGGCGGGCTGCGGGAGCCAGCCGGGCGCGGCCGGTGGGGACGACCACGGCAGCGGGACGCGGCAGCCGTCGCGGCCCGGGTCGGCGCCGCCGGTGCGGGCGAAGATCGGGTCCTGGCGGGCCGCGGCCGGCAGGTCCTCGACCTCGGGCAGGCCGAGCTCCTCGCCCTGGTAGACGTAGACGGAGCCGGGCAGCGCCAGGGTGAGCAGCGCGGCGGCGCGGGCCCGGCGGGTGCCGAGGGCCAGGTCGGTCGGGGCGAGGTGCCGGGTCTGCCGCAGGTGGTGCTCGAAGCCGGTCTCGGCCCGGCCGTAGCGGGTCACGTGGCGGGTCACGTCGTGGTTGGACAGCACCCAGGTGGCGGGCGCGCCGACGGCGGCGTGCGCGTCGAGGGTCTCGTCGACGCAGCGGCGCAGCGCCTTGCCGTCCCACGGGCAGCCGAGGAAGTCGAAGTTGAACGCGGCGTGCAGCTCGTCCGGGCGCAGGTACTGCGCGAAGCGGTGCGGGTCGGCGAGCCAGACCTCGCCGATGAGGGCGCGGCCGCCGGGGTAGCTGTCGGCGACGCGGCGCCAGGCGCGGTAGATGTCGTGGATCTCGTCGCGGTCGTTCCACGGGTGCGGGTCCGGCGGCGACGCGGGGTCGAAGTCGGGCAGCGCCGGGTCCTTGGCGACCATCGCGGCGGAGTCGATGCGGATGCCGTCGACGCCGCGGTCGAACCAGAACCGCAGGATGTCCTCGAACTCCTCGCGGACGATCGGGTTGTCCCAGTTGAAGTCGGGCTGGCCGGCGTCGAACATGTGCAGGTACCACTGCCCGTCGGCGACCTGCGTCCAGGCGGGCCCGCCGAAGATGGAGCCCCAGTCATTCGGGGGCAGGTCACCCCGGCCGTCGCGGAACCAGAAGCGGTCCCGGTAGGACGGGTCCACGAGTGCCCGCTGGAACCAGGCGTGCGCGACGGACGTGTGGTTGGGCACGACGTCGATGATGATCCGGATGCCGAGGGCGTGCGCCTCACCGATCAGCGCCGTGGCCTCGTCCAGGGTGCCGAACGCCGGGTCGATGTCACGGTAGTCCGCGACGTCGTAGCCGGCGTCCGCCATCGGGGACGGGAACCACGGGCTGAACCAGATCGCGTCGACCCCCAGGTCCCGCAGATACCCGAGGCGGGCCCGGACCCCGGCCAGGTCGCCCACGCCGTCGCCGTTGTGGTCGGCGAAGGACCGGGGGTAGATCTGGTAGATGGCCGCGTCGCGCCACCATCGGGTGTCTGCTGTGGACACTGGAGGTCCCCGCTTTCTCTTGTCGGTTGATCGGTTTGCTTGTAGTGCGGCGCGGCAGCGTCGCATGGGGGGCTCCGGGGTGGGCCCCCCGGCCGGCCTGCGGCGCTGCCGCACCGAAGCTGGTGACTGCGTTAGAAGCCGGAGTTTCCGGGGCCACGCACGAGCGTGTAGCCGGTGTTGTTCAGGAGGCCGCCCGAGGCGGCGCCGGACACCGTGACGTAGTTGAAGGTCGCGCTGCCCGCCGCCGAGATCTCGATGCCGTACGTGCCGGCGCCGGCGATCCTGACGTGGTCGAACGTGATGCCCGAGATGGTGCGCTGCCACGTCATGAGCAGGCCCTGGTAGGAGCTGTCGAGGATGTCGACGTCCTTGACGGTGAACGTTCCCGTGATGTCGCGGGCCTCGGCGTAGAACCACAGGGCGCCGATCGAGGAGCCCCAGTTGCGCTCGTACCCGCCGGTGCGCGTCAGCGTGTTGCGCTGCACGCTCGTGGTGCCGGCGAACGGCTGCGCGCCGTGCCACGTGCTGACCGCGATGCCGGAGGAGGCGTAGACCGTGTCGGAGAACAGGTTGTCCTCGATCCGGTTGCCGTTGCCACCGTAGATGGCGGCGGTGTTGGCGAGCATCGGCAGCTGCGCGGTGTTGAACGTGAACGCGCTGTTGGTGACCGGGGCGCTGTTGGACCACATGGCGAGCGCGTCGTCGCCGGTGTTGCGCAGGACGCTCTGGTCGACGCGGGTGTTGCGCAGGTCCCCGTTGAGGTTGACGCCGTCGGCGAACGTGTCACGGATGCGCAGCCCGGCGACGTACAGGCCGTCGGTGCCGCTGGACGCCCACAGGCCGACCTTCGTGTGCTCGATCCACAGGTTGTGCAGCAGCGAGCCGGTGCCGAAGTTGCCTTCCAGGGCCGCGTCGAAGTTGGTGTCGTCGCGGTACCGGACGTCCCCGGCGATCGTGAAGTCGGCGAGCTGGACACGCGGCCCGGTGGCGAAGAAGCCGCCCTTGCCGTTCGCGCCGCGGACCGTGGTGTGCCACATGCCGGCGCCGCGGACGGTGACGTTCTCGACGTTGATCCGGGACGTGATGTCCCAGGTGCCGGCCGGCAGCCACAGCGTCCTGCCCTGCGACCTGGCCGCGGCGACCGCCGAGTTGAACGCGCCGGTGTCGTCGCCGCCGCCGGAGACCGCGCCGTAGTCCACGATGGACAGCGAGTTCGACGGCGCGGCCAGCGCCGGCGCGACGACCTCGGTGTCGACGAGGTCGACCGTGATCGGGGTGACGCCGTCGTTCTGCAGCTTCAGCACGGTGCCGGCCGGGTAGCTGGGCAGCGTGGTGCGGAACTCGTCGAAGAAGCGGTGCGCCTCCCCGCCCGCGGGGTTGTTGTTGTACGGGTAGGCGCCGTACACCCAGCTGTAGGTGGAGCTGACCGGCAGGTCCTTGACCTTCGCGCCGCCGGCGTAGACGGCGAGGTTGGCGCTGGTGCCGGTCCCGGCCGCGTTGTCGGGCACCGACGCCCGCACGACCAGGGAGTTGGTCGGCTTCGTCAGCGTGAACTGCACGTACTTGCCGGCGTTGTCGAGGCGGACCGCCCGGCGGCCGGACGCCTCCGCGGCGACGGTCAGATAGGCACGGTCGGGGCCGAGCACAACCCCGTTGCCGCTGCCGTTCTCCGCCTCGTACTCGGTGTACGCGACGGTCGCGCCGCGCGCGGCGAGGGCGGTCGAGCCGGCGACGGCGACGTTGTCGAGGGCGACGTTGCCGGAGTCGCCGCTGTCGTACTGGTAGCCGATCAGGTTGAGACCGGCCCGCAGCGGCAGGGTCTGCGCCGCGGTGAGCCAGCCGCTGCCTGCGGTCAGCGAGATCTGGCCGACCTTCACGCCGTTGGCGTAGGTGGACAGCGTCTTCGTGCCGCCGGTGCTGTTGGTGTACCGGAGGGTGGTGGCCGCGTTGCCGGCGTCGGTGACGTTGACGGTACGGATGACCCGGGCACCCACGGCGGTGAAGCCCGTCGCGTAGCCGGTGCCGGTGTACCCGCCGATCGAGGTCGCCGTGGTGGCTCCGCCGGACAGGAACGCGGTCTCCAGCTCCGCCCCGCCGGACGCCGGTGGGGTGGACGTCGACGGGGTCGGCGACGTGGCGACGCTCGCCACGACGAGGTTGTCGAGGTTGACGTTGCCGGAGTCGGTGCCGTCGAAGCGGTACGCGACGCTGTTGGTCCCGTTGTTCAGGGTCACCGTGTCGGCTCGGGTGCCCCAAATGTCCCAGTTGGCGGTCGCGGGCAGCGAGACCTGGGTGAGACGGGAGCCGTTGACGTACAGGGAGAGCGTCATCGCCGACCCTGTGCCGTTGGCGTAGCGCAGGGTCAGCGACGACGAGCCCGCACCGGACCGGCTGACGCTGAAGGTGGTCGCGGCGCTGCCTTTGTTGCCGTCTGTGTAGCCGCCGACGAACCCGGTGCCGGAGTATCCACTGTGGTCGGTCGCGACGGTCGTGCCGCCGGACAGGGCCGCCGACTCGGCCTCGTAGGTGCCGGCCGGCGGCGCCGGGATGTCGGCGACGACGAGACTGTCGAGGTTGACGTTGCCGGAGTCGGTGCTGTCGAACCGGTACGCGACGGAGTTGGTGCCGTTGTTCAGCGACACCGTGTCGACGCGGGTGCCCCAGCTGTCCCAGTTGGCGGTCGCGTTGAGGCTCACCTGGGTGACGCGGGTGCCGTTGACGTACAGCGACAGGGTCTTGGCGGAGCCCGTGCCGTTGGCGTAGCGGAGGGTGAGCGTGCGCTGCGCCGTACCGGAGACGCCGACGCTGAACGTGGTGCGGGCGTTGCCCTGGTTGCCGTCGACATAGCCGGCCACGAACCCGGAGCCGGTGTATCCACTGTGGTCGGTCGCGACGGCCGCGCCGCCGCTGAGGGTGGCGGACTCGGCCTGGTAGGTGGTGGTGGCGGCCTCGGCACGCATCGTGGCGGCGAGGGTGATGGAGGCTGCCGCGACCAGGGTGGCGGCCCCGATCGCGAGCAGGCGGGATCGTCGGAGCATCGAACCGATCTCCTTGTGGTGAGGGGTGTGTTATTTCAGCCTTTGAGCGCGCCCGCGGACAGGCCGCTCAAGATGCTGCGTTGGAAGACGGCGAACACGACCACCATCGGGATGCTGGCGATGGCCAGGCCGGCGAACATCTCGTTGGGGGTCACGTAGCCGTTGAACGCCAGCCGGCTCAGCGCGACGCTGATCGTCTGGCTGCCGGGGTCCTGCAGCACCAGCAGCGGCCACAGGAAGTCCTTCCAGGCGCCGATGACCGCGAAGATCGAGACCACGGCGAGGACCGGGCGGGACAGTGGCAGCACCACGTGCCAGAGCATGCGCAGCCGCCCGGCGCCGTCGATGCCGGCGGAGTCGAGCAGCTCGTCGGGGATCTGGTCGAAGAAGCGCTTCAGGACGTAGATGTTGAACGCGTTGGCCGCGCCGGGCAGCCACAGCGCCCACGGGGTGTTGAGCAGGTTGACGTGCAGCAGCGGCACGTCGGCGACGGTCAGGTAGCTCGGCACGAGCAGCGCCGCCGCCGGCAGCATCAGGCTCGCCAGCATCCCGCCGAGGATCAGCTTGCCGAAGCGCGGGCGCAGCTTCGACAGCGCGTACGCGGCGGCGACGTCGACGATCAGCTGGAAGAGCCAGCCGCCGAGCGCGTAGAACGCCGTGTTGAGCAGGTAGCGGCCGATGTCGAGCTTCCGCCACGCGTCGAGGTACGTCTCCGGGTGCCAGCTGTGCGGGACGACCGTCGGCACCGGCTGGGCCAGCTCCACCGGCGTCTTCACGGCGCCGGTGACCATCCAGTACAGCGGGAACACGAACACCACGACGAACAGCACCGCGAGGGAGAGCAGCACGACCCGGTACAGCACCGGGTGGCGGCGCAGCTCGCTGTCGGAGACGAGAGAACGCATCAGGACTTCCGGGTGAGTCGCAGGTACACGGCGGAGAACGCGCCCAGCACGACGAACAGCAGCACGCTCATCGCGGCGGCCATGCCGAAGTCGTTGTTGACGGTGAACGCGTAGCGGTAGATGAGCACCATCACCGTGATGGAGTCGGGGTTGGTGGTGCCCGTCAGCTGGTAGGGCTCGATGAACACCTGCATCGTCGCGACGATCTGCAGCAGGAGCAGGACCAGCAGGAGGAAGCGCATCTGCGGCAGGGTCACGTGCCGGATCCGTTTCCAGACGCCGGCGCCGTCGAGCTCCGCGGCCTCGTAGAGATCGCCCGGGATGCTGGCGAGGCCGGCGAGGTACATGATGGTCGCGCCGCCCATGTTGGCCCAGGTGCTCACCAGTACCAGCGACACCATCACCATCCGGGGTGACTGCGTCCATCCGGAGGTGGGCAGGTGCAGCGCCGACAGGGCGGCGTTGAACAGCCCGTTGCCGGGGTCGTAGAAGTACTGCCACAGGATGACCGTGACGATCGGGGGCAGCATCACCGGCAGGTAGACGGCGAAGCGGAAGAACCCCTTCAGGTGGCGCAGCTCGTGGACGACGATCGCCACCGCGAACGGGACCAGGTAGCCGAACACCAGCGCCAGGGCGGTGAAGAACAGCGTGTTCTTCCACGCGGTCCAGAACAGCGGGTCGTCGAGCACGGCCTGGAAGTTGCTCAGGCCGACCCACTCCGGCTCGGTGACGAAGTTGTCCTGCTGGAAGGCGAGGATGATGCCCTTGATGAGCGGCCACCAGCTGAACAGGCCGAAGCAGAGCAGACCCGCCGCCAGGAACGTGTACGCGGTGGCGTTGTCGGCGATCCTGCGCTTGATCCGCCCGTCCCGCGCCTTGTTCACAGGCGGCGCGGGACGGACCGGGGTGATCGTCGCCATCGTTACTTGACTGTCGCCAGGATCTGGTTGGCCTGGGTCTCGGCGTCCTTGAGCAGCTGGTCGATGTTGGCGTTCGGGTCGGTGAGGACCTTCAGCATCGCGGTGTCGAGCACGGCGTAGAGCTGCTGCGCGTTCGGCGGCTCGACCTTCAGCGGGACGCCGGAGCTGGCCGCGTTGAACGGCTTGTAGTTCGCGGCCGGGACGTTGGCGTACTTGGTGTTGGCGGCGATGAGCTTCTGCTCCGACGCGCCGGTCCAGATGTTGGGCTCCGGGATGCCGACCGGCTGGTTCTTCTCCTTGTCGAGGGCCTTGTCGGCGTCGACCCGGTCGGGGTCGAGCTTGCGGAACGCGAGCCATTGCAGGCCGGCCTTGATCTTCGCGGGCGAGAGGCCGGCCTTGAACATGTAGCCGTCGCCGCCGCCGAGGGTGGCCTTGCCGTCGGGGATGACGCCGAGGCCGTAGTCCTCGTACTTGCCCTTGTACTGGTTGACGATGTTGGGCAGGTCGCCGGTGCCGCCGATCATCATGCCGAGCTTGCCGGAGGCCATGTGGGTCAGCAGGTCGGCGTACTCGAGGGCCTGCTTCTCGGCCATCGACTTGTCCGTGAACCGCATGTCCTTGAGCTGCTGCAGCACCTGCTTGCCCTGGGCGTTGTTGAAGCCGGCCTTCCAGGTCTCGCCGTCCTTGACCGCGACGTCGCCGCCGACGGAGTACAGCTCGGCGGTGAAGTGCCAGCCGCCGGTGTTGTTCTTGCTGAAGTCGCCGTAGCCGGTGATGCCGTTGCCGAGCGCGGTGATCTTCCTGGCGGCCTCGCGGACGTCGGCCCAGGTCGCCGGCGGCTTGTCGGGGTCGAGCCCGGCCTGCTGGAACAGGGTGCGGTTGTAGATCAGGCCGAGGGAGTAGTTGGCCGACGGGAGCCCGTACACCTTGCCCTTGGCGTCGCTGAAGACCTGCATCAGGACGGGGCGGACGTCCTTGATCGCCGGCACCTCGCCCAGGTACGGCGTGATGTCGGAGACCTGCTTCTTCGCGATGAGGTTCTGCGGGTCGGTGAAGTAGACGTAGAAGACGTCCTCGAGCTGGCCACCGGCGAGCTTGGCGCTGAACGTCTTCGGGTCCATCTGACCCTCTTTGGCGTCGATCTTGATGTTGGGGTGCTTCGCCTCGAAGTCCTTGACGTCCTTCTCGAAGTTGGCCCGGTTGTACTCGTCGGTGGCGGCGGGCATGCCGTTGACGGTGATCGTCACCGGCCCGCCGGCCGCCTCCGTCTCGTCCGACTTGTCACCGCATGCAGTCAAAAATAGTGATGCTGCCAGGGCGGCGGCTATGGCGACGCGCTTCATGGTGCCTCTCTCTCCACGAGCGGGCGGCGGGCCCGAGGGGGTGTGGCTGCTCGCTCACGACGCGCTGGCGGCGCACGTGCGACGCGACGCGCTGGCGGCGCGCTCGCTCGCGATGCGCTCACGACGTGTGAGGTCCGCGCCGTTGTCACCGGCGCGTGGAGACGAGAGTAGGGCCATGGACATCAGAAAGTCCATAGCTTCTTGCAATCCAATGCAAGAACTCGCCACTTCGCTTGCGTAGTCTTGCAAATGTAGCTGTTCCCGCAGGTCAGACCCGGTTTTTCACCGGCCCGGTGGAGTCGCGGACGATGAGCTCCGGGTCGTAGAGCTGCTCGTCGAGGGCGACCTTGCGCCCGTCGATCTGGGCCACCAGCGACGTGACCGCGGCCGCGCCGATCGTCTCGATCGGCTGGCGCAGGGTGGTCAGCGGCGGGTCGGTGTAGGCCATGTACGCCGAGTCGTCGAACCCGATCACCGACAGGTCGGCGGGCACGTCCAGGCCCTGCTTGCGGGCCGCGCGGATGGCGCCGAGCGCCAGGGCGTCGCTGGCGCACACGACCGCGGTCGCATCCTGCGCGAGCAGGCCGTTCGTGGCCGCCTGACCACCCTCCATCGAGAACATCGTGCGGGCGACCAGCTTGCGCGACGGGCCCTTCACCCGGGCCAGGAACTCGGCGACCTTCCGGTCCGACGGCACGTGCCCGCCGGGCCCGACGACCAGGCCGATCCGCTGGTGGCCGAGGCTCTGCAGGTGACTCAGGGCCAGGTCGACGGCCATCGCGTCGTCGACGCCGACCCGCGGCACGTCCCGGTTCTCGTCCGCGGGGTTGATCAGCACCAGCGGCAGCTTGCGCTTCCGCAGCGCCTCGGCCTGCTCGGGCCCGGCGTCGGCGTAGCTCGCGGCGACGAACACGATGCCCGCGACCTGCCTGGCCAGCAGCATCTCGATGTAGTGCGCCTCGGAGACGCCGTCGGAGGTCCGGGTGCACAGCACCGGCACCAGACCTTGCCGGAACAGCGCGCCGGCCATCGCCTCCGCGTAAGCGGGGAAGATCGGGTTGTGCAAGTCGGGCAGCACCATGCCGACCAGCCGGGCCATCTCGCTGCGGTGCCGGAACGGCCGCTGGTAGCCCATCACGTCCAGCGCGGTCAGCACGGAATCCCTGGTCGCGGCGGCGATCCCGGGCCTGTCGTGCAGCACCCGGCTGACCGTCGCCTCGCTCACGCCGGCGTACTTCGCGACCTTCGACAGTCTCGTGACCACGCCAGCAGTCTAACCAACGGTCATGCAAAAACACCATCCGCTCTTGCAACGACTTGCACAACTGAGGGTAGTCACGAAAGTTGTTACATTGGCACGTGACCTCGATTCCCGGGCCGGTCCTCGCCGCGCCGATGGCCGGCGGCGCCGGCACCCCCGCACTGCTCGCCGCGTGCGGCGGCGGGTTCCTCGCCGCCGGCTACCTGACCCCCGCGGCCCTGGCGTCGCGGATCGCCTCCGTCCGGGCTGCCGTCCGGGCTGGCGGCGGCTGGTTCGGCGTCAACCTCTTCGCCCCGCCCGAGGGTCCCGTCGGGGACCTGGCGGCGTATGCGGACGAGCTGGCGCCGGAGTTCGCCGTGTACGACCTGGCGCCCGCGGTGCCGGCCGGCGCCGACGACGACCACTGGGCGGAGAAGCTCGACCTGCTGCTGACCGACCCGGTCCCGGCGGTCAGCTTCACGTTCGGCATCCCGTCGCCGTCCACGGTGGCCGCACTGCGCCGCGCCGGCACGCTCGTCCTGCAGACCGTCACCACCCCGCCGGAGGCCGCCGCGGCCGCGGCGGCGGGCGTCGACGCGCTCGTGGTGCAGGCGCCCGCGGCGGGCGGCCACTCGGCGACCCTGTCCCCGTCGGCGCCGCCAACGGGGCCGGTGCCGCTGCCCGACCTGGTCGCGGCGGTCCGGGCCGCCGTGCCCCTGCCGGTCGTCGCCGCCGGCGGCATCGCGACCTCCGCGGACGTCGCCGCCGCCCTGCACGCGGGCGCCACCGCCACCATGGTCGGCACGGCCCTGCTGCGCACCGACGAGGCCGGCACCTCCGCCCCGCACCGGGCCGCCCTGGAGTCGGCCTCCGGGTGGCCGGCGCACGGCACGGTGGTGACCCGCGCGTTCACGGGCCGGCCGGCGCGGGCGCTGCGCAACGGCTTCATCGACCGGCACGACGCGACCGCGCCCCTCGGCTACCCGCAGGTCCACCACCTGACCGCCCCGCTGCGCAGGGCCGCCGCCGCGGCCGGCGACACGGACCGCGTGCACCTGTGGGCCGGCACCGGGCACCGCCAGGCGGCCACCGGCCCCGCCGCCGCCGTCATCGCCACCCTGACGGCGTCGCTGTGACCGCGCCCGACTCCCCCGTCCCCACCTGGCACGACGGTCCGCCGGCCGCGGCACTCGACGCACTGGGTGTCGCCGATGACGAGCGGGGCGTGGTCCACGGCGCCGCTGAGGTCCGCGAGCGGTTCGCCTGGCACGACGAGTACCACGACGGCAGTCCGCACCCCACGTGGCTGGTCGCTGCCATCGCTGTCGGCGACGGGACCCGCCTCGTGTGGGATCCTTCCGCGGACCTGCCCGACGGCGAATACAGCGTCGGCACGGTGGTGCCACCGCGGCGGCTCGCGGCGGTCACCGGCTGGCTCGCCGGCGTGTGGCCCGCCACCGCATCGGTGCGCGTCCTGTCCGACACCGGCGACGGTGTTGCAGGCGACGGCGGTGTCCTGGCCGTCGTCACCGACCCCGCCGAGCTCGACGCGCTGCGCCGGGAGACCACCACCGGCCGGTACACCGGCGGCATCTGCCGCTGCCTCGGCAACCTCACCCTGACCCTGCACGACGCCGGCGGCGCGCTGCTCGGCACGGCCCGCCTGCACGGCCACGGCAGCGTCGCCTGGGAGGCGGAGCGCTTCCACAACCATCTCGACGTCGCCGACCCGACCGCATTGCGGCTGCGGCTCGTCGGGTGGGGCGTGCCCGGGCAGCTCTCGGGCTTCTTCATGGCCCTGGCGTTCAAGCTCGACCTGGTGCCGGAGGAGACCGGACCCGACGACCCGGCGCCACCGGCCGGGGCGACGCTGACCGAGATCCTGGACTGGCTCGGTGCCCTGCCCGTGCCGATCCCGGCGTTCGGCCCCGGCGGCGAGACAGGCCGGCGGCTGCTTGCCGCCTACCCCGCCGAGGAGATCATGGCCGCGGTCGCCGGGGATCCGCCGCCGCACCGGATGCTCGGCGCGATGAACTGGGCGCTGGCCCAGCCCGACGACCGTCCCATGGCCCGCCTCCTCGCCCCGGCCCTGCGCCGGCTGCTCTGACCGCACCGCAGGCGCGGCGGGTCCCGGTCCGCACCGGAGGGCCCGCCGCTGGTCCCGGCCCGCATCGGAGGCGCGCGGTGAGTTCGGGTCCCCGACGGATGCTCTCGGTGGTCAGGTGCGCGACAGGCGGGCGGCGAACGTGCAGCGTACGGGCTGATACATGGTCGTGAGCGCGGCCACTGTCCCGTTGCGGACGGTGACGAAGGCTTCCGTGGATGGAATCGCCGTGGCTACGGTGAGCGCACAGCCAACCACACATCTCCGGAGGATCCCTTGTCACCCAAGGACCGGTCCGGTCATGCCGTCGTGCTCGGAGCAAGTATGGCCGGGCTGCTCGCCGCGCGTGTCCTGAGCGAATCATTTGCGAACGTCACCATTTTTGACCGCGACACCCTGCCCGCCGGCGCCGCCGGCCGCAAGGGCGTGCCGCAGGGCGAGCACTCGCACGGGCTCCTGGCCAGGGGCCGGCAGGTGCTCGAGGAGCTCTTCCCCGGCATCGTCACCGAGCTGACCGCCGAGGGCGCGATCCCGGTCGACCTCATGCGCGACTGCGTGTGGGTCACCGGCGACCGGCCGATGCCCCGGGTCGCGTCGGGGCTGGCCGGGCTGTGCGTGAGCCGGCCGCTGATCGAGGCCGGGGTCCGCCGCCGGGTCCGCGCCCTGCCCAACGTCGTGATCCTCGACGGGCACGAGGCGACCGGCCTGCTCTTCGACGGCCGGAAGGTCACCGGCGCGAAGGTCCTGCCGGCCGGCGGCAGCGAGCACGACATCGCCGCGGACCTCGTCGTCGACGCGACCGGGCGCGGCAACCGCGGCCCGACGTGGCTCGCCGCGCTCGGGTTCGAGCGGCCCGCCGAGGAGCGGGTCGACCCCCTCACGGTCTACGTGTCCCGCGACTACCGCCGGGTCCCCGGCCGGGAGGACTTCGCGGCCGTCGTCAACTCCCCCAACGCCGGCCGCCCGTTCGGCGCGGTCGCGATCGCCGCGGACGGCGACCGGTGGATGGTGACGCTGCTCGGTGTC
Organism: Dactylosporangium maewongense; assembly: GCF_039531485.1. Taxonomy (NCBI): domain Bacteria; kingdom Bacillati; phylum Actinomycetota; class Actinomycetes; order Micromonosporales; family Micromonosporaceae; genus Dactylosporangium; species Dactylosporangium maewongense. Next base: position 245,007 of record NZ_BAAAQD010000010.1, on the reverse strand, counting down.
GGCGCGGGCCAGGCGCCGCCGACCGACCCCGACGCCTACGCGGAGTTCACCGCGAAGCTGGCCGACCCGCGGGTGCACGAGCTGCTCAGCACGGCCGAGCCGCTCGGCCCGCCGCTGCGGATGCGGCTGCCGGCGAGCGTGCGGCGGCGGTACGAGCGGATGGACAGCCTCCCGGACGGCTTCGTCGCGATCGGCGACGCCATCTGCGCCTTCAACCCCGCTTACGGGCAGGGCATGACCGTCGCGGCCGCGGAGGCCATCGAGCTGCGCGACGCGCTGCGGGCCGGCCGGGCGGGGCTGCCGCGCCGGTTCTACGCGAAGGCGGCGAAGGTCGTCGACGTGCCGTGGGACATCGCCGTCGGCGCGGACCTCGCCAACCCGGAGGTCCAGGGCGAGCGGACCGGCAAGACCCGGTTCCTCAACGCGTACGTGGCGAAGATCCAGACCGCGTCGGGCCGCAGCGCTGCGGTCGGGCGCCGGTTCCTGCAGGTGGCGAACCTGATGCAGGCGCCGCCGGCCCTGTTCGCCCCGGGCATCGTCGCGCGGGCCCTGTGGTTCGGACGCAAACGACCGGCCGCGGTACAGGTGCCGCAGCGGCAGAAGGTCTCCGCATAACCAGACGGAGGGGCCCCCGCACGGGGCCCCTCCGCCGACCGGTCACGCCCAGATGATGTCGGTGTCCGGGTTGTACAGGCAGTTGGTGCTGTCCGGGCCGCTGCCGATGTGGCTCGGCTCGCTGCCCTTCGGCACGCCCTTGTACTTGTCGCAGATGATCGTCTTGTGGGAGCTGTCGCCCACCACCGTGATGCGGCTGAAGCGCGCGGTGTCGCCCCAGTTGGTGTTGATGCCGGCGATCACCTTCGTGGACTTCACGATGATGTCGCTGACCACGACGTTGCGCTGGTAGGAGTTCGTGCAGTTGCCGCAGGCGCGGTACAGCTTGCCGGCGTTCTCGACGTAGAAGCCGGAGATGTTGACCGTGCCGTTGCCGTTGTGCTGGAACACCTTGTCGCTGGCCGACTTCGCGCCGCCGCCGATCACGTAACTGGTGCCGCCGCCCGTGCCGAGGAACGTCGCGGCGTCCTCGCCCACGTCCTCCCACCACACGTTCTGGATCGTGCACGTGCCGAGGCAGTGGATGCCGTCACCGGCCGGCGCGCCGATGATCACGTTCTTGATGGTCGCGCCGTTGGCCAGCTCGAACATCGGGTCCTGGCTCTCGCTCTGCCCGCCGTCACCGATGCAGCAGTACCGCTTCATCCCACCGTCGAGCGTGCCCGACACCGGGATGGTGCCGCTGACGCTCGCGTCGCCGGTCTTCGTCGGCCAGCCGCTGCTGGGCGGCGGCGGGGACGACGACGTCGGCGGGGTGTCGGAGACCGTCGGAACGGGCGTGGTGGGGCTGTTGCTGGTTCCAGGTCCGGCGGCGTCGGTCACCGTCACGTCGTCGAAGGACGCCGACGCGTAGCCGGTCTGCACACCGATCCGGCCGGTCGCCGCCACCGAGCTGGTGCCGGTGGCGATGGTGGCGCCGTCGACCTTGCCGGTGATGCTGCTGCCCGAGACGGTGATGCCGAGGGTGTACCAGCTGCCGGTGCTGACCGTGCGGCTGGCGGAGCCGAGGACCGTGACCGAGCCGCTGTTGACGGCCTGCAGCTGCACCGAGTTGCCGGGCAGCAGCGCCAGCCGGTAGAAGGTCGTCGAGCTCTTCGCGCGGGCGAGCAGCCCGACGAACCCGTTCGACGCCAGGGACTGCGGCTTCACCCGGGCGGTGACCGTGTAGTTGGTCCACGAGGTGCTGCCGGCGAAGTTGCGGGCGTTCTCGCTGCCCGCGCTGCTCTGCTGCATCGCGCCGTCGACGACCGACCAGGTGCCGCCGGACTTCGACCAGTCGTTGGTGTTTCCGTCAGCGAACGTGTCGCTGAACAGCGTCGCGGCGAACGCGACCTGCATGCTGATCGCGGCGACGGCGGTGAAGGCGGCGACACCGGCGGCCAGGATCGGCCACCGGCGGCGCCGGTGCTTGCGGGATGGTTCCATGCGATGCCTCCGGAAAGGAGATCGGTGGGGGCGTCGCGTGCACGGGGTGTACGGCTCTGTGGGCGGACTGGGCGGGTCAGCCGATGCGCGCTGTACGGAACGCTCAGGAAAGCGCCTTCCTAGTAGCAACGTAGACCGACACCTATGCCTGGTCAAGGCTCCCGAGGTGCATCCACGTGAAAACCAGGGGAACGTCGCCGTCGCTGACGAGGTGGTGGTCCTCGCCGGGCGGGATGATGAGCAGGTCACCGGCGCGGAACGTGTCCGCCCGCGCGCCGTCGATCTCGACGTGGCCGCTGCCCTGCACGATGGTGAAGATCTCGGGGACGTCGTGGGTGTGCCGGTCGGACTCGGCGTGGGTGCGGTGCCCGGCGTCGTCGTAGCGGCTGATGCCGCCGCGGATGACGGGACCCCAGCCGGCGCCGATCGCGGCGAGGGTGGCGGGGGTCCCGCCGTCGGGCAGGTCGGCGACGGTCAGCTTGCGCATGGCAGGTCTCCTACTTCACTGAGCAGTGCGTGCCGCGCGGCGGCGGCGCGCACGAGGTCGGCGATGCCGGGCAGGGCGACGCCGTCGTCGTGGGCCACGCCGGCGAGCGGCACGGGGTCGGGTGCGGCCATGATCTGTTCGGCGAGGGTCGTGAAGGGCAGGGTCCGCGACAGCGGCGCCAGCAAGGGGTCGCCGGAGAGCAGGTTCTCCAGCAGCGACACCCTGCCCGGCAGGACGGCGCCGTCGAGGCGGTCCTCCGGGTACACCACGTGGGCGGTGCCCCGGGTGCCGGTGACGGTGATGTCGCCGGCGATGAACTCGGTCGAGGCGAGGGTGACCGCGACCGTCACGACGGGCCCTTCCGCGGGGGTGAGCCGCAGCGCGGCGGTGTCCTCGACCTCGATGTCCCTGCTGCGGAAGCGTTCCAGCTCCAGGGTCCACGGTGGACGGACGCCGCCGATGGCGAGGGCCTGCATGAGCGCGTGCGCGAACGGGTTCACGAGGGCCCCGTCGACGGCGCGCCGGCCGGACCACGGTGAACGCGTCCAGTACGACAGCGGCCGCCACCACGCGCCGGCGACCGCGATGTGCCTCAGCTCGCCGAGGTCCAGCGCCGCGAGCGCGGGCAGGGTCGGCGAGCCGAGCGCCTGGAACCCGACCTGGCAGCGCCGCCCGGTCGCGGCGAGCGCCGCGGACAGCCGCTCGTGCGCGGCGACGTCGAGGACCGGCGGCTTCTCCAGCAGCAGGTCCGCGCCGGCGTGCACGGCGTCCAGCGCGATCCCCAGGTGGGTGTGCGGCGGGGTGCAGATGACGACGTAGTCCGGCTTGTGCTCGGCGAGGAGCAGCCGGTGGTCGTCGTACACGGGAAGCTCCTCGCCGAACATCGGCTGGACCTCGCCGAGGGCGACGAGACGGACCCGGTCACCGAGCGCCGCGATGTTCTGCCGGTGCCGCCGCCCGTGGCCGGACGCCCCGATGAGCGCGATCGTCGGGGTGGCGCTCACAGCGCCGCCAGGGTGGCCGCGGCGCCGTGCCGCTCCAGGTCGCGCAGCCACCGCTCGATCTCGGCGCGCAGCGGCGCGTCGTCGGCGAGCCCCGGGGACAGCATGGTGAGCCGCTGCTCCGTGGACGCACCCCGCAGCCGGTCGGCCAAGGGGTCGTTGAGGGGCAGCTCGGTGCCGTCGTCGGCGCGGCCGCCGACGAACCGGATCCAGGCGGCGAGGACGAGCGCGGCGTACACCGGCACCTCCCCCGCGGCGCGCCGGTCGGCGACGGTGCCGAGCAGGCGTTGCGGGAGCTTCTGGCTGCCGTCCCCGGCGACCTGCAGCGTGCGGTAGCGCAGCGCGCTGTTGGCGAAGCGGCCGAGGACCTGCTGCCCGTACTCGTGAACGGGCAGCGACAGCGTCGGCGCGATGTCGGACTCGATGAACGCCTCCATCGCCGCGCGGTAGCCGGGCAGCGCGAGGGCGGCGTCGATGGTCTGCGCGCCGGCGAGGACGCCCAGGTATGCCAGGGCGGAGTGCACGCTGTTGAGCGCCCGGAGCTTGCGCAGCTCGTAGGGTGCGGTGTCGGTGGTGAGGGTGACGCCGGCGAGCTCCAGCGCGGGCCGCCCGCCCGGGAAGTCGTCCTGCACGACCCACTCCCGGAACGGTTCGGCGGCGATGGCGGCCTCGTCCCTGGCACCGATGAGGGACTCCACCGTCGCCAGGGTCTCCGGTGTACTGGCCGGCACGATCCGGTCGACCATCGTGCCCGGGAAGCTCAGCAGCTCCATGACGTCGGGGTCCTGCAGCGCGTCGCCGACGAGGCCGCGCAGCAGCTCGCCGTTGCCGTTGAGGTTGTCGCAGCTGACCAGCGCCAGCGGAGTCTCCCGCAGCCGCAGCCCCCGCACCAGCAGGTCGAGCACGGCGGAGCCGGGCGCGTAGGCCTTCTCGGTGACGGTGAACGTGACGACCTTGATCGCCGGGTCGGCGATGCGGCCGAGGACGGCACCCGGCTCGGACCCGGCGTGCAGCACGCTGTCGAACGCGCCGACCACCCGGGCGCTCGCGTCCGGCCCGTCGACGGTGAGCACGCTGTACAGCATGTCCTGCGCGCGCAGCGCCTCCAGGACGTTCCGGGAGCTGGGCGCGACGCCGACGATCCCCCAGTCGCCGCCGCCCTTGGCGATCGCGTCCTCGATGTACACCGCCTGGTGCGCCCGGTGGAACGCGCCGAGCCCGAAGTGGAGGATGCCGGCGCCCACGTCGCCGGGCCGCACGAGCGGCTCGACCTTCAGGGGCATCGAGAGGCTCAGGCGCGCCATGCCGGCCCGTCCGGGAAGGAGAACTCGGCGATCGACTCGGGGCGCAGCTCGACGCTGTACCCGGGGTTGACCGGCAGCCGGTAGCGGCCGTCGACGACGGTGACCGGGTCGGTGAAGTGCTCGTGCAGGTGGTCGACGTACTCCACCATCCGGCCCTCCATGCTGCCGGTGATCCGCAGGTAGTCGAAGAACGCGAGGTGCTGCACGTATTCGCACAGCCCGACGCCGCCGGCGTGCGGGCAGACCGGCACACCGAACTTCGCCGCCATGAGCAGCTCGGCGAGGACCTCGCCGACGCCGGCGACCCGGCACGCGTCGATCTGCATGACGCGGATCGCGTCGGCCTGCAGCAGCTGCTTGAAGATGACCCGGTTGGCGGCGACCTCGCCGGTCGCGACGCGGCACCGGCCGCCGGTGATCCCGTCGAGGGCCCGCTGGATGCGGGCGTGGCCGAGGACGTCGTCGGCGTGGGTCGGCTCCTCCATCCAGTACGGGTCGACCTCGGCGAGCCGGCCGAGGTTGGCGATCGCCTCGTCGACGTCCCACACCTGGTTGGCGTCGAGCATGAGCAGCGCGTCGGGGCCGATCTCGGACCGGATGATCCGGGCGCGGCGCACGTCGTCGTCGATGGCGCCGCCGACCTTCATCTTCACCGCGGTCCAGCCGTCGGCGACGGCCTGCCGGGTCAGCGCGCGGACCTTGTCGTCCGGGTAGCCGAGCCAGCCGACCGACGTCGTGTAGGAGGGCAGGCCGGCGGCGCGCGCGTGGGCGAGGCGCTCCTCGTACTCCGGCAGGCCCTTGTCGAGGATGGCGGCGGCCTCGTCGCGGGTGAGGGCGTCGGTGATGTGCTGGAAGTCCACGGCGGCGAGGAGGTCCGCGGTCGGCAGCTCGGCCAGCAGCTGCCACAGGGGCTTGCCGGCGAGGCGGGCCCGCAGGTCCCACACGGCGTTGAGGACGGCGCCGGCGGCGAGGGCGATGACGCCCTTCTCCGGGCCGAGCCAGCGCAGCTGCACGTCGGCGGTGAGGGTGCGGGACCCCTCGGCGGTGCACAGCTCCTCGACGGTGTGGCCGACGACGTGGTGCTCGAGGGCCCGCACGGCGGCGCAGGTGATCTCGTTGCCGCGGCCGTTGGTGAACGTGAGCCCGGTGCCGGTGACGCCTTCGGCGGTGGTGAGCTCGACGTAGGTGGCGGAGTAGTCGCCCCGGTTGATCGCGTCGGACCCGTCACCCGCCGCGGCGGTGGGGAACCTGACGTCGTGGACGGTCAACCCGGTGATCATCGAACTCCTCCGACGGTGCGCGCGTAGACGCGTTTGGGCAGGTGGTAGGCGAGGTCAGCGATCGTCTCGGCGGCCTCGTCCAGGGGCAGGCGGTGCTCGGCGACGAGCCTCGCCAGGAACCCGGCGTCGACGCGGCGTGCCACGTCGTGCCGGACGGGGATGGAGCAGAACGCGCGGGTGTCGTCGACGAACCCGGCGGTGTTGGCGAAGCCGGCCGTCTCGGTGACCGTCTCCCGGAAGCGGCGCAGCCCTTCGGGGCTGTCCAGGAACCACCAGGGCGCGCCGAGGAACACCGCGGAGTAGCCGCCGGCGAGCGGCGCGAGCTCCCTCGTGAACACCGTCTCGTCCAGCGTGTACAGCACGACCCGGAAGCGCGGGTCATTGCCGAACGCGTCCAGCAGCGGCTTCAGCGACCGCACGTACTCCGTCGGCGAGGGGATGTCACCGCCGACGTCGCGGCCGTGCCGGGCGAACAGGGCGGTGTTGTGGTTGCGGACCGCGCCCGGGTGCAGCTGCATGACGAGGCCGTCCTCGACGGACATCCGCGCGAACTCGACGAGCATGTGCGCGCGGAAGCGCTCGGCGTCGCGGCTGTCGGCCTTGCCGGTGAGGGCTTTGTTGAACAACGCGGCGGCGTGCGCAACCGGTAGCGCCAGGGTCGCCGCGGTCGGGTGGCCATGGTCGCTGGAGGTGGCGCCGGCCGCGATGAACGCCTGCCGCCGCTCCCGCAGCCGCTCCAGGAACTGCGGGAACGTGGTCACGCCGAGCTGCTCGATCCGGCCGGCCCAGCCGGGCCACTCGAAGTCGACGACGTCGTCGGGGCGGAACGTGGTGATGACCCGCCCGCCCGGCCCGCCCCAGCCGTCGGCCTCGAGCTTGGCGTGCGCGGTGAGGTCCGACAGCGGCGACTCGGTGGTGGCGAGGACCTCGAGGTTGAACCGCTCGAACAGCGCCCGCGGCCGGAACGCGGGGTCGGCGAGACGCTCGGACAGCAGGTCGTAGACGAGGTCGGCGGTGTCGACGCGCAGCGGCACGGTGACGCCGAAGACGTCGCAGAGGACCCGTTCGGTCCACAGCCGCGACGGGGTGCCGCGGAACAGGTGCCAGTTGGCGGCGAGGAGCCGCCAGATGGTGCGCCCGTCGGTCTGGGTGGGGCTGCCGTCGACGGTCGGCACGCCGAGCTCGTGCGGGGCGATGCCCTGGCTGGCGAGCATCCGGGTCACGTAGTGGTCGGGCACGACGATGAGCCTGGCCGGGTCGGGGAACGGCCGGTCGTCGGCGATGATCGCCGGGTCGACGTGGCCGTGCGGGCTGATGAGCGGGAGGTCCTTCGCGTGCCGGTACAGCTCCCGCGCGATCGACCGGAGGCCGGGCTCGGCGGGCAGCAGCTGGTCGTCGTGCAGCAGCGTTTTAGTCATTGCGAATCCTGACGGGCAGTCCGAGGGCGATGGACTCGTTGGCGGCCAGGCCGATGCGCAGCGCGCGGGCGCCGTCCTCGGCCTCGGCTGCGGCGACGCCGCTCGGTGGGCCCGCACCGAGCAGGTCGGCGAGCATGCGGGCGTCGCCGCCGCCGTGGCCCTCCCGCTCGTAAGGGATCGGGATCTCGCGCGGCTCGCTCCAATGTGGATGGACGCGCAGCGTGGCCCGGCCCGGCTCGTCGCCCTTGATGAGCCCGGTGGCCCCGGCCGCGACGTGGTCGCTCTCGACCACCTCCAGCTCGAGGCGGCCCTTGCTGCCGTTGAACATCACCCGGTAGCCCTCCCAGGGGGCGTAGGCGGTCAGGTGATAGGTCATCGTGGCGCCGCGCGCGTAGCGGACGAGGACGGCGAGGTCGTCCTCGATGGTGACGCCCGGCGCGAAGACGTCCTGGTCGCGTTGGTATCCGTCGCTGGTGCCGGTGTACAGCTCGTCGCGGTGCGGGTCGCTGCCGAGCGCGAACCGGTCCCGGGGCGCGCCGGCGCCGGCGCCGGCCTCGCCGTAGAAGAACAGCCGGCCCTGCGCGTAGACCTCGGCGGGCTCGTCGTCGAGCCACCAGTTGACCAGGTCGAAGTGGTGCCCGGACTTGTGCACGAGCAGGCCGCCGGAGTTGGCCTTGTCGCGGTGCCAGCGGCGGAAGTAGTCGGCGCCGTGCCGCACGTCGAGCAGCCACTCGAAGTGCACGGATCCGACCTCGCCGATCTCGCCCGACGCGATCAGTCGCTTGAAAGTTTCATGGAGTGGGTTGTACCGGTAGTTGAAGGTCACCCGGACGCGGCGGCCCGTTCGCCGCACCGCGTCGAGGATTCTGGCGCAGCGCTGCGCGTCGACCGTCATCGGCTTCTCGGTGAGCACGTCGCAGCCGGACTCCAGAGCGGCCACGATGTACTCGTCGTGGACCCGGTCCACGGTGGTGACGATCGCGACGTCGACCTTCTCCTCGTGCAGCATGCGGCGGAACTCGGTGGCTGGGTAGGTGGGGACCGGCGCCGGCAGCCGCGCGTTGTGCACGGCGAGGCGGTGCGGCTCCGGATCGGCGAGCGCGACGAGCGCGCAGGTGTCGCGATGCGGCCCGGTGAGTGCGCGCGTGAACATCTCAGCGCGCGATCCGGTGCCGACGATCGCGTAGCGGGTGTGCATCGGTTGTCGCTCCCTGGAACTGCTGCAGGCGACTGCAAAGGGTTGCAGCGATACTGTGCTCCACCGCCGCACGTCGGGTCAATACCCCTGGATTTTCTGCATTCACAGGCGTTGACATGGCAGCAACCGTTTGCATTAATGACTCCGTGCCCGCCACTATTCGAGATGTAGCCCGCGCCTCCGGCGTCCATGTCTCCACCGTGTCGCGCACGTTCTCAGCACCGCATCTGGTCAACCCCGACACCCGGAGCAGGGTGCTGTCCACCGCGGAGAGCCTCGGCTACCGGCCCAACCGTGCGGCCCGCGCGCTCATCACCGGGCGGACGCACAACATCGGCCTGATCGTCGCCGACATCGCCAACCCGTTCTTCCCACCACTGATCAAGGCGGCGGAGTCGCAGGCCCGGCAGCGGGACTACCACCTCTTCGTCGCCGACACCAACGAGGACCCGGTCATGGAGGAGCAGCTCGTCCAGGCCCTCGCCAAGCAGGTCGACGGCGTGCTGCTGTGCAGCCCGCGCATGAGCAACGACCTGATCGAGAAGCTGCGCCGCGAGGTGCCGCTGGTCGTGGTGAACCGGGCCGTCGACGGGCTCCCCGCGGTGGTGATGGACGTGTCGAACGGCGCGAAGGCCGCGATCGAGCACCTCGTCGGTCTCGGCCACACCGACCTCGCCCTGCTCGGCGGGCCGCGTGGCTCATGGACCAACCGGGAGATCCGGCGCTCCGCGACGGCCGCGGCGAAGGCCGCCGGGGCCAACCTGAACGTGCTCGGACCGCACCAACCGACCGAGGCCGCCGGCGCCGCCGCGTGCGACGCCGTGCTGGCCACCGGAGCGACCGCCGTGCTGGCCTACAACGACCTCATGGCGATCGGACTGCTCGAAGCCCTCCACGACCGGGGCGTCAGCGTCCCGGGTGAGCTCAGCGTCGTCGGCATCGACGACATCTCGCTCAGCCGTCTGATCCGCCCCAAGCTGACCACGGTCTCCACCCCGACCGCGGCCGCCGGGCGGGCGGCCGTCGACATGCTCCTGCAGCACGACGACGAACGCCGCACGAACGCGCTGGTGACGCTCCAGACGGAGCTCATCGTGCGCGACTCGACCGGGCCCAACCCACATTGATCCCGAGACTTCCACCGTCAGGGAGTGACACCCCATGTCCGGAACACCCCGCCGTAGACTTCTGGCAACCGCCGTCGCAGCCGTGTTGCTCGCTCCGCTCGCCGCCTGCGGCGACGAGGGCGGCGAGGCACCAGCGGTCGACTCGACCAAGCCCGTCGAGCTGAGCATCTTCTGGTGGGGCGGCGACGCCCGTGCCAAGCTCACCGAAGAGGCGCTCGCGCTCTACACGAAGAAGCACCCCAACGTCACGTTCAAGAAGACGTGGCAGGCCAACCAGGGGTACTTCGACAAGCTCGCCACCCTCACCGCGGGCAACGACGCACCCGACATCTTCCAGATCGACGACAACTTCCTCACCGAGTACGCGTCGCGCAACGTCACGCTGGACCTGACGTCGTACCAGAAGTCGAACAAGCTCGACACGTCGAAGTTCCCCGAGAGCCTGTGGAAGTACGGCGTCGTGGACGGCAAGCTCGCCGGCGTCGCGTTCGGCGAGAACACGCAGGGCCTGGTGTTCAACAAGACCAAGCTCGCCGCGGCGAACCAGCCGCTGCCGACCACCGGCATGACGTGGGAGGCGTTCGTCGACTGGGCCGCGACGGCGACCACGGCCACGAAGGTCCCCGGCACGCAGGACCCGAGCGCGGACTACAAGGCGTTCTGGATCTGGCTGCGCCAGCAGAACAAGGACCTGTACAAGGACAAGGAGCTCGGCTTCACGGCGCAGGACGTGACCGCCTGGTTCGACCTGTGGAAGGGCGCCCGGGACCGCAAGGCCACGCCGACCGCCGACGTGATCCGCGAGGGCAACGCCACAGACATCACCAAGCAACTCGTCGTGACCGGGAAAGCGCTTACCTCCTGGGTGTGGGTGAACCAGCTGCCCGAGCTTCAGAAGAACACGAAGGACGAGCTCGGCGTCGTGGCGTACCCCGGCGACCCCAAGGCGCAGTGGGCCCGCGCGGCGCTCTACTTCTCCGTCTACCGGGGCAGTGACAAGAAGGACGTGGCGGTCGACGTCATCAACTTCCTCGCCAACGACCCGGAGGTCGGCAAGGTCCTCGGCACCGACCGCGGCCTGCCGCCGAACCTCGACATCCGCGCCTCGGTGCTGGGCACCGTCACCGACGCGTCGATGAAGACCTCCATCGAGGTGGAGAACACGCTCGGCAAGACGTTCGGGCCCTCGCCGCAGGTCCCGCTGAAGGGGCACAGCACGCTGCGCTCCGAGCTCATCAAGGCCGCCGAGTCGGTGCAGGCCGGCAAGGCCACCCCCGCGCAGGCCGCCGAGGCCTTCATCACGGCCGCGAAGTCCGCGATCTCGAAGTGAGGCTCTTCCAGTGGCGCTGACCACCGCGCCGGCACCTTTGCACCGAGCGGCGAAGGGGCCCCGCATCGAACCGCGGGGCCCCCGTCGTGAAGGGCTCGCCGGCTATCTCTTCCTGACACCGTGGCTCGTCGGGCTGGCCACCATCACGGCCATCCCGATGCTGATGTCGCTGGTGCTGAGCTTCACCGACTACGACATCCTGTCGGACTGGTCCGAGCTCAACTGGGTCGGGTTCGACAACTACCAGCGGATGTTCACCGAGGATCCGACGTTCTGGCACGCCGTGCAGGTCACGGTGCTGTTCGCGGTCATCGCGACGCCGCTGAAGCTCGGCGCCGCGCTCGGCGTCGCGCTGCTGCTCAACAAGGCCGTCCGCGGCGTCGGGCTGTACCGCAGCCTGTTCTACCTGCCGTCGCTGCTCGGCGGCAGCGTCGCCCTCGCGATCGTCTGGGTGTCGATGTTCAGCCGGGACGGCTCGTTCAACGAGCTGCTGTCGGTGTTCGGCATCGCCGGGCCTGGCTGGGTCAACGACCCCGACTACGCGCTCGGCACGCTGATCCTGCTGGCGATCTGGCAGTTCGGCGCGCCGATGGTCATCTTCCTGGCCGGCCTGAAGCAGGTCCCGGTGGAGCTGTACGAGGCGGCGTCGGTCGACGGCGCGGGCGCGTTCCGCAAGTTCCGGTCCATCACGCTGCCGATCCTGTCGCCGGTCATCTTCTTCAACCTCGTGCTGGAGACGATCCACGGCTTCCAGGGCTTCACGTCGGCGTTCGTCATCAGCGGCGGCACCGGTGGGCCCGTCGACTCGACCCTGATGTACACGCTCTACCTGTACATCAAGGGCTTCACCGACTACGAGATGGGCTACGCCTCCGCGCTCGCGTGGGTGTTCCTGCTCGCCGTCGGCCTGCTCACCGTCGTGCTGTTCAGCACGGGCCGGTTCTGGGTGCACTACGGGGATGAGCGATGAAGTCGATCCTGCGCACGGTGGTGATCCTCGCGCTGCTCGGGGTCATCCTCTACCCGCTGTTCTGGGTGCTCGGCAGCTCGCTCAAGAGCCAGCCGGAGATGCTGAGCAACGCCGGGGTCATCCCGGAGTCGTTCACCCCCGGCAACTACCCGAAGGGCTGGTCGCACCTCGACACCAGCTTCGGCCGGTTCTTCCTCAACAGCACGATCGTGTCGCTGCTGGTCGTGGTCGGCAACGCGCTGTCCTGCCTGCTCGCCGCCTTCGCCTTCGCCCGGCTGCGCTTCCGCGGGCGGGCCACCTGGTTCGCGGTCATGGTCGGCACGCTGCTGCTGCCGGGCCACGTGCTGATCGTCCCGCAGTTCATCGTGTTCCGGCAGCTCGACCTGGTCGGCGGCGAGTTCCCGTACCTGCCGCTGATCCTGCCGCACTTCCTGGCCACCGAGGCGTTCTTCGTCTTCCTGATGGTCCAGTTCATGCGCGGCATCCCCCGCGAGCTCGACGAGGCCGCGAAGATTGACGGCTGCACCACGTTCGGGGTGTTCCGCAACGTGATCCTGCCGCTGAGCCGCCCGGCCCTCGTGACCACGGCGATCTTCTCGTTCATCTGGACCTGGAACGACTTCTTCCGCCAGCTGGTGTACGTGTCGGACCTGCCGAAGTACACGGTGCCGGTCGCGCTGCGGCTCTTCATCGACTCGCAGGGCCAGTCGGAGATCGGGCCGATGTTCGCGATGTCGGTCCTGTCGCTGCTGCCGGTCTTCCTGTTCTTCCTCGCCTTCCAGAAGATGCTCGTCGAGGGCATCAACACCTCCGGCCTGAAGGGGTGAGCGCCGTGGCGCGTCGCGGGTTCACGGAGACGGTCACGGTGGCGGCCGACCTCGCCCTGGTCGGCATCGCCGTCACGGTGTGCAGCCTGCCGGTGCTCACCGCCGGCGCGGCCGTGCACGCGGGCTCGGTCGCCGTCCGCGACGTCATCGAGGGCTCCGCCGTGCGGCCGTCCCGGCTGTGGCGGGTGTTCGTGCGCTCGCTGCTGCCCGGCGCCGTCTGCACGGTCGCGGCCGCCACCCTCGCGTGGCTCCTGTTGTTCAATCTCGGCGCCGTCGCCTCAGGCCGGGTCCCGGGCGGGTTGCCCGTGCTCGTGGCGACCGGCGCCGTCGCCGCCGCACTGCTCGCCGCCGGCGCTCTCGGCGTCGTGCATCTGGCCCACCACGGTTCATGGTCAGGTGCGCTGCGTTGGGCGGCGGGCACCGTGTGGCGGCAACCGCTCACGGCGGCGATGGTGGCCGGGGTGTCATCCATCGCCGCCGTGATCGGCGCGATGATTCCCGTGACGGCCCCGCTGCTCGTCGGCTACCTGTTGTTCGCGGTGCACGTGATCGCCGCCCGCCGCCTTTCCGAGCCGGCCCCGGATTCCGAGCAGATCACGGTTTCCGGGCCGTCCCCGGTGCGGGGCTGAATCGCTTTCCCTGTCGCATTTCCGCCGCCGCCCGTGTACGGATTCCGCCGTGCACGGGCGGCGCCGTTTCCGGGCGTTTCCGGCCTCCGGCGGGGTATCCGGAAACGCACGACGCCCGCCCCGCGGTCTCGCGGAACGGGCGTCGTGAAGGTTTCGATCAGAGGTGGCCGGCGACCGCGGGGAGCAGGTCGCGGAACGTGCGCCCCGAGGCCTGGGTGCCGAGCGCGGTCATCGTCCAGCCCTGCTGGTCGCGGGTGACCTTGGCCATGACCTGCGCCGTGTGCGGGCCCGAGCCGCTGAGGTCGAAGCGGGCCAGCTCGGCGCCGTTCGTCTCGTCGACCAGCCGGCAGTACGCGTTCTCGATCTGGGCGAAGCTCTGCCCGGTGAACGAGTTGACCACGAACACCAGCGTGCGGACGTTCAGCGACAGCGCGACCAGGTCGACGATGATGCTCTCGTCGTCGCCCTCGCCCGCGCCGGTGACGTTGTCGCCGGTGTGCTGGACGGCGCCGTCGTTGCTGCGCAGCTGGCGGAACCACACCTGGTCGACGAGCTGGTTGGCGCTGTCGAACAGCAGGCAGGACGCGTCCAGGTCGATCGACTGGGTCTTCAACCCGCCGAACAGGCCCTTCTTCTTCATCGCGTCCCAGCCCAGGCCCATGCGGACCTTGGTGAGCGTGCCACCGCCACCCTTCACGAGGGAGACGGACTGGCCCTTGCTCAGACTCACACCCATACGTATGCCTTCCCGATTGCTGTCGGCGAAGCTGTCATTTCCGTCCGGCCGCCCAGCGCATGCCCCAGCCGTAGGTCTCGTCGAGCAGGCGCTGGCCGCCGCGGATGTAGCGGACCTCACGGCGCACCGACACGTCGTTGCCGTTGCCCTCGATCATGGCGATCGCGCACATCATGGCGGCCGGGTCCGGCTCGTCGAGGTGGATCTCCAGCTGGGGGCCGGCGACCGGGAACAAGGTCACCACGGCCTGGGCCGCGGCCCAGTTGGGGGTGCCCTCGTAGATGAACGCGAACACCAGGATGCGGCGGATGTTCGCCGCATACCGCAGGTCGACGAAGAGGTTCTCCCCGCCGGTGCTGGTGCCGCTCCGGTCGTCGCCGTCGAGGCGGCAGATCGGGTCGCGGCCCAGGGTGTGCACGTCACGCAGCGAGTCGCCGAGGGCCTGGACCACGCCCTTGGAGCCGTCGCTGTACTCGTAGAGGCAGCCGAGGTCGAGGTCGACGCCCTTCGGCTTGCGGCTGAACAGCCCGCCCTTGGCGGCGGGCTGCGCCCAGTTGAGGTTGACCCGGAGGATGCCCGCGGCCCCGCCCTGCTTGGCAAGCGAGACAGCCGGCGCCGCCTTGGTCAGCGTGACCTTGGACAGCGAGACCGGGTTGTTCGGATTCGTCACGGCGTTGCCTGCCTTTCCCGGACGGGGTACGCGGGTTTGAGTTGCGGGGGGTTACGAACGGCCGGCGAGGCTCTCGGCCCGCTCCTCGGCCGCCTCGGCGGCGCTGTTGCGCCGGTTGAGGACCACCGAGGACAGGAACGCGGCGAGGATGAAGCCGACACCGATCAGGCCGGTGATGACCTCGGGCACCTCGAACTTGATCCCGACCAGCAGGATCGCGGCGAGGGCGCCGATCGCCCAGTGCGCGCCGTGCTCGAGGAACACGTACTCGCTCAGGGTGCCCTTGCGGACCAGGTAGACCGTCAGCGACCGGATGTACATCGCACCGACGCCGAGGCCGGCGGCGATGACGAAGATGTTCTGGCTGATGGCGAAGGCGCCGATGACACCGTCGAAGGAGAACGACGCGTCGAGCACCTCGAGGTAGAGGAACAGGAAGAACGCGGCCTTGCCGGCCACCTGCACGACGGCGTTCGGGCCGCCGGACTTGCCCTTGTCGATGTCGCCGGCGTCGCCGTGGATACCCGCGGCGGCCTTCTCGTCCTCGTCCTCTTCCTCGTCGTCGCCGAGGCCGCCCGCGTTCTCGAAGAGCTCACCGAGGCTGTTGACCAGGATGTACACGGCGATACCGAGCACGCCGGAGACCATGACCGTGCCGACGTCCTTGGCGAGGGTCTCCGCCACGATGACGAGGACGGCCAGGGAGATGACCACGGACAGCTGGTCGAGCTTGCCGATCTTCGCGAGCGGCTTCTCCAGCCAGGTCAGCCAGGTGTGCTCGCGGGTCTCGAAGATGAAGTCGAGGAAGAGCACGAGCAGGAACATGCCGCCGAAGGCGGCGATGCTCGGGTGCGCCTCGTGCAGCAGCGCGGCATAGGTGCCGGGCTCGTCGACCGACCCGCCCTCGAGGGCGAGCCGGACGACGTCGACCGGGTTGAGCTGGGCGGTGATGCCGACCAGCAGCAGCGGGAAGACCAGCCGCATGCCGAAGACGGCGATGAGCACACCCACGGTGAGGAACAGCCGTTGCCACCAGGCGTTCATCCGCCCGAGGACGGTCGCGTTGACCACGGCGTTGTCGAACGACACCGAGATCTCCAGCACACACAGGATCGCGACGATCAGGAACGCGGAGGGCCCGCCGAGGAAGAAGGCGGCAATGAGTGTCGCCACGGTGACCGCCAGCGACCAGCCGAATGTCTTCAGGAACATCTGTCACACCGTTTCGGGCTCATCAGGGAAGTTGCGGTGCGCCGACCTTACTATCCGACGTTGACGCCGAAGTCCCCGGCGATGCCCCGCAGGCCGGATGCGTATCCCTGACCGACGGCGCGGAACTTCCATTCCTCGCCATTGCGGTACAATTCGCCGAACACCATCGCGGTCTCGGTGGAAGCGTCCTCGCTGAGATCGTACCGCGCGAGCTCGACGCCGTCGGCGCTGTTGAACACGCGGATGAAGGCGTTGCGGACCTGGCCGAAGGACTGCGAGCGGGTGTCGGCGTCGTAGATGGACACCGGGAAGACGATCTTGTCGACATCGGCGGGCAGGCCGGCCAGGTTGACCTTGATCTGCTCGTCGTCGCCGCTGCCCTCACCGGTCAGGCTGTCACCGGTGTGCTGGATGTGGCCGTCCGGGGTGGCGAGGTTGCCGTAGAAGACGAAGTGCTTGTCGGAGTAGACCCGGCCCTCGGCGTTCGTGGCGATCGCGGAGGCGTCGAGGTCGAACTCGGTGCCGGTCGTCGTGCGGACATCCCAACCGAGGCCGACGGTCACCGCCGTCAGACCGGCGGGACCCGCCTGCTTGGTCAGTGAGACGTTGCCACCTTTGGTCAGGCTGATGCCCATACCGATCTCCCAGTCATTCAGTGTTGACTACAGGTTTGCCTGCGGTTCCCCCGGCGTCAGGCGGCGCCAAGGGCTGATCATGATGTTGCCCGCCCGACAGTATCGCCCGCCCGCCAGCAAGGGCCGGCGTTCACCGTTCCTACGGGCGCGTCCGCTTGAAGGGTTGGGGTAGGCTCCGGCTTGTTCGATCAATGTTCGACAGTAGCCGGAAGCGCGTTAGCTTTGAAGGCGGCTCCGGTGTCGTCGATCAGCCGGATGAATATATCCGACAGGCCGATCGGACATGGTTGACGACCATAACGAGAGCGCGAGGAGAGTTCCATGTCCGTCACCCTCACCAAGGGCGGCAATGTCTCGCTCACCAAGCAGGCGCCGAATCTCCGCGCGGTGATGATCGGCCTCGGCTGGGACGAGCGGGCCACCACCGGCGCCGAGTTCGACCTGGATGCCAGCGCCCTGATGCTCGGTGAGAACGGCAAGATCCTGTCCGACCAGCACTTCGTCTTCTTCAACAACCTGAAGAGCCCCGAGGGTTCGGTCGAGCACACCGGCGACAACCTCACCGGCGGTGGCGACGGCGACGACGAGAAGATCCTCGTGGACCTCGCGGCGGTGCCCGCCCAGTGCCACAAGATCGTGTTCCCGGTCTCCATCTACGAGGCCCCGCAGCGCGGCCAGTCGTTCGGCCAGGTCCGCAACGCCTTCATCCGGGTGGTCAACCAGGACGGCGGCGCCGAGCTGACCCGCTACGACCTGACCGAGGACGCCTCCTCCGAGACCGCGATGATCTTCGGCGAGCTGTACCGGCACGGTGGCGAGTGGAAGTTCCGGGCCGTCGGTCAGGGGTATGCCTCGGGCCTCGCCGGGATCGCCCGCGACTTCGGCGTCAACGTCGGCTGAGCTGCTCCAACGCGAGTTGATGGGAAGGGTTCCTGCGATGTCCGAACTCGATCTCGGTGGCGCCCCGCAACAGGGCGCACTGGTGCTGACGCCCCCCGCGCCCGTCGTGGTGGTGGAGCCGCAGCAGGCGGCCGGTGCCGTGCCCGTCCAGACGGAGAAGCAGCTCGAGCTCCGGCAGAAGGCGGCCGCCTTCGTCGAGGAGCTCGCCGCGATCGACACCAACTCGCCCGCCTTCCAGCAGAAGGTCGCCTCGATCACCTCGATGGGCGAGCAGGACATGCGCGCGGCGGCCGGGATGTCCAACCGCATGTTGGAGCGTCCCGCCGCCGCGATGGGCCGCGGCCGCGGCCGCGCCGCCACCGACGACGCCCAGGTCAGGGTCGCCAACACCCTCGTCGACCTGCGCAGCACGATCACCGAGCTGGACCCCAACCGGGCCGACCTGACCGGGGTGCAGAAGGTCCTGAAGTGGCTGCCGGGTGGCGACAAGATCGACCGGTACTTCGCCAAGTACAAGTCGGCCCAGTCGCACCTCAACGCGATCATCGTCGCGCTGGAGTCCGGTCAGAACGACCTTCGCAAGGACAACGCGGCCATCGAGACCGAAAAGGTCAACATGTGGACCACGATGGGCCGCCTCGCGGAGTACAACGAGCTCGCCGCGGCCCTCGACGAGGCGATCGCGGCGAAGGTGTCGGCCCTGGAGGCCTCGGGTCAGACGGAGGCCGCGGCGACGCTGCGCTCCGACGCGCTGTTCCCGGTCCGGCAGCGCCGGCAGGACATCATGACCCAGATGGCGGTCAACGTGCAGGGCTACATGGCCCTCGACCTGGTCCGGCGCAACAACCTGGAGCTCATCCGGGGCGTCGACCGGGCGCAGACGACCACCGTCGCGGCGCTGCGCATCGCGGTGATCGTGTCGCAGGCCCTGGCCCGGCAGAAGCTCGTGCTGGACCAGATCACCCAGCTCAACACGGTGACCTCGAACCTCATCGAGGCGACGTCCCAGCAGCTCAAGACGCAGGGTGCGGCGATCAACCAGCAGGCCGCGTCGGCCACCATCGACATCAACAAGCTCCAGGCGGCGTTCGACAACGTCTTCGCCACCATGGACGCGGTCGACACCTTCCGCGCGCAGGCGGTCGACTCGATGGCGCAGACGGTCCACGCCCTGGAGGGGCAGATCGAGCGGGCCAAGCCGTATCTCGAGCGCACGCTGCGCGGCCAGCAGACCGGCTGAGCCCACCGTGCGCTGGCTACGTTGGTGGGGGGACGACGACGAGGCGCCGCCCCCTGCCGCCGCCCCCACCGCGGACTCCTCCGGGGACCCGGTCGGCGACACCACCCAGATCCTCAAGCGGATCACCGACGCCGAGCACTTCGTCAACCAGCAGGCGGCCAGGCTGCCGGCGGCCGCCGTGGTGCGGTCGCGCTGGCTCACCGACACGCTCCGGGAGATCCTGGACACGTCGGCGACCCGGCCGCTCGACATCCACGCGGTGCTGCTGGTCCGCAACACCGTCGAGGACTTCCTGCCGACCACCCTTCGCAGCTACCTGACCCTGGAGGCGTCGATGCGCGACCGGCCCGCCCCGGTGCCCGAGCTGCTCGCGCAGCTCGACCTGCTGCAGGAGGCGACGTCCAACATCCTGGTCGCCGTGCGCGCCCAGGACCGCGACGCGCTCACCACCCAGGGCAACTTCCTGCGCACCAAGTTCTCCGGCTCCGACCTGGACCTGCCATGACCAAGGAGATGAAGCGCGGCGCCAACGTCACCCTGACGCGTGAGATCCCCGACCTGCGCGGGGTGGTGCTGGGTGTGCAGTTCAGCGCGGGCCTCGAGCACGTCCTCACCGACAACATCGTGGTGGCCGCGATCCTGTGCCGGGGTGACGGGGACGCCGTCTCCGACCGGCACTTCGTGTACTTCAACCAGCTCTCCTCGCCGGACCTGTCGGTGCAGCAGCTGCGCGAGGTCGTCGGCGAGGACCACGACCAGATCGAGGTCGACCTGTCGGCCGCGCCGGCCGAGGTCACGCGGATCGTCATCGTCATGTACGTCAACGAGGGCAACGCGGTCCGCCGCACCCTCGGCCGGTTGAAGACCTGCGTCATCCGGGTCCTCAACCTCGACGGCAACGCGGAGCTGATCCGGTCGGAGAACCTCGCCCCCGCGCTGGACCTGGAGATGGGCCTGGCGCTCGGCGAGCTGTACCGGCACAGCGGCGGCTGGAAGTTCAAGGTCCTCGGCGACGGCTACGCCAACGGCGTCACCGCGCTCGCGGCCGACTACGGGATCCGGTTGTGACCGGCTCGGACGACTTGTCCTGGATCCGCCACCGCGCCGTTCCCGCCCGGACCGGCGCCACCGAAGACCTGTCCTGGATCCGCCACCGCCGCCTCCCCGCGACCGCCGCCCCGGCCGCCGCCTCGTCCGTGGAGATGGCCGCTCCCGCCCCGTCGGGCAGCACGTCCCTGGACCTCTCCGGACCGGCCACGCCTCCCCCGGCGCCCGCCAGGGACGGCGGCAGCACCTCGCTGGACCTGTCCGGCCCCGCCGCGCCGCCGCAGTCCGGCAGCACGTCGCTGGACCTGTCCGGGCCGGCCGCACCGCCCGCGCCGCCCGGGAACACCTCGCTCGACCTGTCAGCGCCCGCCGCGCCGCCGCCCCCGCCGTCCGGCAGCACGTCGCTGGACCTGTCCGGGCCGACGCCGCCCCCGGCCGCGCAGTCCGGCGGCACCTCGCTCGACCTGTCCGGACCCACGCCGCCCCCGGCCGCGCGCTCCGGCAGCACCTCCCTCGACCTGTCCGGTGGCGGCGCGCCGCCGCCGTCCGTGCAGCACGGGGGGACGTCGCTCGACCTGTCCGGGCCAGCCGCGCCACGGACGCCCGTGCCGGCCGCTCCCCCGCCCGCGACGGCGTTCACCCCGCCGCGGACGAACCCGTCGGCGCCGACGGTGCTGGGGCCGCGGCACCCGTCGGTCATGCTGAGCCGGCTCCAGTCCGGGATCGGCGCGCTGACCTTCGAGGCCGCGTGGTCGCCGGACGAGGGGTTCGCGCTGGGCTGCGCGTTTCAGCTGGACTCAGGCACGTCGTCGGTCCTCAGGCCCGGCGAGACCTTCGGCCCGCTCACCATGGACCGCCGGGCCGGGCACCAGCGGCTCCGGCTGGACCTGCTGCACGGCCGGCACCTGCGGCGGCTCATCATCTTCGGCATCCCCACCGCCGACCCCGGCCCCTACTGGGCCGGCACCCTGCTGATCGGCACCCACGGCCACGCCCGCGTCGAGGTGCCGGTCCAGCCCCCGCCGCCGGGCCCGACGGTCCTGCTGTCCCTCTACAACGTCGACGGCGAGATCGTCCTGCGCGCCGAGGCCCAGACGGTGCCGGGCCGCACCCGGGACGCCTGCCTCGCCTTCGGCTACGACCGCATCGCCTGGCGCGACGCCGACACCGCCATCCCGCCGACCGCCTGACCACCACCCGCGCCACCACCAACGCGATCAGCGCCACCACGGGCGCCACCCGCGCCCCGACCAACGCCACCCCGGGCGCCACCTGCGCCGCCGTCGGCACCACCCGCGCCACCGCCAGCGCCAGCAGCGTCGGCACCGGTGGCCCGGCGGGCGCGGTACGAGGCCGCCTTGACCCTGTTGCCGCACTCCTCCATGCCGCACCAGGTGCGGTTGCCGGCCCTGGACCGGTCCACGAACAACCTCGTGCACTCGTCGAGGGCGCACTCCCGCACGGTGAGGGACCCGAGGGAGCCGAGCAGCTCGACCGCGGCGACCGCGACGGCGGCCCCGATCGACGCGCCCGCCGCCGACGGCGGCCCCGCCCGCCGGACCCCGCCCGCGGTGAGCGTCACCCGCGGCGGCGGCGCCGCGGCCGCGGCATTGAGCGCACGCAGGTCCGCCGGCGGCCACGGCTGCCCCGCCAGCCCCGCCACGGCGAGCCGGTAGACCGCCTCCCGCAGCTCCAGCAACCCCGCGAACTCCACAGTGGACAGTCGGGGTGCGGTGGACAGTACACCGGCCGCCACCGCCCATCGAGCCGCCTCGGCCGGCCCGGTGAGGAGCTCCTCCGGGGCGGCCGAGCGGCGCCACTTCAGCGTGCCGGCGAAGTCGAGCGCGAGGTCACCGCTGACGAACACGAACGTCACGTCACCACCTTGACAGGTGACGCGCGCCCGGCGCAAGGTTGGCGTCACCGGTCAAGCAGGTGACGCGAGAGGGACGGGCATGATCAGCGCCGAGGAGTACCTGTACTACACCGACCGCGCGCTGGACGGCATGGTCCGCATCGTCACCGAGCTCGGCGACGAGCGGGCGGGCCGGCGGCCGCTGCCCGGCGCCAACTCGCCGTTCGCGCTGCTGACGCACTGCCTGGGCGTGGTCGAGTTCTGGGCCGGGACGCTCGTCGCGGGCCGCCCGTCGCAGCGCGACCGCGACGCCGAGTTCACCGCGGAGGGCCGGGTCGAGGACCTCCTCCAGAGGGTCGAGGCGGTGCGCGCCCAGTTCGCCGAGGACGTGCGCGCCGCCGCGCCGGGCGAGCCGATCCGCGGCACGCCACCCGCCGGGTTCCAGGGGCCGGACCGGGTCGGCACCCAGGGCGCCGCGCTCCAGCACGTCTTCGAGGAGCTCGCCCAGCACCACGGCCAGATGGAGATCCTGCGCGACTGCATCGCACCGCGACGCCCGGACGCCATCAGAGGCAGCGGCGTCAAGTGGGGCTCCACCGCGCCGGACACCATCGCCGCGTGGGTCGCCGACATGGACCTCGGCGTCGCCCCCGCGATCCGCGACGGCCTGCTGGACCTCGTGCACCGCGAGGACTTCGGCTACCCGTTCTGGCGCGGCGAGGACCCGGTCGTCACCGCGTTCGAGGACTGGATGCGGCAGCGGCACGGCTGGAGCCCGCGCCCCGGCCGGACCCGGGTCTTCACCGACGTGCTGCAGATCCTGCAGGTGATGGTCGAGCACACGACCGCGCCCGGCGACGGGGTGGCGATCCACGTCCCGGCGTATCCGCCGTTCCTCGCCAGCATCCAGCGGGCCGGGCGGCGGATCGTGCCGCTGCCGATGCTCGACGACGGCGCGCGGTGGACGTTCGACACCGGGCGGCTCGCCGAACGGCTCGCCGGCTGCCGGCTGCTGGTGCTCGTCAACCCGCACAACCCGACCGGCCGGGTGTTCGACCGGGCCGAGCTGGCGGCCGTCGCGGAGGTGGCGGAGCGCCTGGATCTTGTCGTGCTCACCGACGAGATCCACGCCGACCTGGCGTACGAGCCGCACCGCCACACCCCGTTCGCGTCGCTGAGCGAGGAGACCGCCGCCCGCACGGTGACCGCGACGTCGGCGACGAAGGCGTTCAACCTGGCCGCGCTGCGGCTCGCCGTCGCGCACGTCGGCCCGCCGGCGGTGTGGCGGTCGCTCGACGCGCAGCCGATCGACCTCTACGGCACGCCCGGCATCGCGGGGAGGGTCGCGACGGTCGCGGCGTGGCGGGAGTCGTACACCTGGCTGAACCGCACCAGGGAGCTGCTGCGGCGCAACCGTGACACCGTCGCCGCCCGCCTCCCGCACCGCGCGCCCGAGGCCACCTATCTGAGCTGGATCCCCTGGGGCGGCACCGATCCGGCCGGGCACCTGGAGCGGGCCGCGAAGGTCAGGCTGAGCCCGGGCGCCGACTTCTCCGCGGGCACGGCCGTGGACACCGCCGGGTTCGTCCGGCTCAACTTCGCCACCGGCCCCGGTGTGCTCGCCGAGATGCTGGACCGGCTCGAACCCGCCGCGGCGGAGTCTCCTAGACTGCTCGACCATGCGGGGGATCAGGAGAGGTCGATATGACAACCTGCGGCGCATCGAAGACAGCGACCCGGAGGCCGACTACCTGCTGATCCACCAGCTCACGCTCCGCGAGGAGTTCCCCTGGGACATGCGGATGGCGTTCAACCTGGCGTTCAACCGGTCGTTCGCCCTCCCCCGCGTCGCCGCGGAGCTCGTGCGGACCGGGCGGGTCCTGACCGAGCCGCGCCGGCGCGCCGACGACACCGGCATCATCATGTACGAGATCCTCATGCACGGCTTCGAGCACCCCCGCGGCCGGCTGGCGCTGCGGCTGCTCAACGAGGCGCACCGGCAGGTCCCCGCCGGCAACGACGACAGCGTCTACGTCCTGGCCGCGCTGGTGGTCGTCCCGATGCGGTGGCTTCGGCGGTACGGCTGGCGCGCCCCCGCCGGGCAGGAGCGCGAGGCGGCCGCCCGGTACTACCGCGAGGTCGGACTGCGGATGGGGATCCGCGACATCCCGGCCGGCTACGCCGCGTTCGAGGCGTGGTTCGACGCGTACGAGGCGGCCCACCTGCGGCACACCCCGGAGGCGGAGCGGATCGAGCGCGTCACCCGGGAGCTGCTGCGCGGCCGGATCCCGAAGCCGTTGCGGGGGGTGGCGGACGCGTTGATCGCGAGCCTCTACGATCCGCCGTTGCGCCGCGCGTACGCGGTGCCGGACCCGCCGGCGTGGGCGCGGATCGGGCTGCACGCGGTGCTGCGGTCGCGGGCGCTGCTGCTGCGGCTGGCGGGACCACGCACGACGCCGCTCTTCGCGGACGGGATCGTCACGAAGTCCTACCCCGACGGCTACGACCTAGCGAAGCTGGGCCGACCGTCGTCGTGACCGTCGTCGTCACTCTGACCAGCGAAGGTGTCCTGGGCGTGGAGCCGAAGCCGAAGCGCACCGGTGGGTCGACGGCCGTCAAAGGGCCCAGGTCGGCGCCGTCCCAGGTGGCGGTGGCGGCGACGATGCGGTGGAGGTCCTGGACGCCGTACCACTCGTGCCGGTCGTTGCCGGCGCTGCCGTGAGTTCGCACGCCCGGCTGGAGCAGGCGCGCGGGGCGGTCGATCGCGGCGACCCAGCGCGGGTGCCGGGCGAGGGCCGGCGGGACGCAGCGCAGGAGCGTGCCGAGCCACCCGCGTCCCCCGGTCGTGAACCGGAGGGTGAGCGGTCCGGCGTCGGCGGCCCAGGTCGTACCGACGCGGAGAACGGCGACGGGAACGACCTGGACGTCGTCGAACCGGTAGGTTCCGGCGACGAACGCGGCGAGGTCCGCGGTGCCGGCCAGCAGGACCCGGTGACCGTCGGGGCGCTCCACCATGACGTCGCTGACCGGGCCGAACGGGGAGCGGGGCCAGTGCCCGAGGACGAGCCGGGTGCCACCGCCGGTGCCGACGCCGGCGATCCAGCCGTCGAACCGCATGGTGGTCATTACTTCAAGTGTGCCGTCACGCGTCAGGATTTCGGTGCGCTGTCAGGTTTGCGGTGTGTGGTCGGTTTGCGGTGCGGGGTCGGTTTGCGGTGCGGGGTCGGTTTGCGGTTTGCGGTGGGTTTGCGGTTTGCGGTGGGCGGTCAGGAGCAGCACGGCGCCGGTGAGGCAGAGGGTCGCGGCGGCGGCGTAGGCGTAGCGGTAGCCGAAGTGCTGGGCGAGGCCGAACAGCGGGCCGACGAGGATCGCGGCCATCGGGTAGGCGTTGCCGGCGAGGGTCGCGGCGCGGCCGGGCTCACCGGGCAGCATCTCCTGCACGTACGAGATGCCGAGGCCCTGCACGGCGGCGATGAAGCTGGCGTTGACCAGCTGGGCGGCGGCGACCTGCCAGGTGTGCACGGACGCCGTGACGAGCACGTAGTAGAGCACGCCGAGGCCGGCGCCGATGACGACCAGGCGGCGCAGCGGCCACCTCGTCGACAACGCGCCGAACCCGAGCATCAGCGGGATCTCCAGCGCCGCGCACAGCCCGAGGACGAGGCCGGCGTCGCGCACCGAGCCGCGCAGGTCGTGGCTGAGGAACAGCGGCAGCGCCTGGACCCCGAGCACGCCGGCGGCCTGCACCAGGGTGAGCGCGGCGACGACCTGCAGCACCCTGGACGGCGCGTGCTCCGGCGCCTCGCGTTGCGGTTTCGGCGTCGGTGCGACGTCGCCCAGCACGAACACGGCGACGAGGACGGCGGCGGCGTACATGGTGGCCGCGCTCAGGTACAGGACGCGGAAGCCGCCGAGCTCGACGAGGAACGCGGCGGCGGGAGGGCCGGCGACCCACGCGATCGAGAACAGCATCCGCAGCGTGCTGATCGTCATCGCGGCACGGGTGGAGCCGCGCTGCTCCAGGGCCTCCCGGGCGTAGGCGAACGCCTGCGGGAAGAGCGAGCCGCTGATCGCGGTCACCGTCACCGTCAGCGCGAGCAGCACCCAGTAGTCGCGGGCGAACGCGGTGGCGGTGGCGCTGACCCCGCCGGCGGCGGCCGCGACGGCGAGGACCTGCCGCCGCACGGCCTTCCTGTCCGAGAGGCGGCCGACGACCGTCGAGGACACGATCATCGACACCGGGCCGGCGACGAGGAAGGCTGCGACGTGCACCGGGTCGGCCTTGACGGCGGTGCTGAGGAACAGCGACACGAACGGGCCGACGATCGACGTGGACAGGCCCACGAACAGGAACATCACGCCGAGCGGCACCAGGACCTTGGGGGCCTTGCTGACAGGGGCGTCGGCCAGTGTGCTCGTTACCACGAGCTTGGACGTTACCGCTAAAGAAGGTTTCCGGAGGCGGCTTCGTGCTTTGGATCACTTGCCTTCAGCTGCGACGGTTTCCTGCTTGACGGCGCGGCGTTGTCGGCTTTCGTCAGCCGCGTCCGGCTTGTCGGACTTCAGAGGGCGGGTGCTGCCGCGGCGAAGGGGACGGTGTCGACGCCCAGGGCGAGCGCGACCCCGCCGAGGGCGGCGGCGCGCAACGACAGCGCACTCTGGGCGACCTCGACCGACGCCGCGGCGGCCGTGAACGCGGTCTCGGCCAGGCCGCGCTGGAGCGGCTCGCGCAGGATGTCGGTCGCCGCGCCGAGCTCGTCGCCGAGCAGGACCCGCTGCGGGTTGATGAGGTTGACGAGGTTGCCCAGCGCGTACCCGAGCTGGGTGCCGGCGTCGGCGAGGAGCCTGCGGCAACCCGGGTCGCCTGCCTGCGCGAGCGCGATGAGCCCGGCGAGGTCGGTCAGCTCCGGGTGCGACAGCCGGGCGTGGCTGAGCAGCGCCCGCCCGCCGACGGACAGCTCGACGCAGCCGCGGTTGCCGCACCGGCAGACCGGCCCGCGGGCGTCGAGGGTCACGTGGCCGAGCTCCCCCGCCGTCCCGGCGGCGCCCCGGTAGAGCCGGCCGTCCAGCACGATGCCCGCGCCGATGCCGGTGGCGAGCTTGACGTAGACGAGGTCCGCGCAGCCGCGGCCGGCGCCCCACACGTATTCGCCGAGCGCGGCGAGGTTGGCGTCGTTGTCCACCCGTACCGGCAGCGAAAGGCGATCGGTGAGCTCGTCGGCGGGCAGCACGTCCGCCCATCCCGGCAGCATGCCGGGGGACCCTATGCGCCAGTCGCGGGTGATCGGCGCCGGCACCCCGAGCCCGACGCCCACCACGTCGGCCCTGGTGGCGCCGATGCCGTCGAGAGCCGCGTCGACGAGCGTGGTGCCGAGGTCGAGCGCCTCGCGGGGGCGGTCGTCGATGTCGAAGTCGGTGCGGGACTGCCGCTCGGTGAGCACGGCGTGGCCGAGGTCGGCGAGCGCGACCCGGACGTGCCTACGGCCGACGTCGACGCCGACCGCGATCCCCGCCCGGCGGGTCAGCCGCACCACGGAGGCCGGCCTGCCGCCGACGGGTTTGGCCGCGGCGCCCACCTGCTCGCTGACGAGGTCGGCGCCGCCGAGGTCGGCGAGGGCCGAGGAGACCGTCGGGCGGGACAGGCCGCTGAGGTGGACGAGCTCCGCGCGGGTGCGTGGCCCGTACAGGCGCAGCGTCTCGGCCACCCTCCGGCCGGCGCCGCCGGTGTCGGGGTGCCAGAGGGTGTGAGGGTCGATGCGCTGGGCCACCACGGCGGAATCCTCATCGGACTCGCGTGTTCTGTCAAGGACTTACTGAAACTATCGCCCCAAACCGGTATGCAGCTTCGGTATTTGTCAGCTCTTGACAGAACTTGTTCGGCCGGTGGCTCCCGGCGAAATCTACACGCTTTTCGTTCGTCCACTGTGGACTCTTGCGGGGAACTTTCAGGTATCTATCCGGACGTCCCGGTCATACCCGGTCACCGGCCGGTCCCACGGACGCAAAAAATGTCGCACCCGGTGACTAACGTGCCGGGGGTCAAGATGACGCAGGGACATTCGGACCCCGATGAGGCAGGGATCGCATGACGTGGCTGACCGCCGGCGGTGGCTATGAGGTCACCCTCGATGGCGGGCGCATAGCGTGCCGCAATGCCAAGGGCAAGCTGCTCAAATCCGTTCCGCCGGCGTTGAAGGACGACGCCGTGGTGTTCGGGCTCAAGCAGCTGCAGGAGTGGCTCGGCCGGCACGAGGCGCAGGTGCGCGAGCAGGTCGACCGGTGGATGGTCCGGTCACTGCCTGTGCCCGCCGAGGTGCTGGCGCGGGTCTGGGCCGACGAGGTGTGGCGGGCCGCGCTGACCGACCTCGTCGTCGCCGTCCTCGACGACGAGGGCGCCTTCGACCCCGACGAGGTCGGCTTCCTGCGCGACGCGTCCGGGGACGGCGGCGGCACGATCGGCATCGTCAACCTCGACGGTGAGACGGTGCGCCTGCCCGCGACGCGGGTCGCGATCCCCCACCCGGTGACCCTCGCCGACCTCGACGACCTGCGCGAGTTCGCCGCCGACCTGGGCGTGAAGCAGTCGGTCGACCAGCTGTTCCGCCAGACGTGGCAGCGCGGCGCCGACGTCGAGCCGACCGCGACCCGGGTCTCCGACTATGCCGGCGGGAAGTTCGCCGAGCTGCGGCACCTGACGGCGCGGTCCTCCTCGCTGGGCTATCCGGTGAAGGGCGGCTCCGCGATCTGCCGCGTGTTCGAGGGCGGGCGCACGGTGGAGGCGCGCAGCTGGGTCGGCTCCGACGACCCCTACTACGAGACCGAGACCGGCGACCTGGTGTTCGTCCGGGAGGACGGCACGTCGGTGCCGCTCGGTGAGGTCGGGCCGGTCGCCTGGTCCGAGGGCATGCGCATGGCCGCGGCGCTGTATGCGGGCCGGGTCGTCGAGGAGACCAAGGAAGAGGAGCAGGCATGAGCGGGCCGGAGCGCAGCGGAGGAGCCGCGAATCATGGACGCGGTGTCGGGTCAGGCCGGCGCCGGAGCGAAGCGGAGGTGACGGCATGACCGACGAGGCTCTGCTGGATGCCGGCGCGGTGCTGCCCTCCGCGGCGGGCGCGGCGCAGGACACGATCGACACACTGACCACCCGGGCCTACCGGCACCCCGTGCTCGGCGACCGGACCGTGGTGCGGCTGGTCCCGGGCACGCTCGGCGCGGCCGAGGACCTGACCATGGAGTTCCTCGGGTTCGCCGCGCCCGAGTCCGTCGCCGAGGTCGGCGTCGTGCGCCAGCAGGCGCTCGGGTTCCCCGCGTGGGCGCTCGTCAACGACCCTGCCAACGGGCACCACGCCCTGGCCCTCGTGAAGGACATCGAGCGGCTCGTGCGGATCGCGAAGTCGCGGATCGGCCCGGCCCGCGACGGCTTCGTCGAGCTCGGCGACCGTCTCGCCCGCTCGGTGCCGCACTTCCTGCCGACGTTCTACGAGGAGGCCGCGCGGGCGTTCCTCGCCGCCGACAGCCCCACCTATGCGGCGTCGATGTTCGGCAAGGCCCGCGACGCCGAGCGGGCGTTCGCCCTGAAGATCGACGAGGACCGGCAGCACACGGTCTTCCTGGAGTTCGCGCTCGCCGGCGCGCTGACCGCGAAGGCCCTGTCGGCCTATGCCCGCGACCTCGCGGCGCGCGCCGACGCGGCGACGGCGTATGAGCGCTTCCGCCGCCTGTGCGTGGAGCGGACCCTCGGCGGGATGCCGCCCTATGCGTCGATGCACACCGACCTGCGGCGCCTCGCGAAGGCGGCGAAGCTCGGCCAGGACGAGGAGGAGGCGCTGCTGCGGATCCTGCTCACCGCCACGTCGATCGTCCGCGCGCCCGGCGGCTTCTGGACGGCGTACCGTGCGACGCTCGTCTCCGTCGCCCGGCAGGACCCGGCGGTCCGCGGCCAGCTGCTGACGATGTTCCCCGGCAACTGCCCCGACGAGACCTGGCTGGAGATCCTCGACGAGTCCGGCGCGACCGAGGCGCTCACCGGCCCCGCCGGCAGCACGCCGGCCGAGGCCGAGCCCGCCGACGGTCCGGCCGGCTGGCTGACCCGGCTCGACCGGCACCGCTCCGGCTGGCGCCGCAAGCGGCTGGCGGCGCAGGCCGCGCTCGTGACCCGGATGGCCGAGCGGCTCAAGGCCGACGGCGCCCCGGTCGACCTGCTCTCCTCGCACTATGTCGACCTCGACGTCGCCGACCTGTGCCTGGAGCTCGGGGTGCCGCTCGGCGAGGTCACCGCCAACGCCCGCTGCGCCGTCGAGCAGTGGCTCAAGGACGACGCCGCGGGCCGCCGCGACCTCACCCACGTCGTCGCGCACCCCGACCTGCTGCCGAAGGTCGCGGCCAGCATCGAGGACCACCTGCGCCCGAGCTGGCGCAGCAGCACCACGCAGCCCGAGGAGGTCGCGGCGGTCGTGGCCGTGCCGGGGCTGCGCACCGCACTGCACTGGTGGATGGACGGGCTCGCCGACAGCGTCGTCGAGCAGGGCCTGCCCGGCATCGACGACCAGCTCAAGCGGCTCTCGCTGGTCGCCTGCCCGGAAGGTCTCGCGGTCAACCCGGAGGCGGTGCGCCGCATCACCGAGCACGACCTCGGCCCCGTCCTCGCCGCCACGCTGCGCGCCGGGGTCTTCGACGAGTTCGGCTGGCCCGCCCTGGAGGCCGCCGTCGAGTCGCTGATCGGCGACAGCGCGATCGAGTCCGACGACGACACGTATGACGCGAAGGTGCGCCTGCTGCGCCAGTGGCCGCAGCTGGTGGTCCGCGCCGGTGACCAGATCGCCGTCGTCGGCCCCGACGGCGTCGAGCTGGAGCACACGCTGCGCATCCCCGCCGACCAGCGGCGCTACGAGTGGAGCACGGTCCTGCGCTTCGTCGACGGCCAGCTGCTGGTCAGCTGGGACAAGGGCGAGGAGCGCGCCGGCTACTGGAGCGGCACCGCCGACGACGTGTTCACCACGCCCGACGAGGCGTTCAACGCCAACACGTACCTGTCGCTCGCCCTGCCCGGCGGCGGCCGCACCGCCGGTGGCCGGCCGTTGCGCGTCGGCGACCGGTCCGCGCAGGAGCGGTCGGGGATCTGCGGCGACGGCCAGCACTACTGGACGCTCGCCCAGGTCGCCGACGAGAGCTGGCGCTGGCACGAGTTCGACCCGGCCACCGGCGCCGTCGGCCGGCAGTCGCTGCCGGCGTTCTTCGAGGCCGACGCCGTCGACGGCCAGTCCCTGCAGCACGGCCGGTCCCGGCTGATGCCGGCGCCGCCGCAGGCCGCGTCCAGCCCGCTCGGGCAGCGCGACGGCCTCGTCGGCTGGCGCGTGCGCACCACCGGGTCCGGCACGGAGGTCGGCACGGGCGTCGACGGCCGCACGTTCACGCTGCCCGAGAAGTTCGAGCGGGGAAACCGGCGGCACGGCCGGCAGGTCGGCGCGATCCGGTTCCCGGGCTCCGACACCGTCTACGGCATGGTGTACCAGGAGTCGTGGCGGGACAACAGGATCGTGCTCTGCGCCCAGGACGGCGCGGAGATCGCCACCCTGAAGACCAACCTGAAGCAGGACCCGTTCCGGGAGGGCACCCGCCTGATGCCCCCGCCGACCTACTGGCACTACCTGCGGGTCCGCGACGAGGCCGGCTCGGCGGCGCTGCGGGCCGTCACCGACGAGCAGGCGGCGCGGCTCCTCGCCGCCGTCGTCGACCTCGTCGGCCCCGACGCGAAGGTCGACGCCGACGCGGCGCGCAAGCTCGTCGGCGAGGCCTTCCCAGAGGTGGCCGCGGCGCAGCTCGTCGCCGGGATCGCCGGGATCGTCAAGCAGGCGGCCCGCTCCACGGCACGGCTCGTCGAGCTGACGACCGCGACCGCGGCGATCGCCGGCCAGCCGGTGCAGGAGGACCCCGACGCCCACCTGCCCGACGACCGCACGCTCAACGCGGCGCTGTATGGCCTGATCCCCAGCTGCTACGACTACAGCCACGTCGCGGCCAACCTGTTCAGCAACGTCGGCGCCGTGCTCGTCGGCCGGGAGCCGCAGCGGCCGATCGCACCGATCGCGCAGCAGGCCGACCTCGACTGGTTCTACGTCGTCGGGGCGCTGCCCGCCGTCCTGTACCGCGCCGTGGCGCCGCTGATCTCCGCCGAGCGTCACACCCACCTGCTCGGCCTGTTCGACGTGATCGCCGAGTCGGGGCTGCTCGCACCCGGCGGGCGGCTGCGGCGGCTCTGGCTGAAGGCCGACGACCGCGCCGCGATGCCGAAGGTCGGCGACGTCATCGACTCCGGCGACCGGCGGCTGGTCGTGCTGCGCACCGACACCTCCGACGGTGAGGTCCAGGCGGTCGAGTACTCCCCCGGCGGACGGTTCGGCGCGGTCGCCGGCCACGCCATCACCGCCGAGCACGTGCTCGACCCGGGCGGGTGGGACACCGAGCGGCTCACCGCGTTCGTCGCGACGGCCCGGGAGCGCGGCCGGCTGCCGTGGCGTCCCGAGCTCGTCCCGGCGGTGTCCGCGGCGGCCGGCGTCACCCTCGCCGACGCGGCGGTCCTGCTCGCCGACCCGATCTCGGCCAAGTACTGGCAGGAGGACCAGCCGGCCGAGTGGGAGATCGACCCGGCCCTGACCGACGACGCGATGGAGGGTGCCGTCAGCGACCGCGACGCCCTCTCCCGCGCCGAGCGCCGCACGCTCGCCATGGCGATGCTGCCCTCGGACCCGTCCCTGCTGTGGGCCGAGGGGCCGTCGGTCGAGTCGATCGGCGCGTGGCACGTGGCGCGGCACGGCACCCGGACCCCGCTCGACGACGCGCTCATCGTCGAGGTGCGCAAGGCCCGGATCACCTCCGGCGTCCGCGCGTCGGCGTTCGTGCACGGGCTCGCCAACCCCGAGACGTGCCGCTGGCTGCAGGGCGCCGCCGACGAGGTCAGCCTCGACGACCTGCTCAAGGCCGTCACCCGCAGCATCCCGTGGCTGGTGCGGCGGCTCCCCGCCGGGCACGCCCTGCGCGTCAACCTGCCCCGGGTGCTCGACCTCGTCAAGCAACGCCTCGCCGACCCGGCCCTGGAGGTGCCGCTCGGCACCGTCTACGAGGACGACCTGACCGAGTTCATCGCCAAGATCGGGCTGCCGGTCACCACCGACGGCACGGTCCGCGACGCCGGCCTCTACACGATCGTCCAGGACCGGCACTGGCCGCGGATCCTGCTGCGGCCGGCGCGGCTCGCCGGCCCCGACGACCCGCGGCTGGCGGCGCTGCTCGCCGAGCTCGGCAGCTCGCCGCGTTTCATCGTCGCGATGCGCGCGATCCTCAAGGGGCAGCTCGACGCGTGGGCCACGGCGGCGGTGTCGACCGTCACCGAAGGCGCCGAGGCGGACCACGACCCGTCCCGCTCCGCGCCCGACCTGGTCGCCGAGGTCGCCGCGAAGCACGGGCTCGGCGCAGACGCGGCCACGCTCTACCTGCAGCTGCTCGCCCTGCCCGACCCGACCGACCGCAACGTCGCGGCCTGGACGGGCTGGAAGCCGGCCCGCCTGAAGAAGGCCCGCGCCGAGCTCGCCGCGACCGACCTGGTCGTGGAGGCCAAGCGGGCGCGGGCCGGGCGGTCGCTGTTCCTGCCGGGCGGCTGGGTCGCGCTGTCCAGCCCGCACCTGCCGTTCGAGCTGTGGAAGCTGCCGCTGTTCATCCGCGACGGCGACGACGTCACCGGCCTGGGCGCGATCATCCCCGTCGCCCCGGCGCCGGACCTGTTCACCGTCGCCTGGTCCAGGGTCACCGGCGGCGACCACCCCCGCTTCGAAGAACTCACCACGAGAGGGCGTCGATGAGCACCACGTTGGAGACCGGGGCCCCCGCGGGGCTCGGTGCAGGTCCCGCCCGGCAGGTCGACCCGGCCGAGCACGCGCACGCGGGCGAGCTGGCGTTCCTGGCGGCACACGACGACGGCGCCCGGCCGCCCGGCTGGCGGCTGACGCCGCGGGCCGTGGTCACGTTCATCGTCGGCAGCGACGGCAAAGAGCTCACGCTGCCCAAGGGCGCCCGCGGCGACGGGCTGCCCGCGAAGCTGGCGATCGCCCGGAAGTTCGTCGGTGACCGGGCGCTCGTCGAGCGCTGCGTCGTCACCCTCGCCGGCGAGCGTGGGCTGCTGCTCGTCGGCGAGCCCGGCACGGCCAAGTCGATGCTGTCGGAGCTGCTGTCCGCGGCGGTCTGCGGCACCAGCGAGCTGGTCGTGCAGGGCACCGCGGGCACCACCGAGGACCAGCTCCGCTACGGGTGGAACTACGCGCTGCTCCTCGCCGGCGGCCCCAGCCCCGAGGCGCTCGTGCCGTCACCGATCCTCACCGCGATGCGGGCCGGCGCCGTCGCCCGCGTCGAGGAGATCACCCGCTGCCTGCCCGAGGTCCAGGACGCGATGGTGTCGATCCTGTCGGACCGGCGGATCGCGGTGCCCGAGCTGTCCGGCACCGCCGGGGCCACCATCCACGCCGCGCCGGGCTTCACCCTCATCGCGACCGCGAACCTCCGCGACCGCGGCGTGTCGGAGATGTCCGCCGCGCTCAAGCGCCGCTTCAACTTCGAGACGGTCGGCCCGATCCCCGACCTGGCCGCGGAGACCGCGCTCGTCGGCCGCCAGGCGAGGGCCGCCCTCGACCGGGTGCGCACGCCGTTCGCCGTCGACGAGGCGGTCCTCGAGGCGCTGGTCACCGCGTTCCGCGACCTGCGGGCCGGGCGGTCGGTGGAGGGCTGGGAGGTCGAGCGCCCCTCCACCGTCATGAGCACCGCCGAGGCGGTCGCCGTCGCCACCTCCCTGGGCCTCGCCGCCGCCTACTTCCCGGGCGACCGCGACGTCCTGTCCCTGCTCCCCGCCCACCTGCAGGGCGTCGTGTGCAAGGACGACCCGGCCGACGGCGCGAAGCTCCTCGGGTACTGGGACGGCGCCGTCCGCCGCCGCGCCGAGGAGGGGTCCCGGCTGTGGACCCAGCTCTGGGAGCTCCGCGATGTCCTCCAGTCCTGACCGTCTTCCCGACGACGGCCTCCCGGGCAGCGGCGCGCTTCCGGACGGCGGCGGGCTTCCGGGCGAGGGCGTCGCGGCCGGGCTTCCGGAGCACGGGCTTTCGGACGGGGCGCCGGACGGGGCGTTGCGGGCGCTCGCCGAGTCGACGGCGCCGTACCTCATCGGGGTGCGGCACCACTCGCCGGCGCTGTCCGCCGTGATGGACGACCTCCTGGACGCGGCCCGGCCGGAGGTGCTGCTGCTGGAGCTGCCGGCGGAGTTCGCGGACTGGCTGCCGTGGCTGGCCGACCCGGCCACCACGGCGCCGGTCGCCCTGGCCGGGGTCGCGGGGCCGAGCGGGTCGGCGGCGTTCTACCCGTTCGCGGACTTCTCGCCGGAGCTGGTCGCGGTGCGCTGGGCGGCCCGCAACGGCGTCGAGGTCATCCCCTGCGACCTGCCCCTCGCCGACCGCGCCTGGCACGAGGACCTCCCGGGCAACGACCCTGCCCCCGAGGTCCCCGGTCTGGACGCTCCCGCCTCGGACGGCCCACCTCCGCCCGGGTCCGCTCCACCTGCGACAGCTCCAAACGGGACGGCTCCAGGCGGGGCGACCCTCGACGGGGCTGCTCCGGACGGAGCGACTGCGGACGGGGCGACCATCGATGGGGTGGCTCCGAGCGGGGCTGCTGCGGGTGGACGGCCGGTGGTCGCCGCTGTCGCGCCCGAAGGGATGCGGTTCCTCGGGGATGCCCTTCGGCGGGCCGCGACGGGGCGGCCTGACGAGGACATGTGGGACCGGGTCGTCGAGGCCCGGTCCCCCGGCGCGGCGCCCGAGGCGGTGCGGCGTGCCGCGCTGCTCGTCGGGTGGGCGATGCGGCACGACACCGGCAGCGACGTGACGCCGCTCGACCTGCGGCGGGAAGCGTGGATGCGCCGGCACCTCGTGGCGCTCGAAGGACGTCGGGTCGCCGCGGTGGTCGGGTCGTTCCACGCATGGGCGCTGCTCGACGTCGACAAGTCCGTCGACGACCCGGGCCACACCCGGACCCTCGACGGCTCGGTCCCGTCCCGGACCGTCCACATCGACGGTTCGGACACGCCTCGGGCCACTCCCGTCGAAGGCTCGGACGCGCCTCGGGGGGTCGCCGACGCCACTCCACGGAGCGCTTCCGTGGAGGCGCCCGGCGTCGATGCGGTTCCTCGCGCGCGGCGGGTGGGCAAGGGACGTGAGGTCGTCACGTCGCTGGTGCCGTACGCGTTCTCGTTGCTGGACGCCAGATCCGGCTATCCGGCCGGGATCCGGGACCCTCGGTGGCAGCAGGCGGTCGTCGCGGCGGGCGGGCGGCCCGAGGCGGTGGAGCACGCGGCGTTGAGTGCGATCGTCGAGGTCTGCGCCAGGGTACGGGCGGCGGGGCACCCGAGCGGGCCGGCGGAGGCGCGGGAGGCGTTCCGGCTCGCGACGGACCTCGCGCGGCTGCGGGCGCTGCCGGCGCCGGGCCGGGGCGAGATCGTCGAGGCGCTGCAGAGCGTCATCGCGCACGGGGAGGTACTCGGGCGGGGACGGGTCGTCGCGACGGCGATGGAGCAGGTGCTCGTCGGCGACGAGCGGGGGGTGCTCGCGCCCGGGACGCCGAGGTCGGGGCTGCGGCCGGCGGTGGAGGCGCTCGTCAAGGAGCTCCGGCTGCCGGCCGCGGGTGAGAAGGCGCGGGACATGCGGCTCGACTCGCTGCGGTCCGACCTCGACCGGCGGCGGGAGGTGACGCTGCGGCAGCTCGAGGTGTGCCGGGTGCCGTACGGGGAACGGGTCGCCGTCGAAGGGGCCGGCGGCGCCGACGCGCTGACGACCCGGTGGACGGTGCAGTGGGTGCCCGGGACCGAGGCGATGCTGGAGCTCGCCGGCATGCGGGGCGTCACCCTCGCGCAGGCGGCCGAGGGCACACTGCGGCACCGGCGCCGCACCGAGCAGGACGACAACGGGCCCACGTCGGCGCAGCTGATCGACGGGCTGGCGGTCGCGGCAGGGTGCGGGCTGGTCGCGCTCGCGCGGGAGCGGGTGGCGGAGGTCGCGGCGGAGGTCCCGGCCGCGGCGAGCCTGGACGAGCTGATGGCGGCGCTCGCGCTCGTCGACCGGCTCGACCGGGGGCACGTCCCGGGCATGCCCGCCGGCGTGCTCGACGGGCTCGGGCAGGTGATCGAGTCGCTGGAGTCCGCCGCGGTACGCCAGGTCGACGGCCTCGCCGGCTCGGAGTCCGTCGACGACGTGCGGGCACTCGTGGCGCTGGCCCAGCGGGCCGACGCGGCCGGGGTGGGGCTGCGGCTCGCCGGCGCGGTCGAGCGGCTCGTCGCTGACGGCAGCCCGGTCATGTCGGCGGCGGCGGGTGCGGTACAGGTGATGCTCGGCCTCGAGGAGCCGCCGGCGCTGGGGGTCCGGCTGGCCTCGTGGGTCGACGCCGCTCGTGCCGACGAAGGCCGCCGCAAGCTGCTCGGGCATCTCCGCGGGCTGCTCACCGCGGCCGAGCCGCTGCTGCAAGCGGGTGAGGAGATTCTCGGCGGGCTGCTCGACCGGGTGGAGACCCTGCCCGACGACGACTTCCTGTCCCGGCTGCCGGCGTTGCGCGGCGGCTTCCAGGCGGTCAGCCCCGCGGGGCGGGACCGGCTCCTGGCCGTCGTCGAGCAGCGCCTCGGCGACGCGGGGTCGGCCCGCGACATCGGCGACGCGTCCGCCGAGGATCTGCTGGTACGGCTGCTCGCCGACCGGGCCGGAGCGGCGGCGCTCGCCGCGTACGGGCTGACGGTCCCCACCGCGGCGCCGGCCTCGGAGCCCGCGAAGTCCGGCAGCACCGAACCGGCGCAGGACACGGAGCCCCCGAAGTCCGACACGGGGCAGCCCGCGGACACCGGCAGCCTCGAAACGGGGCGGCCCGAGGAGACGGGCAGCCTCGAAACGGGGCAGCTTGAGACGGCCGGCGGTGCCGAGACGGGGCAGGCCGCGGAGCACAGCGGGCGCACGCTGTCCACAGTGGACCGGTGGCGGTTGCTGCTCGGGCGGCGGTCGGAGGCGCTCGGGCCCGGGGCCGCGCGGTACGCCACCGCGCTCGACGAGCTCTACGGTGCCGGTACCGGCGAAGGGGCGCGGGCCGATGCCGCTGGGCGGGCGGGGCGGGAGGCGCCGTTCCCCGGTGTGCGGGAGTGGGCGGAGGAGCTGACGGCGTTGTTCGGGCCGGGCATCCGTGAGGAGGTCCTCGCCCGTGCCGCGGAGTCCGGGCGGCGGGAGGCGGCGCTGCTGCTCGACCCCGACGCGGTGACGCCGTCGGTCGAGCTGCTGCAGACCGTGCTGTCGCTGGTCGGCGCGATGCCCGAGTCGTCGGTGGCGCGGCTGCGGCCGCTGGTCGCGCGGATCGTCGAGGAGCTCACGCGCCAGCTGGCGACGCGGCTGCGGCCGGCGCTGGCGGGGATCACAACGCCGCGGCCGACCCGCCGGCCGGGCGGGCCGCTCGACCTGCCGCGGACCCTGCGGGCCAACCTGGCCACGACCCGTCGCGACGAGGACGGCCGGGTGCAGGTCATCCCGGAGCGGCCGGTGTTCCGCACCAAGGCGCGCCGCGGCGTCGACTGGCGGCTCGTCCTCGTGGTCGACGTGTCCGGGTCGATGGAGGCGTCGGTCATCTGGTCGGCGCTGACCGGGGCGATCCTCGCCGGGGTTCCGGCGTTGACGACGCACTTCGTGGCGTTCTCGACCGAGGTCGTCGACCTCACGGATCGGGTCACCGACCCGCTGGGGCTGCTGCTCGAGGTCCAGGTCGGCGGCGGCACCCACATCGCGGCCGGGCTGCGGCACGCGCGGTCCCTGGTGACCGTGCCGTCGCGCACGCTGGTCGTGGTCGTCAGCGACTTCGAGGAGGGGTACCCGCTCGGCGGGCTGCTCGCGGAGACGCGTTCGCTGGTCGAGTCGGGGGCGACCGTGCTGGGTTGCGCGAGCCTCGACGACGCGGGCCGGCCCCGGTACTCGGTGTCGGTGGCGTCGCAGCTGGTCGCGTGCGGCATGCCGGTCGCCGCGTTGAGCCCCCTGGAGCTGGCCCGCTGGGTCGGGGAGAAGGTGCGCGCATGACCACGGCGAGCGGCGGGCTGCCGCCGGTGGCGGAGGCGGTGCTGGTGGCGGCGGTCGACGCGCTGCCGGCCAGGCTGCGCAAGAAGGTCGACGAGGCGGTGACCCGCTTCGCGGCGCTTCCGGTGACCGAGGCGGACGGAACGTTCGTCGTCGCCGTCGACGACTCGACCGCCGTCACCCTGGTCACCGACGGCGGGGTCGTCCGGTCGGCGGAAGGGGCGACGTGCAGCTGCCTGCTCGCCCCCAACTGCCTGCACCGGGCGGCCGTGCTGGCGCTGGCTCCCTCCCACGTGGAAGGAGATCCGGCCCCGGCCGGCGAAGCGGCGCCCGACGCCGACGCGGCACAGCCCGTCGCGGGGCAGGCGGCCGCGGGGCAGGCTGACGCAGAACAGCCCGTCGCGGGGCAGACGGTCTCGGGGCGGGCCGACGCCGAACAGGCCGTCGCGGGGCAGGCCGTCGCGGCGCAGGCGGTGGTCGTGCCGGAGGTGGAGGAGCCGGGCGAGGCGTTGACGGTGCAGCAGCGGGCGGCGGTCGAGCACCTGTGGCGGGCTGCCGTCGACGTGCTCGCCGCCGGGCTCACCGGGTCGGGGACGGTCGCGCGGACGGCGTTGCTGCGGGCGGCGCACGAGGGGCAGGCGTGCAAGGTGTACCGGCCGGCGGCCGCCGCGCGGGTCGTCGCCACGATGCTCCAGGCGGCGCGGACCGGCGACCCCGACTTCCGGCTCGGCGACCTGACGGCCGCGCTGCAGGAGCTGATCGGGGTCCTGCAACGCCTGCGGTCGGAGGGCGCACCGTCGGGAGGGCTGCTCGGGGCGGCGCGGCGCGCGTACGACCTGCAGGGCAGCCTCAGGTTGCACGGGCTGTGCACGACGGCGGTGCTCGCCGACTCGGGGTATGCGGGGGTCGTGACGTACGTCGTGGACCGCGACGGCGGGCTCTGGATGATCGCCGACCTGATGCCCGGCGACGCCAAACGGGCCGCCAAGGCGGGCAACGCGACCGTCGCGCTCGGGGAGACCGCGCTGAGCCACCGGGCGCTGACCCGGGCGGGGCTCGTGGTGTCGGGGGCGACGGCGTCGGCGACCCGGCAGCTGGGTGCGGGCAGGTCGGTGCGGGCGGTGACGGCGACCGGGTGCGGCTGGCACGAGGAGCCCCTCGCGGGGCTGTGGGCGGTGCCGCTCGCCGAGCAGGTGCACCGCGCGTTCGCGGCGCTCGGCCAGCCGGTGACGGACCGCCGGGCCGGCGACGACCTGGTGTTCCTGACGGTCCGCGTCGAGGGCACCGACGGCGACGCCGTGCACGCCACGACCACGGGCGGCACGGCGGCCTCCGGCGGCGCAGCGGCCTCCGACGGCACGGCGTTGACGCTACGGGTCGCGGACGACTCGCCGGCGCTCGGGTACCGCGACAACCTGCGGCTGCTCGGCCGCGCCGCCGGCCTCGAGCTGCTCGTGGTGGCGCGGCCCGACCCGTCGCGGCCGGGGACGGTGCTGCCGCTCGCGGTCGCCCCGGTCGACGGCACCGGCTGGAACCTGCCCGCGGGCCAGGGCGGGCACGTGGACCTGGCGTTCGACCGGCTCCACAGCAGTCACCTTCCCCAGTCCCACCCGCTGCTTCCGGAGGCGGGCGCCGGTCGTACACCTGCCGCGAACACCAACAGTGATCCCGTGCTCCGGCTGTTGGCGGCGCAGGTGGAGCGGACGGTGTCGGGCGGGCGGACCGTGCACACGTTCGCGGCGGGGCGGGGACCGTCCGACGCGACGAGGCTGCGGCGGGCCAGGTTCGACGCCGGGGCGGCGCTGCTCGACCGGTTGACGGAGGCGGCGTGCACCCGGCCCCGGGACGCGTTCGGCCGGCTGTCGGGCGACGACGGCAGCGCGTTCGCCCAGGCGTGGCTGGCGACGGCGGTCTACACCGACGCCGCGACCCGCGCCGTCGCCGAGGCGACCTGGTTACCGGCCGGCACCGGCTAGCGGCGTTGCCGGCCGACACCGGGCAGCCGCGTTGCCGGGCGGCACCGGCTAGCTGCGGTGCCGGGCGGCACCGGTCAGCTGCGGTGCCGGCCGGCAACCCGGTGGCCGCGGTGCCGGTCGGCGCCGGTAGCCGCGGCGCCGGCTCAGCGCACGACATCGGTCACGGCGGCGATCCACGCGAGCGCGTCCTGTTCGGCAGCGAACGAACGGCGCGTCGCGTAGACCGTCGCCGTGTCGCCGACCGTGACCACGAAGGTGACCGCCCAGGTCTCCTGGTCGCGGCGGAGCATGCGGGCCTTCGTGTCGAGGTGCACGGGCGCGACCAGGGTCGCGTGGTCGAGGTTGAGATACGTGGCCTGCGACGTCGCC
Source organism: Dactylosporangium maewongense (assembly GCF_039531485.1). Taxonomy (NCBI): domain Bacteria; kingdom Bacillati; phylum Actinomycetota; class Actinomycetes; order Micromonosporales; family Micromonosporaceae; genus Dactylosporangium; species Dactylosporangium maewongense. The sequence goes on along the minus strand of NZ_BAAAQD010000010.1, from coordinate 203,630 downwards.
ATCTCCACGACCGGGACGAGCCTCATCACCGCACTGTAGGCGATGCAACCTTCCCGCAGGCCCGGCCGTGTTCACTGGCATGAGCAGCGACGCCCGGCAGGCGTACGACGACTTCTACCGCGGGACCTCGCGCCGCACGATGCGCTACGCGTTCGGCCTGACGGGTGACCTCGGCGACGCCCAGGACCTGACCCAGGAGGCGTACGTGCGCGCCTGGCAGCGGTGGCACCGCCTGCGCGAGTACGACTCGGCGGAGGCCTGGCTGCGCTCGGTGATCTACCGGCTGGCCACGGACCGGTGGCGGCGGCTGGCGGTGCGGCGGCTGTTCGCGGCGAAGGTGCCGCCGGCCGGGGTGGCGCCGGCGCCGAGCGAGGACACGCTGCTCGTCGTCGCGATGCTGCGGGAGCTGCCGCCGGCGCAGCGGCGGGCGCTGGTCCTGCACTACCTGCTGGACCGGCCGGTGGACGAGATCGCGGCGGAGACCGGGGTGCCGGTCGGGACGGTCAAGTCGTGGCTGTCCCGGGGGCGCTCCGCCCTTGCCCTGACCGTGGAGAGTGGTGAGCGCGATGCATGACCAGATCATCGACCGGCTGGCGGCGCTCGGTGCGGACGCCGACCGGGTGGTCCTCGCCGACCCGGCGGACCTTCGCCGCGCCGGTACCCGCCGCAACCGCAGGCGACTCGCCGCGGTGACCCTTGCCGTCCTCGCGGTGCTCGGCGGCACCGCCGTCGCGCTTCGGCCGGCGGGCCAGGCGCCGCCGCCGACCCCGGCCGGCTCCCGGACGGCGGTCCCGAGGGAACCGTGCGAGATCCACCTCGCCGGCTGCTTCCCGCCTGAGGTGAGCGTCTACGCCGAGCGGCTGCCCGCGCCGTGCCCCGACACGCGCCACCCCAGCGAGGCGAAGCTGATCGGCCGTAGCAGCGGGCTTCAGGTGTTCACGTTGTACGTCCCGCCGCCGCCCACGACCACCCGGGCCGGTGTGACGGAGTCGGCCTACCGACCCGGCGGGGCGGGCGAGTACCTCGCCGAGGTCCGGGCGATGCTGGCCCGCTGCCCGTCGGTCGAGCGCGCCGGCCCCGGCTCCGCGCCGTTGACGCTGCGGTACCGGCTGGTCTCGATCGGCGAGCTCGGCGGCGACGAGTCGGTGCTGCTGAGCCGCACGTACCAGACGGACCTCGGCGAGCAGACGTTCCTCATCGCGCTGGTCCGGCGCGGCGACACGGTCCTGGCGGTCATGGACTACGGCTGGCAGGGCGCCCCGGCGTCGCGGTCCGACCTCGACCGTTTGCTGAGCGAGCGCAAATAGCAGGGGGTGCCGCCGGACCGGCGGCACCCCCTCTTTGAACTACGGGCGGATCAGATGTTCCAGACCTGGAAGGACGAGATCTGCCCCGCCGGCCAGCCGGAGTTGGCGGTGATGTTCAGCCGGACGTAGCGCTGGGTCTGCGCCGGGAACGTGATCGTGACGGTGTTGCCCGCCCCGCCGGTGAAGGCGTAGGACGCGGTGTCCTTCAGCGTCGAGAAGCTCGAGCCGTTGGTGCTGCCGACGACCTGGATGGTCTGGTTGCGGGCGCCCCACGAGGTGGGCAGCTGCAGGACCACCTTGCTGATGCTCTGCGCGGAGCCGAGGTCGACCTGGACCCACTGCGGGAAGGCGTTGTTGTTGCTCTCCCAGTAGGAGTTCTGGTCGCCGTCGGTGACGTTGCCGGAGCCGTACACCTGGACGTGGCTGGACTCGCTGGTCGGCTTGCCCGCGGCGAGGTTGGTCGGGGTGGTGCCCCCGGCGCCGGTGCCGGTCAGCGAGACCGTGGTCGGGCTGTTCTGCGCGTTGCTGGTGACCGTGAGCGTGCCGGTCCGCGTGCCGGACGCGGTGGGCCGGAAGGTCACGTTGACGACGCAGGACGCGCCGACCGCGATCGAGCTGCAGTTGTTCGTCTGCTGGTAGTCACCTGTGGCGGTCACGCCTGAGACGGTGGCCGCCGCGGTGCCCGTGTTGCTGATCGTGACCGCCTGCGAGCCGCTGGTGGTGTTCAGCGCCTGCGACGCGAAGGTCAGGCCGGTCGGGTTGGCGCTGAGGACCGGCGCGGTCGGCGTGGTGCCGCCGCTCGGGTAGACCTCGAGCTCCGCGACCTGGCCGGCGGGCCAGCCGGTGTTCGCGCTGATGTTGACGCGGACGTACCGGGTGTTCGTCGCCCCGAAGGTCAGGTTGACCGTGTTGCCGCTGGCCGGGTTGAACGTCTGGGCGGCGGAGCCGACGATCGTGCTGAAGCTGGAGCCGTCGGTGCTGCCCTGGACCGACAGCGTCTGCTGGCGGGTCGCCCACGCGGCGTCCGGCGGGAGCTTCAGCGTGACCTTGCCGATGCTGGTGGTCGCGCCCAGGTCCACCTGGACCCACTGCGGGAACGCGTTGTTGGTGCTCTCCCAGTAGGTGGCGGCGTTGCCGTCGGTGACCGTGGTCGCCGCCTGCGTGCCGTTGACCTGGCTGCTGGCGGTGGCGGGCCGGTTGAGGGCGATGTTCGTGTTGGTGCCGATGCCGGAGCCGGACAGGCCGACCGTGGCCGGGCTGTTGTTGGCGTTGCTGGTGACCGTCAGCGTGCCGGTGCGGGCACCCGAGGCGGTCGGGGTGAACTTCACGGTGACCGTGCAGGAGGCGCTGACCGCGAGGGAGCCGCAGTTGTTGGTCTGGCTGTAGTCACCGCTGGTGGTGACCCCGGAGACCGTGGCCGCCGTGGTACCGGAGTTGGTGAAGGTCACCGTCTGGGTCGGGGCGGACGCGCCCACCACCGTACCGGCGAAGGACAGCGAGCCCGGGTCGGCGTTGATGACCGGTCCGGGTGCCACACCCGTGCCGGACAGCGGGACGGTGCTGGTGACGCCTGCGGCGGTCACGCTCAGGTTGCCGGTGCGGGTGCCCGCCGCCGACGGCCGGAACGTCACGCTCACGGTGCAGGACGAGCCGGCGGCGATGCTGGTGCCGCAGGTGTTCGTCTGGGTGAAGTCGCCGCTGACGGCGATCGTGCCGACCGGGGCCGACGCGGTGCCGCTGTTGGTGACGGTCACGGCCTGGGCCGCGCTGGCGCCACCGGTCGCGACCGAGCCGAAGCCGAGCGCGTTCGGGCTGACGGTGATGTTGGAGCCGTTGTCGGGCAGGTACGGCGGGAACGTCGGCGTCGGCATCGTGCAGGCGGTCGAGCCGAAGATGCCGGAGTTGCCGCCGCCGTCGGTGAGGTTGAACCCGGCGCCGCAGTTGTAGATCGGCGCGGGGCCCTGGGTGCCGGTGGCGGTGCTGTTCGTGATCGTCGCCGCGCCGGCGACCTGGAGCTGCGCCACGAACGTGCCGGTGTTCTGGATCGTCGCGTTGTTGATCTTCACGTTGTTGATCTGCGAGCCCGAGACGAACTGGATCGCCTCGTACGGGCTCTGCTGGATCAGGATGTTGTCGACGTTGGTCAGGCCGTTCATCACGCCGTCACGGGCGTCGAACCACAGCGCGCCGACGCCGAACTGCCAGTTCGGGTCGAGGTTGCCGGACCGGATGATGGTGTTGCGCAGCACGTCGGTGCGGCCGATCGGGGTGGACGCGAAGCGCTGCCCGACGTGGATGCCGCCGCCCTGGCTGAGGCCGGCGTCGATGACCCTGTTGTCGGTCACGAAGTTGTCGTGGCCGCCGTAGATCGCGATGCCGTTGGCGAGGATGGGCAGCTCGACCGTGTTGTGGTCGAACGAGTTGTTCACGTCGGCGTTCTGCTCGGCCCACATTGCCAGGCCGTCGTCGCCGGGGTTGCGGACGTGGCTGTTGGTGACCTTCGAGTTCGTCACGCCGTTGTGGAAGTTGATCGCGTCGGCGTTGTAGTTGCGCAGCCGCATCTGGTCGAACACCAGGTTGGTGAACGGCCCGTCCATCCAGGCGCCGACCTTGGTGTGCTCGATCCACACCCGGGTGACGGTGGAGTTGCTCAGCGAACCGCCGATGCCGTTGACCTGGTCGGCGTCGTTGCGCTCCTGCACGTTGCCGAAGATCGAGAAGTCCGACAGGTGCACGTTGGAGCTGGGCGTCGGCGCGTAGTTGCCGTAGAACCCGATCCGGTCACCGGTCGTCTTCGAGTGCCACATGCCGGCACCCTTGATCGTGATGTTGTTGACCGCGATGTGGCCCTGGATCTTGAACGTGCCCGGCGGGATCCACACCGTGCCGCCCGCGCCCGCGGACGCGATCGCCTGGTTCATCGCGGACGTGGAGTCGTTGACACCGTTCGGGTCGGCACCCTTGCTCGTGATCGACACCGAGCCGGCCGGCTGCGACAGCGGACCGGCGACGTTCTCGAAGTCCGCGAGGTCAATGGTGTACGACGAGGCGGTCGAGTCGGCGTCGACCTGCAGGCGGAACTTCGTCCCCTGCGGGTAGACCTGCGGGAAGAGGCGGTTGACCTCGTCGTAGTAGTGGTGGTGGTTGCTGCCCGGCTGGTTGCTGAACGGGTAGCTGCTGTAGTAGTGGCTGTACGCGTTGGTCAGCGTGAAGTTGTTGGACCGGACCCCGTTGATGTACAGCGAGATCGGCGCCGTGTACACCGAGCCGTTGCTGGAGTCCGGGATGCTGTAGCGGAACACCATCGAGTTCGTCGCGACCGGCGTGGTGAACTCGACGTACTTGCCACTGCCCTGCAGCGTGACGGCTTTGCGGTAGGACGCCTCACCGGCGAGGGTGTTGTAGGCGGCGCTCGGGCCGATGACGGTGCCGTTGGTGGTGGCGTTCTCCGCCTGCACCTCGACAAAGGGCAGCGTCGCACCGACGCCGCCGGTCGCGGCCGCCGCGGCCGGCGACATCGTCAGACCGACGACGACGCCCGCGGCAGCGAGGGTGGTGCCCGCGGTCAGGGCAACGAAACGCCCCTTCCGCCTGGCACCTCGAGTGGACCGGAACATGTGTTGCTCGCTTTCGACGGGGCCGTGCCGCGCAAGCATCAGCCGGCCGGCCGCGAGTTGGCGGTGTCGGGCTGGTCGGCGCTGGTGGTGACGATCGAACGGCGGGGTGGGTTTTTGTACACCGGTTGGCGGGGCGGTGCAAGAGGGACCGTAACTCCACCAACACCGCTGCGCAATATCCAGACACATCTTTGCTGTTTTCGAACGTGTTCTTGCAAGGCTTGAGCACCCATCCGCTCACGTTCCGCTTGGCTTTGCCGCGCGACCGCTCGGCGCTCCACCGCGCCACTGGGCTCCCCTGACCGTCACCACATCGCCAACACTCGATGCGACCGTCCGCTGCCGCAGCTCGGCCCGGTTCATCCCGTGCTGTGGACCGCCCTCGGACGGCAGACGAGAGGAACCAGTACATGCGACGCAAACTCGCTCTTGCCGCCGGCCTCGCGCTCGGCCTGTTCGCGAGCCTCGTCCTGTCCCCCGCGGCCCCGGCCCAGGCCGAGTCGAACGGCGGCGTCCGCGTCATGCCGCTCGGCGACTCGATCACCGACGGGTTCAACGTGCCCGGCGGCTACCGGATCAACCTGTGGCAGCGGCTCGCCGCCGGCGGGTACACCGTCGACTTCGTCGGGTCGGGCTTCAACGGCCCGGCGTCCCTCGGCGACCACGACCACGAGGGCCACTCAGGCTGGCGGATCGACCAGCTCGACGCCAACATCGTCGGCTGGCTGCAGGCGACCTCGCCGCGCACCATCCTCCTGCACATCGGCACCAACGACATGAACCAGAACTACGACGTCGCCAACGCCCCGGCCCGGCTGTCCGCCCTCATCGACAAGATCCGTGCGAACGCGCCGTCGGTCGAGCTCTTCGTCGCCCAGATCACCCCCGAGACCAACGCGACGCAGGAGGCCCGCGTCCAGGCCTACAACGCCGCGATCCCCGGCATCGTCGCCGGTAAGGGTCCGATGACGCACCTGGTCGACATGCACTCCGCCATCACCACCGCCGACCTCGCCGACGGTGTGCACCCGAACGCCACCGGTTACGACAAGATGGGGGCGCGCTGGTTCTCCGCCCTCCAGTCCGTCCCCGGCAGCCTCACCCCGACCATCCCACCGGTCGGCACCGCCGTCTCACTGGTCAACCCGCAGTCGAACCGCTGCATGGACGTCGCCGGCGCCAGCACCACCGCCGGCGCCCAGATCCACATCTGGGACTGCCACGGCGGCACCAACCAGAAGTGGACCCGCACCGCCGCCGGCGAGATCCGCGTGTACGGCAACCGCTGCCTCGACGTCAACGGCAACGGCACCGCCGACGGGACGAAGATCCAGATCTGGGACTGCAACGGCACCGCCGCCCAGAAGTTCACCTTCAACGCCAACGGCTCCATCACCGGCACCGGCTCCGGCAAGTGCGTCGACGTGAACGCCTCAGGCACCGCCAACGGCACCAAGGTCCAGCTCTGGACCTGCAACGGCACCGGCGCCCAACGCTGGGCCGCCCGCCCCTAGCCTGCCGGCCTGATCCCCGCTCCGACCGGGTGCGTCCACCTCGGGCGCACCCGGCTTTCCCTGCCCGATCAGGGCGGCTCGGAACAACCCGACCTCGCCCGCATCCAGCCCTCCCGCCCGATCAGGTCAACCGACCCGACCACGCGCGGACCGGCCTCCCCGCTCGATCAGGTCGACCGCCCCGACCACGCCCGCACCCGGCCCTCTCCGCCCCGACCACGCGCGGACCCGGCCCTCTCCGCCCCGACCTCGCCCGCACCCGGCCCTCTCCGCTCCGATCGGGTCGGCGGGGCCGACCTCGGGCGCACCCGGCCCTCCCCGCCCGATCAGGGCGGCCGGACCAACCCGACCTCGTACGCGAACACGACCGCCTGCACCCGGTCGCGCACCTCCAGCTTCAGCAGGACCCGGCCCACGTGCGTCTTCACGGTCGTCTCCGCCACGTTGAGCCGCTCCCCGATCTCCGGGTTGGACAGCCCTTCGGCCACCAGCAGCAGCACCTGCCGCTCCCGGTCCGTCAGGCTCGCCAGCCGCCGCAACACCTCGGGGTCCTCAACCGCCGGCGGCGCCGTCACGAACTTCCCCGCGAACCGGTCCAGCAGGCTCCGCGTCGCCCTGGGCGCCACCATCGCCTCACCACCCGCGACGGCCCTGATCGCCGCCAGCAGATCCCCCGGCGGCGCGTTCTTCAGCTGAAACCCGCTCGCCCCCGCCTGCAACGCCGCAAACGCGTCCTCATCCGTGTCGAACGTCGTCAAAATCAGCACCCGCGGCCCACCCGGCCGCGCACACAGCGCCTCGGTCGCCGCGATCCCGTCCATCACCGGCATCCGGATGTCCATCACCACGACGTCCGCCTCCACCCGCCGCAGCAACCGCAACGCCTCGGCCCCGTCACCCGCCTCCCCCACCACCACCATGTCTTCCTGCGCCGACAGCACCATCCTGAACCCAGCGACGATCAGCTCCTGATCGTCGACGATCACCACCCGGATCACCGGCCCCACCCGCCCCCGGCCACCATCCCGACCGCGCCTCCACCACCCACCGCGCCCACCTTCAGCACACCCAGCCCGCCGCCCCGGCCCTGCCGACCACCGCGCCCGTCTCCTCGGTGACCGTCTCCAACAACGCCCATCCCGACCTCATCCGCGCGCCCCGCGTCCGATCCAGCTCCGTCTGCACGCGCTGCGTCCACCACGATGCCATCCACTCGCACTGCATCTGCCTCGACCCAATCCGCGCGCATCGCACCAGCTCCGTCCGCGCGGGCCGCGTCCACCGCAACGCCATCCGCACGCACTACGTCCGTCCCGGCCTCATCCGTGCGCGCCGCATCCGCCTGACGTCCATCGGCGCGGGCCGTGTCCCCCGCGGTGCCGGCCGCTCGTGCTGCGGTCGCTGGGGCGTCGGCCGCCGGAGCGCTGTCGCCGTCGGCCGCGCCTGCCGGAGGCGTTGGCGGCTCGCTCTGCGGTACGGCCGGCGGTGGTGTCCTGGGAATCGTGGCGGTGACGGTCCACCCTCCGTCGAACCGCGGACCGGCGCTCACCGTCCCGCCGTGCAGCGCGACCCGCTCCCGCATGCCGATCAGGCCGTGACCGCCCGAGCCTTTCGCGGCGGCGGGCAGCCGGCCGCCGCCGTCGTCCGTGGCCTCGATCACGATGTGCTCGGGCGCGTACTCCAGTCGCAGGGTCACCTTCGCGTCCGGGCCCGCGTGCCGGAGGGTGTTGGTCAGGGACTCCTGCACGATGCGGTACGCGGTCAGCTCCTCCGCCACGCTCAACCCCGCCGGGGTGCCCACCGTCTCCAGCTCGACCCGCAGGCCGGCCCGCTCGACGAGCCGGTCGAGCTCCGCCAGGCCGACGCGCCGCCTGGACACGTCCCCCGCGCCGGGGGTCGCGCCCCGCAGGACGCTCACCACCCGGCGCATGTCCTCGAGGGCGTCGCGGCCGGTGGCGGCGATCGTGTCGAGGGCGTGGCGGGCCCGCGACGCGGACGGGTCGAGGGTGTACCCGGCGCCGTCCGCCTGGACGATCATCACGCTCAGGCTGTGGGCGACGACGTCGTGCAGCTCTCGGGCGATCGCGGCGCGCTCGTCGGCGGCGGCGAGGCGGGCGAGGTGGTCGCGCTCGCGTTCGAGGGTGGCGGCCCGCTCCTCGAGGCTCGCCACGTACAGCAGCCGGGTCCTCACCCCGTACGCGGAGAACCACACAGCGATGGTCAGCGTGCCGATGATCCACGTGATGGTGCCGAAGTTGTCGGTCCTGCGGGCCTCGACGGCGGCGCCGATGACGACGCCGATGCCCGCGCCGACGCCGGCGAGGATGCCCCAGAACAGCTGGCGCCGGTACTTGACGACGGCGAACATGGACATCAGCACCGCCATGTCATAGAGGCGCATCGCGTCGTCGAACAGCAGGTGCAGCGGCGCCGCCGTGTAGACGATGCAGGCGACGACCAACGGATAGCGGCGACGGGCCAGCATGGCGACCGCCATGACGAGCCCGATCGCGACGACGGGCGGCTCCAGCCCGCGCTCCATCACCGTCACGTACAGCACGGATCCTGCGAGGCCCCCGTCGAACAGCCAGGTCCTGATGCGCCGGAGGTGTTCGCCGTTCCACACGTCGTCCACGATAGGTCTTCAATCTGCCAGTGCTACGACGACTGCGACGTTTGCCGCTCTGCGTGACGGGAGGACTGCGGCGAGTGTGCCCGCGAGCGCCGCGAGCCCGACGAACGCTCCCAGCTGCCCGACCGGGACCGCGAGCAGGGTGTCGACCTCCCCGAACCCCGCATCCGCGGTGAGCAACCCGTAGACGAGGCCGAACGCCACCCCGACGACGGCGCCGGCCGCGGCCATCAGCACCGCCTCGGCGAGCAGCGTCACGCGGAGCTGCCCGCGGGTCAGGCCGAGCGCCCGCAGCAACGCGGACTCGCGGGTCCGCTCCAGTACCGACAGCGACAGCGTGTTGGCGATGCCGACGAGCGCGATGATCAGCGCCAGCGCGAGGAGGACGGCGATCACGGCGACGATCTGGTCGATCGCGTTGTTGCGTTCGTCGCGGAACTCCTTGAGGTCGCCGACCTGGACCAGCGGGTGCGCCGCGAGGGCGGCGTCGATCTGGTGGCGTGCGGTCGTCGCCGGTACGCCACCAGCGGCGCGGACCATGACGAGCGAGTCCCCGACGGCCGCCGGGAACAGCGCCCTGTAGTCGGTGTCGGTGACCATGACGTCGCCGACGAGCGTCGCGCTCTGGACCGTCGCGGCGACCGTCACCGTGATCGAGTGGCCGCCGGGACCGGTCAGCCGGAGCTGGTCGCCGACCCGCCGCCCGGCGAGGGCGTCGGAGCCGCTGGCCACGACGGCGGTCCCGGGCCGCAGGTCCGTCAGCCGCCCGGCGGCGACGACGGGCCGGAACGCCGTGCCGATCGCCGCCTCGTCGATGGTCCCGACGAGCAGCCCGCCGCCGGTGCTCTTCGCATTGTCCTGCCTGACCGCGACGACGAGGTCGAAGGCGGGATCGGCGCGCAGTCCCGCGGTCACCGCCGCCGGGACCGTCGCCGGCCGGTCGCCGCCGGTGACCGCGGGCGTGAGCAGGTAGTCGACGGGGAACGCCTTGTCGAGCTGAGCTTCGGCGGTGCGGTTGACGGTCGCGGCGATGGTGCTGCCGCCGGCCATCAACGCGACCCCCACGAGCAGCGCGGCCGTGGTCGCCGCCGTGCGGCCCGGGTTGCGCCTGGCGTTGGCGACGGCCAGGCGGACCGGCGCGCCGGCGAGGCGGCCCGGCAGCCATCCGACCGCGGACACCAGCGGCCCGATGAACAACGGCAGGAGCAGCAGCACCGCGAGGAACACGCTCGTGCCACCCACCATGACGATCACCATCGCGGTCAGCGGATCACCGGTGCGCATCCCGGCCACGGTCAGCGCGACCCCCGCGACGACGAGCAGCGCCGCGGAAATGACCAGTACGACCCGCCCGCGCCGGCTGCCACCGCGCCCGAACGGCGTGATCCGCAGCGCCGCGATCGGTGGCACCCGGGTCGCCCGGATCGCGGGCACCAGCGCCGACACGGTCGTGAGGACCACACCGAGGAGCAGCGCCACCAGTACCGGCGAAACACCGACAACCAGTCGACCGGTGGGCAGCCCGATGCCCGGCAGTGCCCCACCGCGGGACAGTCCGAAGCCGATCGCGAGGCCGACACCGATCCCGAGCGCGGCGCCCGTGAACCCGACCGCGGCAGCCTCGGCGATGACCCGCCGGAACACCTGCGCGCGGGTGGCGCCGACGCACCGCAGCAGCGCCGTCTCCCGCATGCGCTGGGCGAGCAGGATGTTGAACGTGTTGGCGATGACGAGCGCGGCGACGAGCACCGCGACGACCGCGAAGAGCTGCAACCCGATGAGCAGGCCGTCGATCTGGCTGAACGCCTCCCGGGCCAGGTCGCGCCGCAGCTGGTCGCCGGTGCGCACCTTCCCCGGCGCCGTGACGTGCGAGCGGACGGCGGCGGGTGCGGTACCGTCGGCGACGGTCGCGACGACCTCGCGGAAGCCGGCGGCGCCGGTGAGCCGCACGAGCGCCGGCCGGGTGAGCACGACCGTGGACGCGTTGCCGCCGTCGACGCCGGTGATGTCGACGATGCCGACGAGCCGGAACTCGTGCCGCTGCTCGTCGGCGCCCACCAGCGCGATGGTGTCGCCGACCTGGTAGCCGGTGCGCCGGGCGCTGCGGGCGTCGAGCGCCGCGTCGCCGTCGCCCTGTGGCAACCCGCCCGTGCGCAGGTCGAAGGGGCGCAGCTCGGCGCGGTCACCGACGTCGACGGCGTGGCCGGGCACGCCGAACTCGGTGACGAGACGGCCGTCGCGGTCGATGAGCGGTGCCTGCTCCGCCATACGGCCTTCGACGGCGGTGACGCCGTCCAGCCGACCGATCTCCTCCACTGTGGACAGTGGCAGGCGGGTGCGGTCGGCGGCGGTGACGGCGAGGTCGACGTTGCGGGCGGAGCGGGCGTATTCGTCGAGCAACGCGGCGCGGGTCGTGTCGCCGAAGATCATGATGCCGGCGACGAACCCGACGGCGAGCACGATGGCCAGCGCGGTGGGCACGAGGCGGCGCGGCCGCAGCCCGGACAGTGCGGTGCGTCGCATGTCAGGCCCCCAGCCGCTTGAGCAGGTCCAGCACGGCCTCGGGCGTGGGGCCGCGCAGCTCGTCGACGATGCGGCCGTCGGCGAGCATGACGACCCGGTCGGCGTAGGAGGCGGCGACGGGGTCGTGGGTCACCATGACCACCGTCTGACCCAGCTCCCGGACGCTGCGGCGCATGACGGACAGGACGTCGGCCCCGGCGCGGGAGTCGAGGTTGCCGGTCGGCTCGTCGGCGAAGACCACGTCGGGCCGGCCGAGCAGCGCCCGGGCGCACGCCACCCGCTGCTGCTGACCGCCGGACAGCTGACTGGGCGTGTGCCGCAGCCGCTCGCCGAGGCCGAGCACCGACACCACCTGCGCGAACCGCCGCTGGTCGGGTCTGCGGCCCGCGAGGTCGAACGGCAGCAGGATGTTCTGCTCGGCGGTCAGCGTCGGCAGCAGGTTGAAGGACTGGAAGATGAACCCGACCCGCTCCCGGCGCAGCAGCGTCAGTGCCTTGTCGGACAGGCCCGTCAGCTCCGTGCCGCCCAGCCGGACCGAGCCGGACGTCGCGGTGTCCAGCCCCGCGAGGCAGTGCATCAGCGTGGACTTGCCGGACCCGGACGGGCCCATGATCGCGGTGAACTCGCCGGCGGGAAACGCGACGCCGACGCCGTCCAGGGCGCGCACCGTGGTGTCGCCTGTTCCATACACCTTCACGAGGTCGGTCACTTCGACCGCGAGCGTCGTTGTCATGGGAGGCAAGGTAGGCGCGGCGCGGGTGCCGCGTCGTCGTCGTCAAGCACACCATGGCTGTCCTACTCAGGTCGGACACGGGCAGTTTCGGGTCGGCCCGCGGGAGGACGACACGGCAGCGCGGGCGGGGCTAACTTCGGCGGCACCGAGCGAGAGGATTCGCCATGCGCCACCTGTACTTGTCCCGCCGCCGACTGCTGGGGGCTGCCGCCGCGGGCGCCGGCCTGACCGTGTTGCCCGCGATGCCCGCCGTCGCCGCGCCGCGAGGCGCCAAGCCCGCGTTCCGGCTGCCCGCGCCGACCGGCCCGCACCCGATCGGGACGGTGCCGCTGCATCTCGTCGACCCGGCGAGGACCGACCCCTGGATGGCGCCCGCCCGGCCCAGGGAGCTCATGGTGCAGCTGTGGTATCCGGCCGCATATCCGGCCGGCCCACCGGCACCATGGCTGACCCCGGCCGAGGCAGGGCCCGTCGGCCGGGACCTCGCCGAGACGGTCAGCGGCGTCCAGCGGGACCTGCCCGGCCTGGCAGCGGTCCGCACCCACGCGCACACGGGCGCACCGATCGCCGCGCGGCGTGGCGGCTGGCCGGTGGTGCTGTTCTCACCCGGGTATGGCGCCGGGCGCAACTCCAGCGCGGCACTGGTGGAGGACCTCGCCAGCCGCGGCCACGTCGTGGTGACCGTCGACCACACCCACGACCCGATCGCCGTCGAGTTCCCCGGCGGCCGCGTCGAGCCCAACACGATCACGGCGTTGATCGCGCAGATCGAGGACCCGGCCCAGTTCGACACGTTCGCGGCGAAGATGGTCGCGGTCCGCTCCGCTGACCTGCGGTTCGTGCTGGACCGTCTGGCGACCCTCGACGACGGCGGCAATCCCGACGTCGAGCGGCGCCGCCTCCCGGCCGGGACCCGCGGCTCGTTGCGCCTGACGCACGTCGGTGCCCTCGGCCACTCGCTCGGCGGCGCCACCGCCGCCCAGGCGATGCACGACGACCGTCGGATCCGCGCGGGAGTCAATCTCGACGGCGCCTTCTACGGTACAGACGCCGCAGCGGGACTCGACCGGCCGTTTCTGCTGTTCGCGGCAGGTGACACCGACCGCGGCAACACGCCGGGCTGGGGTGTGTTCGCCGACCACCTGCGCGGCTGGCACCGCGAGCTGAGGATGCCCGGCGCGCGGCACCTGGCGTTCCACGACTCGGTGCTAATGATCCCGACGCTCGCGGCGCTGCCGGGCGCGCAGACCGGCGACGCCTACGGGACGATCGACGGGCCGCGGGTGGCCGCGGTCGTCAGGGCGTACGTGGGCGCGTTCTTCGGCCTGCACCTGCGCGGATCCGGCGCTGACTGCGGGCTGCTCGACGCGGCGTCGCCGCGGTATCCGGAGATCGGGTTCGTGGCATGAGCGGGCATTACCGCGGCGCGGTGCTGGAGGACTTCACCGATGCGGCCGTCGCCCGGCTCGTCGCCGCCGACCGGGCCGGGTTCTGGCGGACCTCGGAGCACGCCCCCGACGAGCTCGTGGACCGGCTCGCCGACAGGGTCGCCGGGTCGCCGCCGGTCGAGCCGTGGCGGCACCGGCCGCGCGCCGACCTCGACGCAGCGCGCGTGGAGCTGCTGCTCGGGGCCGACACGGACCGGTCGCTGGCGCGTCTGGGGCAGCTGGCCCGGTCGTCGGGCGCGGTTCGCCAGATGTGCGGGGCGCGGGGCGTGTGGGTGCCGGCGGACGGCCCGGCGAGGCGGCGCTACCTGCCGCAGGCACGGACGATCGTGACGGCCCGCACGGCGGATCCGCGGTTGGAGGCGTTCGTCGATCCGGGAGCGGTGTTCGGGGATCCGCGCGGGCTGGGCTGCGCGCTGCCGCTCTCGGTGCCGCTGCTGGTGAGCGACGCGCTGCTGCCGGCGGCCGTGCGGGGCGGCGGGCATGCGTTCGTGATGAGCCTCTGCTCGGAGTGTGACGCCGACGAGGACGTGCGGGCCGGCTACGGCTGGGCGTCCGGGATGTTCGACGAGGAGCGCGTCGAGTCGTGCCCCGGCTATCCGCCCGACGGCAGTCCGGAGCCGCCGCGGTTGCGGCTCGCCCCGGCCGGCGAGCGCCGGTGGGACGACGTGGGGCGGCTCGGTGGGCGGCCCGCGTGGTCGCAGGCGTCACCGCAGTGGCCGGACTGCTGTGGCCGGCCGATGTGGTTCGTCGGGCAGCTCCAGACGGGCGAGTTCGGCGGCGTGGGAGGCGCGATCTTCGGGTTCCGTTGCGAGTGCGGTCATGCGGCCCAGTCCCGCCAGCTCACCTGAGCACCGCGGGCGTCGGCGACCGGCCGGCCGTGGAGCTGCGACCGCGGTCGGGGCGCCGTGCCGGCCGCGCCGCGCCGCGAGGGAGTCGGCAGCGCCCGCGGCCAGGTGCCATGCCGACCAGGCCGCGACGGGATGGGCCCGCCACCGCAGCCGGAACGGGGATGGGCCTGCCAGCGCGGGCCGCAACGGGGGTAGGCCCGCCACCGCGGTCGGAAGGAGGTGAGTCTGCCACCGCGGGCCACGACGGGGGTAGGCCCGCCACCGCGGTCGGAAGGAGGTGAGTCTGCCACCGCGGGCCACGACGGGGGTAGGCCCGCCACCGCGGTCGGAAGGAGGTGAGTCTGCCACCGCGGGCCGGGACGACGGTGGGCCCGCCACCGCGGTCGGAAGGAGGTGAGTCTGCCACCGCGGGCCACGACGGGGGTGGGCCCGCCACCGCGGTCGGAACGGGGTGAGTCTGCCACCGCGGGCCGGGACGACGGTGGGCCCGCCACCGCGGTCGGAAGGGGGTGAGTCTGCCACCGCGGGCCGGGACGGGGGTGGTTTGCCACCGCGGGTCGGGACGCCATTCCGGCCGGGGCATGACGAGAGTCGGCCTGCCACCGCGATCCAGGCGCCAGTCCTGGGGTCGCGACCGCGGGATGGCGTCATGCCGGCCGGGGCCCGCGACGAGCTAACGGCCTGCCACCGCGATCCAGATGCCAGACCTGGGGTCGCAACCGCGGGATGGCGTCATGCCGGCTGGGGCCCGCGACGAGCAAACGGCCTGCCACCGCGATCCGGGCGCCGCGCCAGCTGGGGTCGCGACACGAGTCGGACTACGGTCGCGGCCCAGACGTCAGACCCGGGCCGCGACCGTGGCACAGGCGCCGTACCGGCGCGGGCGCCACATAAGCCGGCCTGGCGCCACGATCCAGGCGCCAAACCCCGGGGCACGACTGTGGTCCGGCGAGGCCGTGGTGAGTGTTGGCCTGGCGCCGTCGTCCGGGCACCGTACCGGCCGGGCCGCGACATGAGCCGGGCTGGCGCCGTGGTTCTAGCGCCGCACCGGTCAGGCCGCGGCACGGAGATGGCCTGGCGGCGCGGGGGCGAAGGGTGTGTCGACCGGGGCGCGGCCGGGGGTGAAGCGTGGTCACCCAGGGGCGGTGGTGAGGCTTGGGCCTGCCCAGCCGCGTGTGGTGGCGTTCATCTCGGGACCTCCTTGGGTCGGAAACCGGTCGGAGGCAAGCATCGCGGCTGGGCGGGGGGTGGCGCATCGGGAATTCTGCCTGGGGAACTGCGGCGGGGGCACCCATGTTCAGTCCTGGAGGGTGCCGGCGAGCAGGCCCCGCATGAAGAAGCGGCCGAGCATGACGTAGAGGGCGAGTGTGGGCAGGCTCACGAGCAGGGCACCGGCCATTGCCTGGCCGAAGGGGACGGACTGGCCGCCGGCGATGTTGTTGAGGGCGATCGTCACCGGCCAGGAGTCGCGGCTGGTCATCATGGCGCCGAACATGAAGTCGTTCCAGGAGGAGGTGAACTGCCAGATGATCGCCACGGCGAAGGCGGGTTTGGCGAGGGGGACGCCGATGTCGACGAAGCTGCGCAGGATGCCGGCGCCGTCGAGGCGGGCGGACTCGAGGAGCGTGTTGGACATGGCGACGAAGTGGTTGCGGAAGATGAGGGTGGTGATCGGCAGGCCGTAGATGATGTGGATGAGCATGAGGCCGGCGAGGCCGCCGGTCGGGTCGTTGCCGCCGCGGAGGCCGACCGCCGTCATGGTCTGCGAGACGGGGATGATCACGGCCTGGTAGGGCACGAAGATCCCGAACAGGATCAGCGGGAAGACGACGTTGGCGAAGGGGAAGCGGATCTTCGACAGGACGAAGCCGTTGGCGCAGCCTAGGAGGGCGGAGAGCAGGCTGGCGGGGATGGCGAGGGAGAGGCTGTTGCGGAAGCCGGAGGCGAGCTTGGGCCAGACGAGGCCGAAGTTGTCGAGCGACAGGCTCGTCGGCAGCTCCCAGATCCGCGTCGCCGACACGTCGACGGGGTCCTTGAAGGACGTGACCACCAGAACGTAGACGGGGAGCAGGAAGAAGCACGCGAGGGCCCACAGCACGACGTACCGCACGACGCTGCGGCTGCCGGCGGCGGCCTTCGACGTGGCGGGCGGGATCGGGTCGGAGACCACGTGCCGGGGCACCGTGGCGGTGGCGCGGACCATGCGGACTACCCCCGTTCCAAAGGCAGGACGAAAAGCGAGACGTGAAGCGGGACCAGGAGCGGGACGACGTGCCCCAGAGCAGTGGTTGGCATGGAAGTCACCGCCGTTCCGTGCGGAGGGCGTACCAGACGTAGGGGCCGACCACGAGGGTGACGCCGACGAGGAGGACGGTGGCGATGGTGGCGCCGCGGTCGTAGAAGCCGCCGTCGAAGGTGGTGAACCACATGTAGAGCGACGGGGTGTCGATGCGGAGGTTGCCCTGGTCGAGGGCGTACAGCAGGTCGAAGGTCTTCAGCGAGATGTGGACCATGATGAGCAGGGCGCTGAAGGTGACGGGCCGCAGCGCGGGGCGGACGACGTGCCAGAAGACCTGGGTCTCGCTGGCGCCGTCGAGGCGGGCGGACTCGCGGAGGGCCTCGGGGACTCCGCGCATGCCGGCCAGGAAGAGGGCCATGACGTAGCCGGAGAGGGCCCAGCCGGCGGGGAGGGCGACGGCCGCGATGGCCCAGACGGAGTCGGACTTGTGCCAGTCGCTGCGCAGGAAGTCGAGGCCGATGACGGTGAAGAGCTTGTTGAGGCCGGCCGTGTCGCCGCCGGAGCCGTTGTCGAGCAGCCAGCGCCAGACGATGGCGGTGGCGATGAAGGAGATGGCCATCGGGAAGAGGAAGACACCGCGGAGGAAGCCTTCGCCGCGCACACCCTTGTCCAGGAGCATGGCCATGAGGAAGCCGAGCAGGAGGGAGCCGCCGACGAAGACGACGGTGAAGACGACGAGGTTGCGCACGTCGGCGTGCCAGCGCTCGTCGCGGAGCAACCGTGAGTAGTTGGACAGGCCGACGAAGTGGTAGGAGGGCGAGAGGCCGCGCCAGTTGGTGAAGGAGACGCGGACGTTCCAGCCCAGGAAGCCGTAGACGAAGATGCCGATGAGGATCAGGGACGGCGAGACGAGGAGCAGCCCGGCCAGCCACGCGGGGCCGCGGTGCTTGCGGCGGCGGATCGGCGGCGGGACGAAGGGGACGTGCGGCGGTGCGTTGGAGTGCCGCGGCACGTGGACGGGGGCGGTCATCGCGTCTCCTGGAACTGCTGCTGCACAGTGCTGGCGAACTTGCCGAGGTCGCCGTGCTGGACGAACAGGCCGAGCGCCGAGTCGATCTCCGCGTTGTAGGCGTTGTTTGCCACGACGCCGTGGGCGAGGGAGCCGACGATGCGGGTCTTCGGGTCGCGCCACTGCTGCAGGGTCCAGCCGAGGTAGCCCTTGTAGAGATCGGCCGAGGCGTCGGTGCGGGCGGGGATGGAGCCCTTGAGGGGGTTGAACAGGTTCTGCCCGTCGGCGGAGCCGCACTCGATGAGCCACTTGCGTGACAACGAAGGGCTGCGGACGCCGGTGGGGAGGGTGAAGGAGTCGGAGAGGAAGTCGTAGACGCCTTCGGTGCCGGGCGAGGTGGCCACGTCGTAGCCCTCGCGCCACTGCAGCTTCTTCGACTGCTCCAGGTAGGAGGAGCTCCAGTCCCCCATGACGGCGTAGACGGCGGAGCCTTCGATGACCCTGTCGAGCTGCGGCTGCCACTCGCCGGCCGCGGAGCGGACGTCGGAGTTGGCGAGGACCTTGCCGAACATGTCGAGCGCCGACGTGACCTGGGGCGAGGTCCACCTGAGGTCGCCGGAGAAGAGCCGCTCGTAGGAGTCGGCGCCGAGCTCGCCGAGCAGGACGGTCTCCATGAGGTGCTTCTGGGTCCACTCAGGACCGACGGCGAGCGGCACCTTGCCCTTGCCCTTGATGACGGCGGCCTGGGTCAGGAAGTCCGACCACGTCTTCGGCGGACCCGCCAGGCCGAGCTCGCGAAGGACGCGCGGGTTGAACCAGATGAGGTTCGCGCGGTGGATGTTGACCGGGACGGCGTAGATCTTGCCGTCGATGGTCAGGTTGTCCAGCAGGCCCTTCGGGAAGACCTTCCGCCAGCCCTGCTCCTCGTACAACGTTGTCAGGTCCTGGACCTTGCCGGACCGGACGTCGTCGAGCAGCTCCAGCCCGGCGTGGCGCTGATAGGAGTCGGGCGGGTCGTTGGCGAGCAGCCGGCTGGCCAGAATCGCCTTGGCGTTGGAGCCGGCACCGCCGGAGACGGCGGCGTTGACGAAGCGGATGCCGGGATTGGAAGCCTCGAAGGCCTCGGCCATCGCGGCCAGGCCCTCCTCCTCACCGGGTCCGGTCCACCATGAGTAGACCTCGAGCTGGTCGTCGCTCGCACCGCCGACGGTGAACATCGACAGTGACGCGAGCAATGACACGACGAGCAGCGAGATGATGGCCAGGCGGCCCTTCCACACGTCGAACCTCCGTGGCCTCGCTGGCGGGCGAATCCGGGTCACTCATGTTGTCGAGTGAACCTAGTGCTCACGGAAGTCGTTTGGTGATGAACGTCCGGTTCGATCAACTGCGTCATCCGGGGGATAACCCAGGACGCACGGATGACTTATATCACAACCCAAAGTATGGTTCGATCCGCCGAATAGCCCGAGGTCAGACCACGACCTCGGGCTATTCGTGCCAGATGGCAAACAGCAGTGGGCTAAAGGCTGTATGCCTCCACTTCGGACAGTTGGCCGGCGGGCCAGCCGCTGTTCGCGGTGATGGTGATCCGCAGGTACCGCACGTTCCCCGCCGGGAAGGAGAGGATCGCGGTGTTTCCGGTCGCCGGGTCGAAGGCCACGACCGCCGAGCTCCGGAGGATCGCGCCGGTCGCGCCGTCGGTGATCGTCACCGTCTGCGTGCGGGCCGCCCACGCCGTCGACGGGGGCAGGCGCAGCGTGACCTTGCCGACGGACACGGACGAGCCGAGGTCGACCTGGATCCACTGCGGGAAGGCGTTGTTGACGCTCTCCCAGTAGGTGTTGGCGTTGCCGTCGACGGCGTTGGCGGAGCCGTACGCCTGGGTGTTGGACGACTGCGTGGTCGGCCGGCCCAGCGCCAGGTTCTGCCCGCTCGCCGAGGCGCCCTGCCCGGACAGGACCACGCTCAGCGTGGACGTGCCGTAGGTGACGGTCAGCGAGCCGGTCCGGGTGCCGGTCGCGGTGGGCCGGAAGGTGACGTTGACGGTGCAGTTCGCCCCGGCCGCGATCGACGTGCCGCAGCCGCTCGCGATCGTGTAGTCGCCGGCGACGGTGATCGAGGCGACGGACGCCGCGGCGGTGCCGGTGTTGCTGATCGTCACGGCCTGCGCCCCACTGAACGAGCCGACGGTCGTGGCGGCGAAGCTGAGCGACGCGGGGTTCGCGGTCAGCGTCGCCGTGCCCGCCGACACGCCCTTGCCGGACAGCGCCACCGAGGCCGACGAGCCGCCGTACGCGACGGTCAGCGAACCGGTCCGGTTGCCGGCCGCGGCCGGGTGGAAGGTGACGGTGACCGTGCAGTTGGCGCCGGCGGCGATGACCGCGCCGCACGTGGTCGTCCGGGTGAAGTCGCCGGTGGCGGTGATCCCGGAGACCGTCGCCGGGCCGGTGCCGGTGTTGGTGACCAGCACCGTCTGCCAGTCGCTGTTGTCGTTGACCGTGGTGTCCTCGAACGACAGCGACGTCGGGCTGAGCGTCAGCGCGGGGGTCCCGCCGCCGGATCCGTACACCTCCAGGCTCGACACCTGCCCGGCCGGCCAGCCGGTGTTCCCGGTGACCTGCAGCCGCAGGTAGCGCACCGAGGCGGTGACCGGAATGTCCGCCATATTCCCAGAAGCGGGGTCGAACACCACGTCAGCCGCGGGCCGGAGGATCGCACCGGTGGCGCCGTCGAGGACCGCGACCGTCTGCCGCCGGGCAGCCCACGCGGCGGCGGGCGGAAGACGAAGCGTCACCTTCCCGACCGTCGAGGTGGTGCCGAGGTCGACCTGGATCCACTGCGGGAACGCGTTGTTGGCGCTCTCCCAGTACGAGTTGACGTCGCCGTCGACCGCGTTGGTCGCCGGGTAGCCGCCCTGCGCGCTCGACGAGGTCACCGGCTTGCCCAGCGCCAGATTCGTGGTGCCGGCGGTGACGCCGGTGCCGGTGAGCTGCACGAGGACCGCGCCCTGCCCGTCGTCGCCGGTGATCGAGTACACCGCCGACTGCGCCCCTTGCGTAGTGGGCGTGAACGTCACCGTCTGGTGGATGATGTCGCCGGGCGACAGCTGCTGCCCCTCGGACACGGGCGTGGTGGTGTTGAACGCGCCGACCGGCGGCGCCGCCTTGGTCAGGGTCAGCGTGATGTTGCCGGTGTTCGCGATGTCGAAGACCGCGGTCGCCGTCTGCCCGACCGGCACCTGACCGAACTGGACCGGGTTGGGCGTGATCGTCAGCTGCGGCGCGCCGGTGACGGCGGTGCCGGTGACCGGGACGGTGACGGAGCCGGCGCTGCTGGTGACGATGAACGTGCTGCTCGCCGCCCCAGAAGCAACAGGCGCGTACCGGACGGAGACCGACACGGAGGCGCCCGCGGCGAGGGTCGTGCCGGTGGCGGGGACGCCGGTGGCGGTGAACGGCGCGGCCGGCGGCGTGAAGCCGGTGATCGTCACCGCGGACGTGCCGGTGTTGGTCACGCTGACGCCGAGGGTCTTGTTGGCCCCGGTCGGCACGGTGCCGAAGGACAGCGTCGACGGGGTCGCGCCGAGCCCGGTCCGGGTGCCGACGCCGTGCAGGTCGAACGGGACCGTGCCGGCGCTCGTGGTGAAGGTCAGGCTGCCGTTGACGCCGCCGGTCGCGGTCGGCGTGAAGCGCACCGGCACCGCCAGGGTCTGGCCGGTCGTGAGGTTCACCGGCAGCGTGGGCACCGTCGCGGCGAAGGGCGCGGCGGTCGCGATCGCGGTGATCGAGACGGCGCGGGTCGCGGTGACGGTGACGGTCGCGGTGGCGGTGCTGCCGACCTCGACGCTGCCGAAGTCGGTGGGCCCGCTGGTCAGCGCCGCCGTGGTCGGCCGGCCGAAGCCGATGAGGTGCCCGTCGCGGGTGCCGACGAAGACCCGCCCGCCGTCGGTCGCCGGGGTGACGAACTTGGTCGCGACCCCGATCGGCGCGCTGTAGCGCAGGTTGAGCCGGCCGTTGACCGGCAGCGCGTCGTAGGCGCGCAGCTGGCCGTTGGCGCCGCTGGACCCGTCGCTGTAGACGGCCCACACGACGGCGCTTCCGGAGGTGGTACCGGTGGACGTCACGACCGGTGAGCCCGAGGTGTAGCCGAAGGTCGACGCGCTGGTCCCGGCGGAGGTGAGCACGGGCAGGCCGGCGCCGTTGACCCCGTACTTGAACGCGCGCAGGAAGCCCTGGTTCTCGACCTGGTACACGTAGCCGCCGTCGCCGCCCCAGAACGCGGGGTGCCCCCAGACGCCGTTGTACGGCCCGGCCGGCGGGCCGACGGACGCGTCGCCGCCGCCCGGTCCCTGCGCGTTGCCGCCCAGGTTGTCGCGGTCCAGCAGGTACACGCGGCCGTCCTTACCGGTCTGCACCAGCAGCTTGGGGTGGGCGGGGGTGCCGAAGCCGGCGGGCAGCGCCATCGGGCCGCCGGAGCCGAAGTCGGTGTCGTCCTGGTCGAGGCGGCTGTTGTTGAACGGGCTGAAGAAGTCCTTCGCGGTGAGCGAGCCGTCGCCGTTGACCTGCAGCCGGATGATCGACTCGGCGAGGGTGCCGGGCGGGCTGGTGCCGGGGCCGGGCGCGGGCGAGACGCCGTTGCCGGTGGAGACGATGATCCGGCCGGGGCCGTCGGAGACGAGGCCGCCGCCGGACTGCCAGATGCCGGCCATGCCGTTGCTGCGGCCCGCCTCGGTGGACCACAGCGTCGTCATCTGCGGCGTCGTGGTGCGCACGCCCGCGACGTAGCCGACGTACGGGCCGTAGTCGCAGTGGCTGGCGAACCCGGCGTAGACGACGCCGTCGAGCAGCAGCAGGCCGGGGCGCTGCGCGGCGGTCTTCGGGTTGAACGTGTTGCCCGGGTCGTTGGTCGGCGAGCCCTGGATCGTCACCGGCCAGCCGGCCCGCTCGACGCCGGTCGCGGGGTTGACCGAGTGCAGGTAGAAGTGCGGGTGGTCGGCGTCGGGGCCGTCGTTGACCTTCGCCATGAAGAACACGGCGTTGGTCGCCGGGTCGTAGACGGGCGTGCTCGTGATGCCGATGTTGGGCACCAGGTCGCCGCAGCCGATCGCCGACGCGGGCCACGCCGGCCCGACGCTGCGCGACCAGTTCACGGCGCCGGTCGCCGGGTTGAGCCCGTAGACCCAGTTGTTCTCCGTGACGGTGATCAGGGTGCCACCGGCGACGATCGGCTGCGCGTACACCTGACCGTTGACGGTCGCCGAGAACAGCTGCCCGAAGTCGGAGGCGGACACGGCCGACGGCGCCAGGCCGGGCTCGTTGCTGTCCCAGCCGGTGCGCAGGTTGTCGACCGAGACGGTGGTGATGTCGGCATTGGACGGTTGGGGCGCGATGACCACCAATGCGGACAGCGTCAGCGCTGCCGGCAGAAGGCGGATGAGGGCACGACGCATGACACGCTCCTGGCGGGGAACGGCAACGATGAAGGATCGAACCGTAACTTGGTCGATCCTTCACCGCAAGATGCTGACTGCCCTATGAAATTTTGCGACGCCCCTATGTCAACGTTGGAACTGCCGCGCGACCGGCCAAAGCGGCCGGTCGAACAGGATTCAGCGGGGGCCGTAGCGCTCGGCGGCGCGGACCTTCGCCTTCGCGGCCTCGATCTTGCGGTCGCGCGGCGGCGAGTTGGTGACGAGCTGGCCCAGCAGCTCGCGGGTCGCGGCCGTGACGGCGGCGACGGCGGCGTCGAACGCGGCCTGGTTCGCCTGCGAGGGGCGGGTCATGCCGGCGACCTTGCGCACGTACTGGATGGCGGCGGCCTCGATCTCGTCCTCGGTCGCCGGCGGCTCGAAGTTGTTCAGTACCCGGATGTTCCTGCACATGCCTCCACCATGCCAGGTCGCGGGCCGGCCGTCAGACCCGCCAGGGTCGCGGCGACGTCCGGCGGCGCGGGCATGGCGGCGATCTCGTCGCGGATCCGCCCGGCGCGGCGGGTGACGGCGGAGTCGGCGAGCAGCGCCCGGACGGCGGCGCGGACCGCGGCCGGGGACCGGTCGGCGAAGGCGACGGTGCGCGCGACCCCGGCGGCCGTCAGCCGGTCGGCGATGCTGAACTGGTCGCACATCTGCGGCAGCACCAGCTGCGGACGGCCCGCACCGAGCGCGGCCATCGAGCTGCCCGAGCCGCCGTGGTGCACGAACAGGTCGCAGGTCGGCAGCAGCACGTGATGCGGCAGCCAGCCGGCGCGGCGGGCGTTGGCCGGCAGGTCCTCGATGCCGTGCACGCCGGCGCCGCTGACGACGACCTCGATGTCGAGGTCCCGCATGCCTTCGACGGCGGCGGTGAGCCCGTCGACGCCCTCCGGGATCGGCACGGTGCCCATCGAGACGCAGACCCGGGGGCGCACGCGCGGCGCGAAGAGCCACTCCGGCAGCGTGCTGGCGCTGTTGTACGGGATGTACCGCATCGGCAGCCGTACACCGGGATCCGCCGACGACGGGCCCAGCGACGGCGGGCAGGTGTCCACGGTCGCCAGGGGCGCGTCGGTCGGCTGGGCCACGCCGAGGGTGTCGGCGAGGCGCAGCAGCGGGTCGGCGATGTCGGCGAGCGCGGCGCGGTGGACCGCGTCGGGGACGGGCAGCCCCCAGTGGTGCAGCACCCACGGGATGCGCAGCAGCGTGGCGGCGAGGGGCGCGGCGTATTCGACGGGCTCGGTGACGATGAGGTCGGGCCGCCACGCGCGGGCGAGGGCGACGACGTCGGGGCCGGTGCGTTCGGCGATGGCGGCGAAGACGGCGAGGTCGAGGGTGTCGTTGCCGCCGAGGCGCAGGTGCGGCGGCCACAGCTCGAAGAACGACGCGTCGCCGCCGACGACGACGTGGCTGAGCCCGGCCCGGCGGATCTGCTGGCCCATCGACTGGGGCGCGGCGACGAGGACGTCGTGGCCGCGCAGGTGCATCGCCCACGCCAGGGGCGCCAGCGCGTACAGGTGCCCCGGCGCCGGGTTGATGGTGAACAGCACCCGCATCAGCATGCCTCTCGGTTCACGACGGGGAGATCTTCGATGCCGCGCAGCATCGTGCCGGGCGCGCGGAAGCGCGGCGGGCCGGCCAGGCGCAGGCCCGGGAAGCGGCGCAGCAGCATGGGGAACAGCACCCGGGCGTGCGTGCGGGCGAGGGCCGAGCCGGGGCAGTAGTGCCGTCCGGTCCCGAACGACAGCGGCGGCCGGGCGGTGCGCCGGGTGATGTCGAACGCGTCGGGGTTCCCGGTGTACGAGGGGTCGCGGTTGGCCGCCCCGAGGATGCCGAGCAGCGCCGTGCCGGGCGGGACGGGCACGCCGCCGAACTCGCACGGCTCGGTCGCGATCCGCACCGCCACCTGCACCGGGGGGTCGAAGCGCAGGATCTCCTCGACGGCCCGGTCGGCGAGCGCCGGGTCGTCGCGCAGCGCCGCCGCCTGCGCGGGGTGCTCCAGCAGCAGCCGCGCGCCGAGCGTGATGAGGCTCGCCGGGGAGTCGTAGGCGGCGCCGTAGAGCAGGGCGAGGTCGCCCTGGTACTGCTCCCCGCCGCCCGGCCGGTGCTCGCGAACCAGCCCGAGGAGGCCTTGCTCGTGGGCCGACCCGGGAAGTCCTTGCTCGCGGACCGACCCGGGAAGCCCTTGCTCGTGGGCCGGCCCGGGGAGCCCGTCGCCGGCGAGCGACGACAGGGTGTCGATGATCGTGTCGCCGGCCGCGGCCATCGCGGCGCGCTGCCGGGGCGTCATGAACGGCTCGAACGCGGCGCTCCCGGCGCGGGCGGCGGCCCCGAGGCGCAGCGCGTCGGCGTCCGGAATGCCCAGCAGCCGCCCCGTGACCAGCGAGGCGAACGGCACCGCGACCGCGTCGGCGAGGTTGACCGTCGCCCCGCCCGCCAACTGTGCGGCGAAGTCGTCCAGTACCGACGCGGCGACGGCGACGACGTCGGCCTGCTGCACGGGACAGCGGCGCGGGGTGAGCCGCCGGGCGAGGGCGGTGCGCAGCGGCAGGTGCGCGGGGCCTTCCCGCCAGCCGAACGACTGGTAGAGGCAGCGGACGAGCCGGTGGTCGCGCCAGGTGGGGGTGAGCAGCTCGGGCGCCTCGCCGGCGCTGACGAACGCGGCGTCCTGCAGGAGGCGGGCGCAGTCGGCGTACCGGGTGAGCACCACCGCCTCCGTCTTGCCGGGCAGCTGCACGGGCAGGACCGGGGCGACCCGGCGCAGGCGCTCGTAGGCCGGGTACGGGTCGGCGTGCGCGGACGGGCGGACCAGGTCCACGAACGTCCGCAGGGCGCGCCGCCGGTCGGTCCCGGCCCAGAACCGCAGCAGCGCCTCGGCGGTGACGCCGGGCCGCTCGAGGTTGGGGCTGTGCGAGGCGCCGTCGATGACCGCGAGGGTCGCGCCGGCCCGTTCGGCGTAACCGGCGAACTCGGCCGCCGACCACAGCTTCCGGTCCCGGTGCCCGTGCATGACCAGCAGCGACAGCCGGGTGGCGCGCAGCTCGCCGGCGCGGTCGGACTCCCCGGCCAGGGCGGCGAGGGCGCCGCGGACGAACGCGGGGCGCATCAGCCGCAGCCGGGTCCGCCAGAACTCGCGCCGGGCGACGTCGTCCTCTGGGACGAGCCGCCGCACGACCGGCCACATGACGGCGTTGCCTTCCAGCGACAGCGTGTGGTCGAAGCCGCCGAGGATCTTGCGGTGCTTCGGGCCGTCCATGCCGGGGCCGCTGCCGATGAACGCGGCGGAGCCGAGCCGGCGCGGCTGGGCGAGCGCGGCGGCCCGGACCACGAACCCGCCGTACGAGTGCCCGACGACGTGCGGCGGGTCGGCGCCGCCGACGGCGTCCAGGACGGCGATCAGGTCCTCGGCGTGCCGGCGGATGCTGTGGTCGTCGGTGCGGTCGTCGTGATAGTGGCCGCGGTAGTCGTACGCGTAGGCGCGGTAGCCGGCGGCGGCCAGGGCCGGCAGCAGCGGGAGGAAGTCCTCCTTGGAGCCGATCAGGCCCGGGCACAGGACGACGGGGACGCCGGTGTCGGCGGCCGGCGGCGGCAGCGCGCGCAGCGCCGACACGGCACCCCGGGCGGTCTCCAGCACATCGTCACATACCGTGGTCACCGCATCACGGTACGGTACCTTTCGGGCATAACCGGCATTACACGCCGATGAGCGTCCAGGCGCGGGACCCGCCGCGGACCCCCGCCTGGTTGGCGACCAGCCGCACGTCGTCCGGCATCGCCACGACGAGACGCTCGGCGTTGCCGCCGCCGAGGTACAGCCGGTCCCAGCGGAACACCGGCCGCAGCCCGTCGACGATCCGCAGCACCCGCCGCGACCACCGCCGGTCGCCGAGCCGCCGGCGCTCCAGCTCGCCGAGGAAGTCGTCGTAGGTGCGGCCCCTCGAGTACGGCGCGTGCGACAGCTCCAGGTGCGGCGCCAGCCGCCCCTCGTCGAACAGCGCGCTGCCGAGCCCGGTGCCGAGCGTGAGCACCAGCTCCAGGCCGCGCCCCTCGACGAGCGCCGCGCCGTGCACCTCGGCGTCGTTGAGGACCAGGACCGGCCGGGCGAAGGCGCGCCCGAGCTCGGCCCGCGCGTCGAACCCCTTCCACAGCGCGAACAGCTCCGGGTCGACCGGGGTGTGCGGGCCGGCCTCGTTGACGTAGTGCGGGGTGGCGACGACGACCCCGTGCCGGATCATCCCCGGCAGCCCGACGGTGACCCGGTCCGCCGCCGGCAGGCCCTCCGCGATGCCGAGCAGCACCTCGACGAGGCGGGCGGGCGGCAGCGGGTACGGCGTCGGCACCCGCACCGGCTCGCAGCACAGCGTGTCGGTGTCGTCGACCACGGCGGCCTTGAGCCCACCGCCCCCGCAGTCGATCGTCAGCGTCGTCACCATCCCAGGATTCTGCCTCGGCGCACCCGGGCCGCCGCGACGCGACAGGACACTGCACAGACTTCGCAGAGTTTACGGCGACAGCGGTTGACAGGCTACATCGTGTCATCTCTGATGCCGCGCCTGCCCCGGGTGACGGCCGGGTGAAAGCGGCCCTCGGCGCCGGCGGTGCGGTTTAGCTTCGACGGCATGACCGCCACGAAGATCATGCTGGACGAGGACGAGATGCCGCGTCGCTGGTACAACCTCATGGCCGACCTGCCGGCGCCGCCCCCGCCGGTCCTGCACCCCGGCACGCTGGAGCCGGTCGGCCCGCAGGACCTGGCGCCGCTGTTCCCCATGGCGCTGATCGAGCAGGAGGTCACCCAGGAGCGGTACGTCGACATCCCCGACGACGTGCTGGAGGTGTACCGCCTCTGGCGCCCGTCGCCACTGTTCCGCGCGCACCGCCTGGAGAAGGCGCTCGGCACGCCGGCCCGGATCTACTACAAGTACGAGGGCGTGTCGCCGGCCGGCTCGCACAAGCCGAACACCGCCGTCCCGCAGGCGTACTACAACGCGGCCGCGGGCATCCGCCGGCTCACCACCGAGACCGGCGCCGGCCAGTGGGGCACGGCTCTGGCGTTCGCGGGCGCGCAGTTCGGCCTCGACGTGGAGATCTGGCAGGTGCGCGCGTCGTACGACCAGAAGCCCTACCGCAAGATGATGATCGAGACGTTCGGCGGCACGATCCACCCGTCCCCCTCGGACCGCACCGAGGCGGGCCGCCGCGTCCTCGCCGCCGACCCCGGCTCGCCCGGCTCCCTTGGCATCGCGATCAGCGAGGCGGTCGAGGTCGCCGCCGCCCGCCCCGACACCAACTACGCCCTCGGCAGCGTCCTCAACCACGTGCTCCTGCACCAGACGATCATCGGCGAGGAGGCGCTGCTCCAACTGGCGAAGGTCGGTGCCACGCCGGACGTCATCGTCGGGTGTACCGGCGGCGGCTCCAACTTCGCCGGCCTCGCCTTCCCGTTCCTGCGCGAGAAGCTGGCCGGCCGGATGGCCCCCGTCATCCGCGCCGTCGAACCCGCCGCGTGCCCGTCGCTGACGAAGGGCGTCTACGCCTACGACTTCGGCGACACCGCCGGCATGACGCCGCTGATGAAGATGCACACCCTCGGCCACGACTTCATCCCCGACCCGATCCACGCCGGTGGCCTGCGGTACCACGGCATGGCGCCGCTCATCTCGCACGTCTACGACCTCGGCCTCATCGAGGCCGCCAGCAAGACCCAGCGCGAGTGCTTCGAGGCAGGGGTGCGCTTCGCCCGCACCGAGGGCATCATCCCCGCCCCGGAGCCGACCCACGCCCTGGCCGCCTGCATCGAGGAGGCGCTGCGCTGCAAGGAGACCGGCGAGGAGAAGGTCATCCTGACCGCCCTGTGCGGCCACGGCCACCTCGACCTCCCCGCCTACGGCCGCTACCTCGCCGGCGACATGGTCGACAAGGAGCTCTCCGACGACGCGGTCGCCGCCGCCGTGGCGCAGCTGCCGAAGGTGCCGGCCTGACGGGTCATGGCCGCTCGAAGTCGCCGAGGCCGCTGCCCGCCGGCTTCCCCGCGAGCCGCGAGATCAGCGCCGACCGACGCCGGGGTCCGGGCATGCGCCACGCTAACCCCGCCCCGTTATCGGCGTGTTACGACCGGCCCGCGGGGAGCGCGCTCTCCGCGGGCCGGTCGCGGGCGTCAGAGGCCCGAGTTGAGCGCGGTCATCAGGGTGCCGGACGTGGTGTCGCCGGACATCTCCCAGATCATGCCGCCGAGCAGGTTCTGCTGCTTCACCCAGGCGGTCTTCTGCGCGATGGACCAGGTGTCGTCGAAGGTCCACCACTGCCCGCCGGGGCCGGTGTAGCAGGACGTGGCGATCGACTGCACGTCGTGGTAGACGGTGCAGTTGGGCACCATCGCCAGGAGGTTGGCGTAGCCGCGGGTGCCGGCCTCCTCGGCGAACTGGCCGGGTGCGGCCCCGGTGGCCGTCTGCCACTCACCGTTGGTGGAGCCGGCGGCGACGCCCTGCCAGCCTCGGCCGTAGAAGGCGAAGCCGACGGTCAGCTGGCGGGGGTTGACGCCTGCGGAGGTGTAGGCCGCCACCGCGTTCTGGACGCTGAAGGTGAAGGAGTACGGGTCCTGGGCGTCGCCGTACAGGTTGCCCTGGTGGCCCGTCCGGTTGGGCTCCCAGGAGTTGTCGCTGCCGGCGCCGTGGAAGTCGTAGCCCTGGACGTTGGCGAAGTCCATGTAGTCGAAGACGCTCGGGGTGCCGTCGGTGCGGCTGATGTCCCAGCCGGCCGCGATCTTCGCCGGGTCGGCGGGGGTGAAGGCGGTCAGCAGGTAGCGCTTGCCGGAGGTGGCGCTCAGCGCGTCCATCTGCCTGCGGAACTCCGCGAGGAGCAGCGTGTTGTTGGCCTTGTCCTGCGCGCCCCAGTGGTTGCCGGCGTGGCCCTCGGCGCCGGGCCACTCCCAGTCCAGGTCGATGCCGTCGAAGATGCCGGCGGCCGAGCCCGCGCCGCCCGCGTTGTTGTAGGTCGGCAGGTTGCCCTTGAGGTACATGTCGATGCAGGAGCGCACCAGCTTCTCCCGCGAGGCCGGGGTGGCGGCCGCATCGGAGAAGTACTTCGAGTAGGTCCAGCCGCCGAGCGAGATGAGCACCTTCAGGTTCGGGTACTTCGCCTTGAGCTTGCGCAGCTGGTTGTAGTTGCCGCGCAGGTTCTCCCAGCCGGTGTCGGCGACGCCGTCGACGGACTGGGCGGCGCTGAACGGGCGGCCGTAGTCGGCGTCCGCGTCGCCCGCGCCGGTGCCCTGGTCGGGGTCCTGCGGGTTGGCGGTGGTGCCGCGGGTGACGCCCTGCAGGCAGGTCAGGTTGACCGGGTCGAGGTTGGCGAACGCGTAGTTGAGGTGGGTGAGCTTCGCCGCCGCGCCGGACGTGTCGAGGTTCTTCACGAAGTACTGGCGGCCGTAGATGCCCCACTGCACGAAGTAGCCGACCTTGGCGTAGTTGCCGCCGCCGACCGCGTCGTCCGTGGTGACGGTGACGGCCGCGCTGGCGGGTGAGGCGTTGTCGTAGGTGTCGCGGGCCTTCACCGTGAACGTGTAGGCCGTCAGCGGCGCCAGTCCGGTCACCGTCGCCGTCGTCCCGGTGGCGGTCGTGACGAGCGTGCCGCCGCGGTAGACGTCGTAGCCGGCGATGCCGCTCGGGTCGGTGACCGCGTTCCAGGCGAGCGTGACGCTGACCGAGGTCTTCGCCGTGCTGCGCAGGTTGCCCGGGGCCGGCGGCGCGGTGGTGTCGTTGGCCGGGTTGAGCGTGGTCGCGGAGACGGCGGCGCTGTCGGCGGACACGTTGCCGCGGGTGTCGCGGGCCCGCACCGTGAAGCTGTACGCGGTGTTCGGCGTGAGCCCGGTGACCACGGCCGACGGACCAGTGGAGGAAGCAACCACCGTAGAGCCGCGGTAGACGTCGTAGCCCGCGATCGGGAAGTCGGTCGCCGCGGGGGCGGTCCACGCCAGCGACACGGTCTTCGTCGTGCGGCCGGTGACGGACAGGCCGGCGGGCGCGTTCGGGGCGCGGTCCGGGCTACCGTCGCACTTGTTGCCGTTGATGCGGCAGTTCAGTGGTTCCGCGTTGGTGCCGGTGGCGATGAACCAGAAACTGTACGGCTCGGTGTTGCGTCCGGCCGCCACGGTCCCGTTGTAGTGCGCGTTCACGACCGTGACGTGGTTGCCGGTCCGCGTGACGGTGCCGTTGTACCCGGTGCCGACGTTCAGCCCGGCCGGCACGTCGAACTCGAGGGTCCACCCGGTGATCGAGGCACTGGTCGGGTTGCTGACTGTGTACTTGTCGACCCAGTAGGTGCCGTAGTCCGCGGCGGAGAACGCGGCGGTGAGCCCCGCGGGAGCGGCGTGCGCGGTGCCGGGTATCGCTACCGCGGCGGAGACGGTGAGCAGGATGGCTGCGAAGAGCCTGGTGGGGTGCACTCGTGCCTCCTATTAGGAAAGTTTCCTAATAGTCCTCGCGGGACCTGCAGAAAGTCAAGAATATCGATTTGCTTAAAGCATTTAAGGTGTTCGAGGCATGAGCGATATTCGCACCGCGACACCCCATCGCCTGGCCGTCCCCGGCATGCTCGCCGTCGGCGGGCTGGCCCTCGCCGGCCTGGCGCACGCGTTCACCATCGCCGAGTCCCTGAAGGGCGCCGACGCGCCCGCCGAGGACGCGGGCCGCGAGGTGGCCTTCGCGTCCAACTTCGGCGTCAGCACGTACGTCTCCGGCGACACCGCCTCCGGGATCCTCGGCGCGGCCAGGCTGCTGGTCCTGGTGCTGGTCATCGTCTGGCTGTACCTCGCCCGGGACAACTTCGACCGGCGCGGCGACCGCAGCGTCGAGTGGAAGAAGGGCTGGACGATCGGCGGCTGGTTCGTCCCGTTCGCCGGCCTCGTCATCCCCAACCGGGTCGTCGCGGAGATCCACCGCCGTAGCGCGCCCGACGGGACGTGGCCCTCCGACCGGATCGTCAACGCCTGGTGGGTCGCGCTGCTGATCAGCTTCATCGGCTACACCGAGACCTCGAAGTACGCCAGCGGCGAGGTCATCGTCTACAGCCCGCCGTTCTTCGCCGTCGTCTCCGGCGTCGCCGGGATCGTCGCCGCGGTCCTCCTGGCGCTGCTCATCCGCAAGGTGTCGACGTGGCAGGACAACATTCCGACGAGCTGACGGAAATTTCTGCCGGCGGACGCGTTGATTTCTTGCATCCATCGGCGCGAGTTAGTAACGTCGGCTCACCAACCATCGCGACGTGTGGATGTGTGGGGCTTCGGCGGCCCGCGCACCTGCCGCCGGCGCGCCCGCCAAGCACCTGCGCCGGCATCGCGTGACCCCCCGACCCTTCGGGAAGGACACCCGCCGATGCACCCCGCATTCAGAAGAGCCGCGGCGGCGTTGCTGATCAGCAGCGCCGCGGTGGCCCTGCCCACCCCCGCGCACGCCCACACCTCCATCAATCCGGCCCTGTTCCAGCAGGTCGAGCTCGCCAAGGGGATCAACGAGCTCGGCGAGCCGATGTCGATCGCCGTGCTGCCCGACCGGTCGGTGCTGCACACCGCGCGCAACGGGACGCTCCGGCGCACCGACGCCGCCGGCAACACCTCGGTGATCGGGACGCTGCCCGTCTACACCCACGACGAGGAAGGCCTGCAGGGCGTGGCCGCCGATCCCGGCTTCGCCACCAACCGGCAGATCTACCTGTACTACGCGCCGCCGCTGAACACCCCGGGCGGCGACGCGCCGGCCGCGGGCGCGGACTGGACGCCGTGGAAGGGCGTCAACCGGCTGTCGCGCTTCACGCTCAACACCGACAACACGCTCAACACCGCGAGCGAGCGCACGGTCCTCGAGGTCGGCACCGACCGGGGCATGTGCTGCCACGTCGGCGGCGACATCGACTTCGACGCGGCCGGCAACCTGTACCTGTCGACCGGCGACGACTCCAACCCGTTCGACTCCGCCGGCTACGCGCCCATCGACGAGCGCACCGACCGCAACCCGGCCTACGACGCGCAGCGGTCGGCGGCGAACACCAACGACCTGCGGGGCAAGATCCTGCGGATCAAGGTCAACACCGACGGCTCGTACAGCATCCCGAGCGGCAACCTGTTCCCGCAGGGCACCGCGAACACCCGGCCCGAGATCTACGCGATGGGGCTGCGCAACCCGTTCCGGATGAGCGTCGACAAGGCCACCGGCGCCGTCTACGTCGGCGACTACGGCCCCGACGCCGGCACCACCGACCCCAACCGCGGCCCGTCGGGGCAGGTCGAGTTCGACCGGATCACGTCGCCCGGCAACTACGGCTGGCCGTACTGCACCGGCACGAACACCAGCACCGAGACCTACAACGAGTGGAACTTCGCCACCAACAGCACGGGCCCCAAGTACAACTGCGCGGGCGGGCCGACGAACAACTCGTTCCGCAACACGGGCCAGGGCACGCTGCCCGCCGCGAAGCCCGCCTGGATCCGCTACGCCGGTGACGCCGGCAGCCCGCCCGAGTTCGGCAGCGGCTCCGAGTCGCCGATGGCCGGCCCCGTGTACCGCTACGACCCGGCGAACCCGTCGGCCGTCAAGTTCCCCGCCGACCTCGACGGGCACTTCTTCGCCGGCGAGTTCGGCCGCCGCTGGATCAAGGCGATCGACGTCAACGGCGACGGTTCCCCCGGCGCGATCGCGAACTTCCCGTGGTCGGGCATGCAGATCATGGACCAGGCGTTCGGCCCCGACGGCGCGCTGTACGTCCTGGACTACGGCGCCGGCTTCGGCAACGGCGACGCCAACTCGGCGCTGTACCGCATCGAGTACACCGGCGGCGGCAACCGGGCGCCCGTCGCGGTCGCCGCCGCGAACCCGACCTCGGGCCCGGCGCCGCTGACCGTGAACTTCAGCTCGGCCGGCAGCAACGACCCCGAGGGCCAGGCGCTGACCTACAGCTGGGCGTTCGGCGACGGCACCACGTCCACCGCCGCCAACCCGACGAAGACCTACGCGACGGCCGGCACCTACACCGCCACGCTGACCGTCCGCGACCCGCAGGGCGCCACCGGCAGCGCCAGCGTCCGCGTCTCCGCCGGCAACACCGCGCCCGTCGTGCGGATCGTGGCGCCCGCCAACGGTTCGCTCGTCTCGTTCGGCGACACCGTGCCGTACCAGATCACCGTCACCGACCCCGAGGACGGCACCGTCGACTGTGGACGGGTGCGGATGACGTACATCCTCGGCCACGACACCCACGGCCACCAGATCACGTCGCAGACCGGCTGCACCGGCTCGATCACCATCCCGCTCGACGGCGAGCACGACGCGGCCGCGAACATCTTCGCCGTCTTCGACGCGGAGTACACCGACAACGGCGGGATCACCACGCACACGCAGCACACGTTGCAGCCGCGGCACCGGCAGGCCGAGCACTTCGCCACCCAGCAGGGCGTGCAGACCTTCGACAAGGCCGGCGCCGAGGGCGGCAAGACCGTCGGGCAGATCGAGAACGGCGACTGGATCGCGTTCAGCCCGTACCTGCTGAACAACGCCACCTCGTTCACCGCGCGCGTCTCCTCGGGCGGCGCCGGCGGCACTCTGTCGCTGCGCGCCGGGTCACCGACCGGCACGCTGCTCGGCTCGACCACCGTCCCGGTGACCGGCAGCTGGGACACGTTCGTCGACGTCACCGGCACCGTCTCCGGCGCGCCCGCCACCGCCGGGCAGCTGTACCTGGTGTTCACCGGCGGTGCCGGCGCGCTGTTCGACCTGGACGCGTTCACCGTCAACACCGGTGGCACGCAGCCGCCGGCCGGCCGGGTCGAGGCCGAGTCGTACACCTCCCAGAACGGCGTGCAGGTCGTCGCCGACGGCAACGCGCACGGCGGCAACCGCGTCGGCTACATCGACGGCGGCGACTGGGTCGGCTACGCCGGCGTCAACGTGTCGGGCAAGACGGGCTTCACGGCGCGGGTCGCGTCCGGCGGCACCGGCGGCACCATCCAGATCCGCTCCGGCTCGCAGACCGGCCCGCTGCTGGGCTCCGTCAACGTCGGCAACACCGGCGGCTACGGCACGTTCGTCGACGTCACCACCACCCTGACCGCAGGCAGTGGCGCGCTGTTCCTGGTGTTCGTCGGTACGGGCACCGGCGGTCTCTTCGACGTCGACGACTTCCTGCTGACCGGCGGGTCCACGCCCCCGGCGACGAACCTCGCGCTGAACAAGACCGCCACCGCCGACAGCCAGTGCGCCGCCACGGAGGGTCCGGCGAAGGCGGTGAACGGCACCGTCAACGGCGGCAACGCCGACAAGTGGTGCTCCCTCGGCACGTCGAAGTGGTGGCGGGTCGACCTGGGCTCGGTCACGAGCGTGGGCCGGGTCGTGATCCGGCACGCCGGCGCGGGCGGGGAGAACGCCGCCTTCAACACCCGCGACTTCGACGTGCAGACCAGCACCGACGGCACCACCTGGACGACCGTGTCCCAGGTGCGGGGCAACACCGGCAACGTCACCACCTCCACGTTCGCCGCCGCCGGCGTGCGGTACGTGCGGGTCAA
The DNA here is from genome assembly GCF_039531485.1 of Dactylosporangium maewongense. Taxonomy (NCBI): domain Bacteria; kingdom Bacillati; phylum Actinomycetota; class Actinomycetes; order Micromonosporales; family Micromonosporaceae; genus Dactylosporangium; species Dactylosporangium maewongense. The sequence continues at coordinate 167,737 of NZ_BAAAQD010000010.1, read as the reverse complement.
CGTCATCGCACCCACCAGCAACGCCGACACCGCCGCCCGCCTCTACGAAGTCGAGGTCTACGCGTCATGAGAAAGCTCCTCGCGCTCGCCGCGGTCACCGCGACACTCCTGGCCGCCGCGCCGGCACCCGCCTTCGCCGACACCGCGTTCGACGTCCTCGTGTTCTCCAAGACGGCCGGGTTCCGGCACGACTCCATCCCGGCCGGCATCACCGCCATCCAGCAGCTCGGCGCGGCGAACGGCTTCACCGTCACCGCCACCGAGGACGCGAACGCGTTCACCACGGCGAACCTCGCCCAGTACGAGGCCGTCGTCTTCCTCAGCACCACCGGCGACGTCCTCAACGCGACGCAGCAGACCGCGTTCGAGTCCTACATCCGTGGCGGCGGCGGGTACGTCGGGGTTCACGCCGCCGCCGACACCGAGTACGACTGGCCGTTCTACGGCGACCTCGTCGGTGCCTGGTTCTCCTCCCACCCGGCGATCCAGCAGGCCACGATGAAGATCGAGGACCGCACCCACCCGGCGACCGCGCACCTCGGCGCCACCTGGGTCCGCACCGACGAGCTGTACAACTACCGCACCAACCCCCGCTCGACCGCCCACGTCCTCGCCACCCTCGACGAGACCACGTACTCCGGCGGCACGATGGGCGCGGACCACCCGTTCGCCTGGTGCAAGACGATCCAGAGTGGACGGTCCTTCTACACCGGCGCCGGCCACACCCAGGAGTCCTATTCGGACGCCGCGTTCCGGGCCCACCTGCTCGGCGGCATCCGCTACGCCGGCGGCAAGGTGGCCGCCGACTGCTCGCCCGGCAGCACCCAGCCGCCCACCGGCCGGGTCGAGGCGGAGTCCTTCACCTCCCAGTCCGGCGTCCAGGTCGTCGGCGATGGCGCGGCACACGGCGGCAACCGCGTCGGCTACATCGACGGCGGCGACTGGGTCGGCTACGCCGGCGTCAACGTGTCGGGCAAGACGGGCTTCACGGCGCGGGTCGCGTCCGGCGGCACCGGCGGCACCATCCAGATCCGCTCCGGCTCGCAGACCGGCCCGCTGCTGGGCTCCGTCAACGTCGGCAACACCGGCGGCTACGGCACGTTCGTCGACGTCACCACCACCCTGACCGCAGGCAGTGGCGCGCTGTTCCTGGTATTCGTCGGTACCGGCAGCGGCGGCCTCTTCGACGTCGACGACTTCGCCCTCACCGGCGGATCCACGCCCCCGGCGACGAACCTCGCGCTGAACAAGACCGCCACCGCCGACAGCCAGTGCGCTTCCACCGAAGGCCCGGCGAAAGCAGTCAACGGCACCGTCAACGGCGGCAACGCCGACAAGTGGTGCTCCCTCGGCACGTCGAAGTGGTGGCGGGTCGACCTGGGCTCGGTGACGAGCGTGGGCCGGGTCGTGATCCGGCACGCCGGCGCGGGCGGCGAGAACACCGCCTTCAACACCCGCGACTTCGACGTGCAGACCAGCACCGACGGCACCACCTGGACCACCGTGGCCCAGGTCCGCGGCAACACGGCGAACGTCACCACCACCACGTTCACCCCGGCCAGCACCCGCCACCTGCGGGTCAACGTCATCACCCCGACGAACAACACCGACGCCGCCGCCCGCCTCTACGAGGTCGAGGCGTACGCCGTGTAGGTTTCACAACCGCCGGTGCCCGGGACCTGCGCGAGCGGTCCCGGGCATTGAGCGGTGTCGAACGAGCCTGCTCTACTGCGCGGATGCGGACCCTTCTCGCGCTTCTCACCGCGGCCGTCGTCGGTGCGGTGCTGTTCCTGACGTTGCCGGCCGGGCCGGCCAGTGCCGCGGCGGTGCGGATCATGCCGCTCGGCGACTCGATCACCGGCAATCCCGGGTGCTGGCGGGCGTTGCTGTGGAACGACCTGCAGAACGGCGGGAACACGAACATCGACTTCGTGGGGACCCAGCCGCCGCAGGGCTGTGCGGTCCCGTACGACGGGGACGGCGAAGGGCACGGCGGGGCGCTCGTCACGGCCGTCGCCGACCAGAACCAGCTGCCCGCGTGGCTCACGGCGAGCCGGCCCGACGTGGTGCTCATGCACTTCGGCACCAACGACGTGTGGAGCAACCGGTCCACCGACACGATCCTCGCCGCGTACGGCAAGCTCGTCGACCAGATGCGGGCCAGCAACCCGGCGATGCGGGTCCTCGTCGCCCAGATCATCCCGATGAACCCGCCCAGCTGCGCCGAGTGCGCGCAGCGGGTGGTGGCGCTGAACGCGGCCATCCCCGGCTGGGCCGCGGGCAAGACCACCGCCGCGTCGCCGGTGACCGTGGTGGACCAGTGGACCGGGTTCAGCACGGCCACCGACACCGGCGACGGCGTGCACCCCAACGCCTCCGGCGACCGCAAGATCGCGGACCGCTGGCTGCCCGCGGTCGTGCGGGCGCTGAACGGCACCCTGCCGTCCGGCTCGGCGTCGCCGTCGCGGTCCGTGTCGCCGTCACCGTCCCGGTCGGTCTCCCCTTCGCCGTCGCGGTCCGTGCTGCCCTCCGACAGCGTCCCGCCGGTGCCGGGGTGCTCGGCCACGTACAAGGTGGTCGGCCAGTGGCAGGGCGGCTTCCAGGGCGAGGTCACCGTCCGCAACGGCGGCACGTCGGGTGTGGCTGGGTGGACGGCGCGGTACACGTACAGCGGCGGCGAACGGATCACGCAGTCCTGGGGCGCCACCGTCACCCAGACCGGCAGCGCCGTGACCGCGGACAACGCCGCCTGGAACGGCGCGCTCGCACCGGGCGCCACCGCCACGTTCGGCTTCATCGGCAGCGGTACGCCGGGCATTCCCCCGATCACCTGCGTCTTCCGCTGACCGTCGTGTTCCGCTGACCGTCGTGTGACAGGGTGTGCCGGTGACCCGACCGGCGATCCTGCGGGGGTTGGCCGCCAACCCCGGCCTGGATCCTCTGCTGCTGGCACCCCTGCTCACCGCCGCCGACGCCGCGGTGCTGGACGCGCTCGCCCGCCGGGCGGACCTGCCGGCCCCCGCGGCGTCGGCGCTCGCCCGGCACCCCGACCCGCAGCTGCGGCGGGCGCTCGCCGGCAACCCGTCCGCCGCGCCGCACGCGTGGCGGGTGCTCTCCACCGACCCGGACGAGGCGGTGCGGGTCGCGCTCGCCCGCGGCCACAGCACCGACCACCGGCCGGCGGTCGACCTGCCGCTGCCGGGGGACGCGCAGCTCGCGCTCGCCGCCGACGCCGCCGTCCCGGTCCGGCTGGCGCTCGCCCGGCGGCGGGACCTGTCCGAACCGGCCAGGCTGTGGCTCGCCACCGACCCGTCCGCCGGGGTGCGGGAGGCCCTGGCCCGGTCCTGGCCGTCGCCGCCGGAGCCGGTCCTGCGGCAGCTGCTCACCGACCCCGACCCGGCGGTGCGCCGGGCGGCCGTCTCATCGGCGTTCTCATCGGCGTTGCCGGCGGACCTGCTGCCCGGCCTGCTCGCCGACCTCGCCACCCGGGAGGACGCCGCCCGGCACGCGCTCCCGCCGCCCGCCACCGACCCGGCGGCGGGCGGGACGGCGGCCGGCGGCGCAGGGCCGGCGCGTGGGGTGGGGGTCGACGTCGCCGGGCTGGTGGGGGACGCCGACCCGGCGGTCCGCGAGGCGGTGGCCGGGAACCCGCGGGTGCCGCTCGCCGCGGTGCTCGCCCTCGCCGACGACCCGGACGAGGACGTGCGCGTGGCGGTGATGCTCCGGCCAGACCTGCCCGACGCGGAGCGCCGGCGGATCAGCTCGGGCGTCGAGCCGCAGACCTATCACGTCGCCGACTGGCTGCGGCCCGCGCACGCGTCGCCGGCGGTCCGCGCCGCGCACGCCCGGTCGCCGTTCGTGTGGTGCCGCCGGGCCGTGGCGTTCTCGTCCGACCTGCCCGCCGAGGCCGTCGCGGTGCTGGCCGCCGACGAGGACCACAGCGTCCGGCTGCTGCTGGCCGAGCACCACCCAGACGTCCCCGGCCACATCCTGCCCGACCTCGTCCGCAGCACCGGCCACGCCCGCTGGGACCTGGCCCGCCACCCCGCCATGCCGGCCGGCGCCCTGGCGGCCATGGCCCTGGGCGAGGACACCGACCTGCGCCGCGTCGCCGCGACCGCCCCGAACCTGCCGCCGGCCGTCGCCGAGACCCTCACCCGCCACGCCGACGACACCACCCGGGCGTACGTCGCGGCCAACCCCGCCCTGCCGGTCCCGGCCGTCCTCGCCCTCCTCGACGACCCCGACCCCCGCGTCGCCGAGGCCGCCGCCCGCAACCCCCGCCTCCCACCCGCCACCGCCGGCCGTCTCCTCGCCGCGGGCGCTCCCCGATGATCCGGAAGACGTTTCGTCGCCCTGGCGGCAACAGGTCTTCCGGATCATGGTGGGGTCAGGCGGGGACGGTGAGGGTGCCGAGGGCGAGGGCGGCGGCGCCGTAGAGGCCGCCGTCGCGGCCGAGGGTGCTGGCCTCGACGCGGAGGCGGCGCAGGAACGCCATGCCGTCCCGGTCGGCGAGGGCGCGGCGAATCGGGGCGAGCAGGACGTCGCCCGCCGCGGCCACGCCGCCGCCGATGACGACCCGGTCGATGTCGCAGAGGGCGGCGGTGGTCAGCAGGGCCGTCGCCAGGGCGCCCGCCGCCCGGTCGAACGCGGCGACCGCCACCGGCACGCCCCGCCGCGCGTCCCCGGCGAGCGCCCGCGCGTCGGCGGCGTGACCGGGTTCCCAGCCGTTGGCGAGGGCCCAGCGGACCATGGCGGGGCCGCTGGCGATGGTCTCGACGCAGCCGGTGGCGCCGCAGGGGCAGGGGGCGCCGGACGGGTCGACGGTGATGTGGCCGATGTGGCCGGCGTTGCCGGTCGTGCCGAGCCACGGGCGGCCGTCGATGACGAGACCGCCGCCGATGCCGGTCGACACCACGATGCCCAGCAGGGAGCCCTGCAGGGAGCCGCCGACGGGGGCGCGCCACCACTCGCCGAGGGCGACACACTGGGCGTCGCCGGCCATGGTGACCGGGACGTCCGGGAGCCAGGTGGACAGGGTGCCGGTGAGCGGGAAGTCGCGCCAGGCGGGGATGTTCACGGGGCTGACGGTGCCGCGGACCCGGTCGAGGGGGCCGGCGGTGCCGACGCCCACCGCCGCCACCCCGCCGCCCGCCAGGGCCGTGACCAGGTGGCGCAGGACCGACGTGGGGTCCTGGCCGGCGAGCGGCACCTCAAGGCGGTCCTGGATGACGCCGCCGGCGGAGACCACGGCCGCCGCGAACTTCGTGCCGCCGACGTCGACGGCGAGCACGGCGGTCACGGCCGGGCCTCGTTGACGCAGCGCAGCACCGGGTGGCTGAGCAGGTCGGCCGCGGCAAGTTCCAGGCCGGTGGTGACGGTGAAGGTCGCGGACTCCCCCGGCAGCAGCGTGACGAGCAGGTCGTCGACCGCCGCGGCCGGGTCGAGCCGGTCGGGGAACAGCGCCAGCTCCCGCAGGACCGTGGTCGCCGTGACCGTCACCTCGTACCCGCCCGGCACCGCGGCGACCGTACCGGTGAATGCCGCGACCGGGTAGTCCACCGCGGGGTCCTCCTCGAAGAACCGGATCGCCCGGGCCGGCCCCGCGGAGGCCACGACCAGCTCCCGCCGCGGGTCACCCGCCGTGGACAGCTCCGGCGGCAGCGGGACCTCGAGGACCGCCCGCGGCGGCACCGTCACCGGCACGGACGACGAGGCGAGCACGGCGCCGGACAGCGAGCGCCGGGACAGCTCCAGCGTGCCCGTCCACGGTGCCGCGTCGTCGTTGACGAGCGCCAGCGCGGAGCCCTGGAACGTGAGCAGGCGCGGGGCGTAGGCGCGGCGCAGTTCGTACCAGAGCGGCTTGCGCCGGCCGGCGCCGTCGACGGCCGCCCAGGAGGTGACCGGCCAGCAGTCGTTGAGCTGCCAGATGACCGTGCCCATGCAGTACGGCATGAGCGAGCGAAACCGTTGGACCCCGAACGACACGGCGCGGGCCTGGTTGAGCTGCGTCAGGTAGTGCCAGTCGTCGAAGGTCGCCGGCGCGGGCAGGTGCGCGCCCAGGCCGCGCAGCAGCTTCTCGTTGCCGCCCGCGGCCTTCTGGTGGTGGAGCACCCCCGGCGAGTCCGGCGTGAGCGGGTCGTCCGACACGGCCGCCCGCAGCGTCGCGTACACCGGCGGCCCCTGGAACCCGAACTCCGCCACGAACCGTGGGGTGTAGTCCGCATACCGCGTGTAGTCGTCGCTGCCCCAGACCGTCCAGATGTGCACGGTGCCGGTGCTCGGGTCCTTCACGTCGCGGTCGGGCGCGCCGGAGTAGGGGCTGCCCGGCCAGTACGGACGGCCCGGGTCCAGCGCGGCGACCACGCCCGGCAGCACCGAGTGGTAGAGCGACGCACCCCAGGTCAGGTCGCCCAGCGAGGACTGCCAGCCCCAGTGCTGATAGCCCTCGATGTTCTCGTTGTTGCCGCACCACAGCACGAGGCTCGGGTGCGGCATGAGGCGCTCGACGTTGTCGCGGGCCTCGGCCTCCACCTCGGCGGCGAGGTCGTCGGGGTAGGCGGCGCACGCGAACGGGAAGTCCTGCCAGACGAGCAGGCCGAGCCGGTCGGCGAGGTCGTAGAAGGCGTCGGACTCGTAGACCCCGCCGCCCCACACCCGCAGCAGGTTGGCGCCCGCCCCGACCGCCTGCCCGAACCTCGTTTCGAGGGTCGCGGCGTCGGTACGGGCGGGGAAGCAGTCGTCAGGGATCCAGTTGAACCCGCGGACGAAGACGGGGGTGCCGTTGACGACGATCCGGAAGGCGTCCGGGTCGATGGTGACGGTGCGCAGCCCGACCATCCGGGACCAGGTGTCGTCGGCGGCGGTGACGGTCAGCTCGTAGCGGTGCTGCTCGCCGTAGCCGAGCGGCCACCACGGCCGCGGGTCGGCGACGTCGAGCGAGAGGGTGGCCGTGGTCGCGCCCTCGGGGACCTTGACCTCGACGCCGGTGCCGTCGATGGTCGCGGTGACGGCGACGGCTTCCGCCGTGCGGGCGCGCTCGATCTCGACCGTGACGTCGACGCCGTCGGCGCGGACCTGGGGGCGGACGGCGGCGAGCCGCGCGCCGGACCACGAGTGCAGGCCGACGGGCCGCCAGATGCCGGACGTGACGAGGGTCGGCCCCCAGTCCCAGCCGAAGTTGCAGGCCATCTTGCGGATGAACTGGTACGGCTCGTCGTACGGCCCGGGGCGGGCGCCGAGCCGCGCCTCCTCCGCCTCGGCGTACGCGTACGGGGCGGTGAACGTGACCCGCAGGACGTTGCCGCCCTCGCGCAGGTGGGCCGTGGCGTCGAACCGGTAGCGGCGGTGCATGTTGGCGGTCCGGCCGAGGACGGTGCCGTTGAGCTCGACCTCGGCGACCGTGTCGAGGCCGTCGAAGACCAGGTCGACGCGGTCGTGGCCGTCCGGCGCCCACCGGAAGGTGGTGGTGTAGGCCCAGTCCGTCCGGCCGATCCAGCCGAGCAGGTGCTCGTTGTCGTCGACGTACGGGTCGTCGATCAGCCCGGCCCGCAGCAGGTCGGTGTGCACGCAGCCGGGCACGGTGGCGGGGACGCCGGCATGGTCGGGCCCGGACAGCGTCCAGTTGTCGTGCAGCGCGCGGTACATGCTCAACCTCGTCGCGTTAGTGAACCGAGTAAGTGAAGATTGACGGTAACGGCGGTCGTCGCGACCTGTCAACGAGGGGCCGCGAGCGGCTAGCATCGGTGAACCGAGAAAGGCGGTTGCAGGTGAAACGACCGACCATCGCCGACATCGCCCGGGAGGCGGGCGTGTCCAAGGGGGCCGTCTCGTACGCGCTGAACGGCCGGCCGGGCGTGTCCGCGGCCACCCGGGAGCGCATCCTGGCCGTCGCCGAGCGCCTGCAGTTCCACGCCGACAGCAACGCCCGGGCCCTGGCCGGCGCGAAGACCCGGGTCGTCGGCCTGACGCTGCGCCGGCCGCCGAGCACCCTCGGCGTCGAGCCGTTCTTCATGGAGCTGATCAGCGGCCTGGAGCTGGAGCTGTCACGGCAGTCCTACGCGCTGCTGCTGCAGATGGCGCCGGGGCGCGACGAGGAGCTGGCGTTCTACCGGCGGTGGTTCAGCGAGGGGCGCGTCGACGGCGTGCTGGTCTGCGACGTCAACGTCGGCGACCCGCGGGTGAGCACCCTGCAGGAGCTCGGCCTGCCCGCGGTCGTGATCGGCCCGCCCGGCGTCAGCGGGTCGCTGACCAGCGTGTGGAGCGACGACGAGCAGTCCATGGTGGAGGCGGTGGAGTACCTGGCGGCGCTCGGGCACCGCCGGATCGCCCGGGTCGGCGGCATCCCGCAGCTGGCGCACACCGCGATCCGCACGGCCGCGTTCGCCGGCGTGTGCGCCCGGCTCGGGATCGCCGACGCGGTGACCGTCCCGGCGGACTACACCGGCGAGGCGGCCGCGCGGGCGACCCGCAAGCTGCTCGGCGGGGCGCACCCGCCGACCGCGCTGCTCTACGACAACGACGTGATGGCCGTCGCGGGGCTGACCGCGGCCCGCGAGCTGGGCATCTCCGTGCCGGCCGAGCTGTCGATCGTGGCCTGGGACGACTCGCCGATCTGCCGGCTGCTGCACCCGCCGCTGACGGCGCTGACCCGCGACATCGGCGCGTACGGCGAACTGGCCGCCCGCACCCTCCTCGCGGCGATCGCCGGCGAGCCCGTGACCAGCGCACACGGCGCCCCGGCGCACCTGACCCCACGCGGCAGCACCGCCCCGCCCCGCTGACGCCGCTCAGGTCACGGATCGGTTAAGGGCTCTTCCCATTCGCCTGACAACGGTGTCATCCTGCGTTCGCTCGAACTAAAACGCTTTAGACACCCCTCGAATGGAGCGCCCATGTTCCGCCGAACACTTGCGGTCGCGCTTGCCCTCTCCCTCGCGGCGTGCGGCAGCGGGTCCGACCCGAAGCAGTCCGCCGACGCCGTCTCCCCCACCGACCCCGCCGCCGTCTCCGGCGAGATCACCGTGCTGACCAACCGCACCGACCTCGTCACCGACGGCACCATGCAGAAGTACGCCGACCAGTTCAAGCAGCTGTACCCCAAGGTCACCGTCAAGTTCGAGGGCGTCACCGACTACGAGGGCGAAGTCAAGATCCGGATGAACACCGAGAACTACGGTGACGTCCTGCTGATCCCCAACACCGTCGTCACCGACGACTACCCGAAGTACTTCGCGCCGCTGGGCTCCGCCGCCGACCTGAGCGCGAAGTACAGCTTCACCGACAAGGCCAAGGTCGGCGACAAGGTCTACGGCGTCGCCGGCTTCGCCTACGTCAACGGCTTCGTCTACAACAAGGACGTCTGGGCCCAGGCCGGCGTCACGACGTGGCCGACCACGCCCGCCGAGTTCATCACCGCGCTGCAGGCGATCAGGTCGAAGACCGCGGCCACCCCGTACTACACCAACTACCACGACGGGTGGCCGCTGAGCTCCTGGTCGCAGGTCGTCGGCTCGGTCAGCTGCGACCCGAAGGCCAACGACAACCTGGTCAAGGGCGACCCGTGGGCCGCCGGCGCCGACCTCGCCACCGGCGACACGCTGCTGTTCGACATCGTGAAGAACAAGCTCTCCGAGGCCGACCCGACCACCACCAACTGGGAGGACTCGAAGGGGCAGATCGCCACCGGCAAGATCGCGACGATGTGGCTCGGCTCGTGGGCGATCGCGCAGATGCAGGACGCCGCGAAGAAGGCCGGCAAGGACCCGTCGGTCATCGGCTACATGCCGTTCCCGAAGCAGGTGGACGGCAAGTTCTGCTCCGTCGTCGCGCCCGACTACCAGTACGCGATCAACAGCCACTCGAAGAACAAGGCGGCCGCCCGGGCCTGGTTCGACTGGTTCATCGACAAGTCCGACAGCGCCACCGTCAACCAGGCGATCTCCGCCGTCAAGGGCGCCCCGCTGCCGCCGGCGATGCAGCCGTTCACCGCCGCCGGCGTCAAGTTCATCGAGCTGTCGCAGGCCGAGTCCGCGAAGCTCACCAAGGTCGACAACGCCTCCGAGGTCGGCATCAGCAAGCCCGACTACCGGCAGAAGCTGGTCGACACCGCCCGCGGCGCCGCACCCGGCGACCTGCGCGGGGTCCTCGCCGACCTGTCGAAGCGGTGGACCGAGGCCGCGAAGAACCTCTGACGTCTGTCGTGGCGTCGCCTTCGGGCGGCGCCACCCTTCTGCTGTGTTCGGAGCGCCGTGAGATCCCGACTCCTCCCCTGGCTCTACCTGCTGCCCGCCCTCGCGCTGCTGGTCGTCTTCACGTACATCCCCGTCGCCAGCATGGTCACCTACAGCTTCACCGACTGGGACGGCCTCGACCCCGACCCCGCGTTCGTCGGCGTGGACAACTACGTGCAGCTCTTCACCCGCCCGGAGCTGTTCAGCGTCTTCGTCGTCAGCGTGTACTACCTGCTGGCCGCCTTCGTGCAGACCGCGGTCGCGATGTACTTCGCGTTCATCCTCAGCTTCAAGCTGCGGCTGCGGAACCTGTTCAAGGGGATCCTGTTCTTCCCATACCTCATCAACGGCGTCGCGGTCTCGTTCGTGTTCCTGTACTTCTTCCGCCCCGGCGGGACCCTCGACGCGGTGCTCGCGCTGTTCGGCGTGCACCACGAGCTGCTCTGGCTCGGCGACCCCGACCTGGTCAACGTGTCGCTGAGCGGGGTGTCCGTGTGGCGCTTCCTGGGGCTGAACTTCGTGCTCTTCCTCGGCGCGATCCAGGCGATCCCGCCGGAGCTGCACGAGGCCGCCGAGCTCGACGGCGCCAACCGCTGGCACGTGTTCCGGCACATCGTCGCGCCCGGCATCAAGCCGATCCTCAGCCTCAGCGTGATCCTGGCCGTGTCCGGGTCGCTGTCGGTGTTCGAGATCCCGTTCGTGATGACCGGCGGCGCGGGCGACAGCAAGACCTTCGTCATCCAGACCGTGAAGCTCGCCTTCCAGTTCAACAAGTTCGGGCTCGCCTCGGCGGCCGCGGTCGTGCTGCTCCTGATCGTGCTGCTGGTCACGTGGGTGCAGCGGCGTCTGGTACCAGAGGAGAGGACCGACCTGACATGACCAAGGCCTTCAAGTATCTCTCGCTCGTCGTCGCCTCCGTCGTCGTGCTGCTGCCGCTCGTGTCGGTGTTCCTCACCTCGCTGAAGACGCCGGAGGAGATGGTGGGCGGCGGCGACCCCCTCGCCCTGCCGCACGACTGGACGAACCTCTCCAACTACGCCACCGCGTTCACCAACGGGCGGATGCTGACCGCCTTCGCCAACACCGCGCTCATCCTGGTCGTCTCCGTCGTCGGCACCGTGTTCGTCGGCACCCTCGCCGCCTACGCCATCGACCGCTTCACCTTCCGCTTCAAGAAGGTCGTCGTCGGCGCCTTCCTCGTCGCGACCCTGGTGCCGGGTGTCACCACCCAGGTGACCACCTTCCAGGTCGTGGACGCGCTGGGTGCCTTCGACAGCCGGTGGGCGCCGATCCTGCTGTACCTGGGGACCGACATCGTCGCGATCTACATCTTCGTCCAGTTCATGCGCGGCATCCCCGTGTCGCTGGACGAGGCGGCGCGCCTCGACGGCGCCTCCACCTTCCGCATCTACCGCAGCGTCATCCTGCCGCTGCTGCGCCCCGCGATCGCCACCGTCGTCATCATCAAGGGCATCTTCGTCTACAACGACTTCTACATCCCGTTCCTCTACATGCCGTCGGAAGGCCTCGGGACGATCTCCACGTCGCTGTTCCGCTTCAAGGGCCCGTTCGGGGCACACTGGGAGACCATCTCCGCCGGCGCGATCCTGGTCATCGTGCCGACGCTGCTGCTGTTCCTGTTCCTGCAGCGGTTCATCTACAACGGCTTCACCTCCGGAGCCACGAAATGACGTGTTGTTGGAGAATGGGTTGGTGACGCGACGGCCGACCATCAACGACATCGCCGAGGCCGCGGGGGTCTCGATCGGGGCCGTGTCGTTCGCGCTCAACGACCGGCCCGGCGTGTCCGCCCGCACCCGCGAGCGGATCCTCGCCATCGCCGCCGAGATGGGCTGGCAGCCCAGCGCCGCCGCCCGCGGCCTGTCGGTGTCCCGCGCCGAGGCGATCGGCCTGGTCGTCGCCCGCGACGCGGCCACCCTCGGCGTCGAGCCCTTCTACATGAAGTTCATCGCCGGCCTGGAGACCGAGCTGTCGGCGACCGGCACCGCCCTCGTCCTGCAGGTCGTCGCCGACCACGACCGGGCGATCGAGGCCCTGCGCGGCCTGTGGGCGGCCCGCCGTATCGACGCCACCATCCTCACCGACCTGTGGGCCGACGACACCCGGATCGCCGCGCTGTCGTCGATGGGGCTGCCCGCCGTCCTCGTCGGCCACCCGCGCCCCGGCTCCTCGATCCCCGCCGTCTGGAGCGACGACGCCGCCGCGCTCACCGAGGCGCTCGCGTACCTCGCCGCCATCGGCCACCGGCGGATCGCCCGCGTGGCCGGGCTCGCGGCGCTCGAACACACCCGCATCCGCACCCTGGCCTTCCGCGCCGCCGCCACGCGGCACCGCCTGGAGAGCGCCGAGGTCATCGACACCGACTACACCTGGGAGGCCGGCGCCTGGGCCACCGAGCAGCTGCTCACCTCGGCCCGCCCGCCGACCGCCATCACCTACGACAACGACATCATGGCGACCGCGGGCCTGCACGTCGCCCGCAAGCTGGGCCTCGATGTCCCCGGCAACCTGTCCATCATCGCGGGCGACGACTCGCAGCTGTGCGAGATGGCGTACCCGGCGCTGAGCGCCCTGGCCCGCGACGTGCTCGCCTACGGCGCCAACGCCGCCCGCACCCTCCTCGCCCACCTCGACGGCGCCCCCGCCACCGACTTCCAGGACACCACCCCCCGCCTCCTTCTCCGCGACAGCTGCTCGCCAGTTGCTCCGCAATAGCGCTGTCACCCACTGTTTCCCGCCTTCAGCTGCGCTGTAGCTCACCTCCCCACCGCTGCCGCGGCGGGGCCCGCCGGGGGATTCTCACCCCGGACCCCCAATGCTCGCTGCGCTCGCACAGCCAGCGCTCCGCGCGGCCGGATTGCGCGTGCGCGCCGCACCCGGTGGCCGGCCGCCGCGGCCACCTCATGATCCGGAAGACCTTGTGCACCCCTGGGTACACAAGCTTTACCGGATCATGGGTCGTGAGGGTGGGAGCGGCTAGGATGCTGCGGATGGGGCGGCGGCCGACGATGAGTGACATCGCTCAGCGTGTCGGGGTGTCGAGGGTCGCGGTGTCGTATGCGCTGAACGGGCGGCCCGGGGTGTCCGAGGACCTGCGCAGGCAGATCCAGGACGTGGCGGCGGAGCTCGGGTTCGCGGTGCACCGGCCGGCGGTGGCGATGCATGGGGCGTCGTCCGACGCGGTGGGGCTGACGCTGCGGCGTACGTCGGCGGCGTTCAGCATCGAGGTGTTCCGGCGGCAGCTGATCAGCGGCATCCAGGTGGAGCTGTCGGCGCGCGGGTTCGGGCTGGCCCTGCAGTTCGTGGCGAACGCCGAGGAGGAGATCGCCGTCCACCGCAGGTGGCACGCCGAGCGGCGGGTCGACGGGGTGGTGCTGTGCGACCTGCAGCGCGACGACCCGCGGGTGCCGGCCGTGCTCGCGCTCGACCTGCCGGCGGTGGTGGTCGGCGGCACCGGGGAGATCCCGGGCCTGGCCAACCTGTGGACCGACGAGGCGGCCTCGGCCGGGAAGGTCGTCGGGTACCTCGCGTCGCTCGGGCACCGGCGGGTCACGCGGGTCAGCGGGCCGCCGGACATGTTGCACACGCAGGCGCGTACCGACGCGATCGCGGCGACGACGAGGGGCACCGCCATGACGGTGACGGTGGTCGCCGCGGACTACACGGGCGACGCCGCCGCGCAGGCGACCCGGCGGATCCTCAGCGGCAAGCAGCGGCCGACCGCGATCGTCTACGACAGCGACGTGATGGCGCTTGCCGGGCTCGGCGTCGCGGCGGAGATGGGTGTCCGCGTGCCGCACGAGGTGTCGATGCTCGCGTGGGAGGACTCGCCGCTGTGCGAGGTGGTCCACCCGGCACTGACCGTCCTGCGCCGCAACATCGCCGACTACGGTGCCCGCGCGGCCAGGCTCCTGCTGGAGTGCGTCGACGGGCGGCCGCCGCGCAGCGTCCGGTACACCAACCCCACCCTGGCCATCCGGGACAGCACCGCCCCCGCCGCCGCCTGAGCGACCGCGGGGACGGTACACCGGCAAACTCACGCCGGCAGGGTCCATCGCTGGTTGGTCTGGCCGTTGCAGGTCCAGATCTGGATCTGGGTGCCGTCGGCGCTGGACTGCCCCGTCGCGTCCAGGCACCGGCCGGTCGCCGGGTTGACCAGGGTCTGCCCCACCCGGCTCCACCGCTGGTGGTCGTTGCCGACGCAGTCCCAGAGCTGGACCTTCGTGCCGTCCGCGTTGGTGCCGCCGGCGACGTCGAGGCACTTGCCGAGGGCCCGGATCGTGCCGTCGGTCCCGACCGTCCACTGCTGCGCGCCGGTGCCGTTGCACGTGTACAGCTGGACCTTGGTGCCGTTGGCGGTGCCGGCCGCGGCCACGTCGAGGCACTTGCCGGCGAGGCCGGTGATCTGGCCGGTCCCCGAGCCGCCCCCGCCGCCGGAGCCGGGCACGGTGAACTCGCCCCGGACCAGGACCCGGCTGTTGAAGTACGTGTTCTGCACGGCCGCGTTGTTGTTGTACGCCGGGTCCGTGAGGTACTCCGCCCACACCATGAAGTACGTCCACCGCGGCTGCGCCTGCAGCAGCGCGACGCTCGGCACCTGGCCGACCTCGGCGAGGGCGATCGGCTTGCCGCCGGCGATGTTCAGCATCGCCTGGTAGTCCGAGGTGCTCGGCGCGTACTTCACCCACATGTCGAGCGTCGCCAGGTCCACATAGGACGGGCCCGGCCAGTAGTCGGCGATCGAGCCCATGTTGACGTCCTTGACGTTCCACACCCACACGAGGTTGGTGAGGCTCTGGGCGGCGTAAAAGTCGTGCACGATCTGGAAGAGCTTGCGGCTGCCGTTCGCGCCCGGCCGGCCGCCCCACCACGACCAGCCCTCGTTCATCTCGTGGACCGGGCGGAAGAGCACCGGCACGCCGGCGTTCTGCAGCTGCCGCAGGTAGGGCACGGCCTCGTTGAGGCGGTTCTTGAAGGCGGTGTTCAGCGACGTACCGTCGGTGACCAGCTGGCTCCACTGGGTGTCGCTCAGGTGGCTGAGCACGCCGGCGCTGTCCCAGCCGCAGGTCGAGCCCATGGTCGGCGGGCACATGTGCCAGGTCAGCGCGACGAGCGAGCCGCCCTGCCACTGCCGGATCGCCTCGCTGACCATCGTCTGGCGGGACGACACGTCGGCGGACTGGAACAGGAAGTCGCCGCCCCACAGGCCCGGCGTCTGGCCGGTGAGCTGCTGGGCGACCCTGGTCCACTTGGTCGGGTCGGTGTTGGGTTCACGGTTGTGCTGGCCGGTGACGGTGTACTGCCCGCTGATCCCGCTCAGGTAGCCGATCAGCGCGCTGCGTGACGACGCGGGGAACGCTTCGGCGGACTGGGGCCGCGGCTGGGCTACCACGGCGACGACGGCGGTCACTGCGGTCGCCAGGGCGGTGGCGACCACGATCCAGGCTCTTCGCACGGGGGCTCCTTGAAGAAGGTTTACTGAACCGAGTAAGTGCAGGCAACGTACGACGACTCCTCGAACGCTGTCAATAGAGGTGAACAAATGAAAGTGACGTCGGACGCCGGAGCCACCTGCCGGTCCGACCGGGGGCCTATGGTGAGACCCGAATGAGCACCGATGGTCGGCTGGAGCGTGGATGCGGCTGCGAACGCTGGAGAAACAGGTCAAGCGGATGCTGGCCGGGCTCGACGTCCCGGACCCGTTCGACCTGCGGGCGTTCTGCGCGTCGGTGGCCGCCGCGCGCGGGCGCGACCTGCACCTGCACCAGCTGCCAGCCGCGGGTGTCGACGGCACCGCGTGCGGGCTGTGGCTGGCGACCGACAAGGCCGACCACGTCTTCTACGCGGCCGGCGCCGGCTGGCTGCACCAGCAGCACATCATCCTGCACGAGATCGGCCACATCCTGTGCGACCACGTCGCGCCCGAGCCGGAGCCCGATGACGTGACCGCGCTGCTGCTGCCCGACCTGGACCCGGCGACCGTCGCCAGGGTGCTGCACCGCTCGTCGTACAGCGCGCCACAGGAACAGGTCGCGGAGATGATCGCCACGATGCTCAACGAGCGGGCCGCCACCACGGCCGCCGCCCGGCCGCCCGCCGACCCCGCCCTGGGCAACCTGTACGACGCCCTCGCCGAGCCGTTCCTGGTCGAGCGCCGTGGCCGGTGACGCCGTCGACTTCGTCGAGATCCTGGTCCTGACCACGTTCTGGGCGTTCACGATCTGGCGGTTCGCGACGCCGCAGACCCCGCGGGGCAAGGCCATCCGGCTCGTCGTGCTGCTGGCGACGGTGTCGTTCACGTTCAACCGGCGGGAGATCTCGTACGCGACCGACACCGTGCTGCACGTGCCGGACATCTCGGTGCCGTTGAAGAACCTCGCGACCGTCGCCGCGTCCGCCGGCATGGTCCACCTCGTCGGGCTGCTGTCCCCGGACCCGGCCCGCTTCGCCAAGCTCCGCCGCGCCGCGTACGTGCTGCTGAGCGTGACGGCCGTGGCGATGACCGTGCTGTTCCTGCTCGCCCCGCGCCGCCCCGAGCGCTACGACTTCGTCTACGAGCAGGCCGGGACGCCGCTGGTCACCGCGTACGCCACGCTGACGCAGCTCGGGCTGACCGTCGGGCTGATCTGCGCGCTGGTCCTCTTCCGCCCCGCCGGCCGGGGTGCCGCGCCGTGGCGGCTGCGGATCGGGATGTGGCTGCTCAGCGCCGGCGCCGTGGTCGGGCTGCTGTTCATGGCGAACCGCGTCATCTACCAGATCAGCCACGCCGCCGGCAGCCGCGCCCTCGACCATCCCGCCGCGCAGAGCGTCTCCCGCATGCTGCTGGCCATGATGCTGCTGTTCTTCGGCACCGGCGCCGCCCTGCCCGCGATGGGCGGCCTGCGGCGCTGGACGTCACGCTACGTGGCCCTGCAGCGACTGCGCCCGCTGTGGCGGGACCTGGCGACCGCCGCGCCCGGTGTCGTGCTCGGCGACCCACCCGGCCGCCTCGGCGAGTTGGTCGCTCTTCGCAGCGTCGAGCTTCGCCTGTACCGCCGGATCATCGAGATCCGTGACGCCCAGTGGCTCCTCACCGGCCGCGCGGGCGACACCGACGCCGACGCCACCGCCCTGCGGGCCGCGGTCCTGCGCTCCCGCGGTTCCATGGATGACTCCGGCGGATCCGTGACGGCCGGTGACGGTGCGGTGGCGCCGGGCTTGCCCCCCGGCAGCGGCCCGGCACCAGCTCAGGGGCCGGCACCTGTGCATGCTCCGGTGCACACCGCAGGGCAGGCCCCCGGCCCGCCGAACGCCTCCCAGTCGGCCGGCGGGCCCGATGTCGACGCCGAAGTCCGGGCGCTGCTCGGCCTCTCGCGGCGGTACCGCGTCGCGGCCGCGCAGGGCGTCGTGGCCACCCCCGTTGCCTTCGCCGGCCACGATCCGTCCCACCCGGAAGGATGACGTCAACTTCAGTTTATGGGGCGACATCGTCCATAAATCTGAGCTTATGATGGAGATTTCCATCGCAGGGGTGCGATTGTCAAGCGTCTACGTCCCAGGAGGCCATGTGACCCTCGCGGAGAAGCTCGACCGTCTCTTCAGCACGGTCCACCCGCCGGGTCGCGGCGAGTACAGCTACGAGGAGGTCGCCGCCGCCATCCGGGCACGCGGAGTGATGATCTCCCACACGTACATCTGGCAACTGCGCAAAGGAGCACGGGACAACCCGACCAAACGGCACCTCGAGGCACTCGCCGAGTTCTTCGGGGTCAACGCCGCATACTTCCTCGACGACGAGGCCGCGCGGCGCATCGACGAGCAGCTGGAGCTGCTCGCCGCGCTGCGGGACAACGCGGTGCGCACCATGGCGCTGCGCGCGGCCGGGCTGTCGGGGCCGACCCTCGAGGCGATCCACGGCATGATCGAGCACGCGCGCAGGATCGAGGGCCTTCCGGACGATCCTCCGCCCGCCGATGTGGTGCGAAACTGACACGCCGGGCGGGGTGTTGGCCCGAGGGCAGGCGACGGTAGCGTGGCGGCGGATCGCGCTCGCGATGGTATGGAGGGTTGGCACATGTCCCAGGGCGGAGAGCTGGCGACGGCTCGCGAGGATTCCGGCGCGCGGCCGGCCTTCAAGGTCGCGCTTCGCGGGTATGACCAGGGACAGGTCGACCAGTACCTCGCAAAGCGGGACCGCGAGCTGGCCCAGCTCGCGCAGGAGCGCCGGCGGATCGACGCCGACCGGCAGGACCTCGACACCCGGCTGCGGTCGATGCAGGCACAGCGCCAGCAGCTCCAGCAGGAGCTGAACGAGGTCAGGGACCGGCCGGCGCAGGTCGACAAGGCCTCGTTCCGGCACCTCGGGCCGATGGTCGACGACATCCTCGCGCTCGCCGAGAAGCAGGCCAACCAGATCACCAGCACCACCCAGGAGCGGGCCACGAAGCACCAGGCCGAGGCCGAGAAGGTCCTCGCCGACGCCCGTGAGCTGGCCGCGAAGACCCTGCAGGACCTCGAGGACGAGCTGGCGCAGCGCCGCACCGAGGAGCAGCAGGCGTACGAGGAGCGCCGCGCGGCCGCGCAGGCCGAGCTCGCCGAGATCCGTGAGGTCGCCGAGCGGCTCCGGGCCAACAGTGAGGCCGCGCAGCAGCGCGCCGAGCAGGAGGCCGCCAGGATCAACGAGCAGAGCGCCGCCCAGATCAAGCACACCCAGGCCCAGGCGAAGGCCCTCCTGGAGGCGGCCCACCTCAAGATCCAGCAGGAGATCGAGGCCGCCCGCAAGCAGACCCAGCAGGAGCTGGCCCAGTGGAAGGCGCAGGCCGAGAAGGAGATCGCCGACCACCGCGAGACGACCGAGAAGGAGATCGCCGACCACCGCGAGACGGTCGAGGAGGAGCTGGTGCGCCAGCGGGCCGGCGTCGACGAGCAGTGCGCCGCCGTCAAGGCCGAGGCCGAGCAGCACGTCACCGAGCTGCGCCGCCGCGGCGACGAGCAGAACACCGCCGCCCAGCACCAGCTCGCCACCGTCCAGCGCGAGATCCAGGCCCGCCGGCAGGCGCTGTCCCAGCTGCAGGCCGAGCTCGAGTCCAACCAGCAGCGCCTCGCCCAGACCCGCCGCGAGGGTGCGACCACCGAGCGTGAGGTCCAGCAGTTCCAGCAGCGCCTGAAGGAGACCCGCCAGGACCTGGCCGAGGAGATGGCCCGCCTCGAGGAGGCCCGCTCGGCCGCCGAGGGCGCGGAGCGGCACGCCAAGGAGGTCCGCGCCCGCGTCCAGCGTGAGGCGAAGCGGGTCGCCGACCTGGCCGCGGCCGCCGTCATGGCCGCCGCCGCGGGTGGCGAGACCGGCGAGTACACGAAGATCCCGGTCCGCACCCCCGCGGAACGCGCCGCCGACCAGCAGCGCCTCGCCGAGCAGCAGCGCCTGGCCGAGCAGGAGCCGGGCGGCGGCCAGCCGTCGGCCGGGTCCGCGCCGCAGCCCGCCTCCGGTCAGCCTTCCGGTCAGCCTTCCGGTCAGCCACAGCCCGTGGCCGGCCAGCCGGCGACCCAGCCGGTCGCCGTGAACCCGCTGACCGGCCAGCCCGTCGCGGTCCACCCGCTCACCGGCCAGCCCATCACCGGCACCGGCCACCCCCTCGCCGGCCGCCCGCTCGCCGGAATCCCCACGAACGGCGCCGACCCCGCGTCTCAGGACACCGAAGCCGACGACGCCGACCCGGCCGACGACAGCGCATCCGGCGAGCACGCGTCGCTCGGCACCCCCAACGGCGTCAACGGCAACGGCGGCCTAAACGGCAACGGCGCCGGGAGCGACACCGACGGCGACAGCCGCTCCGGTGAGCACGCCCCGCTCGCCCCCAACGGCCGCGGCGAGACCAGGCCACGCAGCCTGTTCGAGCCGAGGTCCGCCGCACACGAGGCCCAGGACGCCGACCGCCCCACCGCCGGCAACGGCTACGCCCGCCACTCCTCGGACCACCCGGTCCCCACCCAGCGCGACGCCCGCGACCAGTCGGACGCCACCCGCTAGGACCCTGCGGTCGGCCCCACGCCCGACCCGAAGTTCCAACCACCGGCCCGGAGCAGCCACTACGCAGCTCCGGGCCGTTGCACAGGCGGCAGAAGTCGTGGGGTGGGGGAAGCCGGAAGGCGCCACCCCCGGAGGTCCGGGAGTGGCGCCTGGGAGGCGGTGCGGTGCGTGTGGCCAGCGCCGTGCCGACATAAATAGGCCGCTCTCTAAGCGACTTGTGCCCCGACTTGGAATCGGGGGGCCTGTCGGCGAGGCCTGGCGCAGTCCCGCAACACCTGTGATTCAACCGGATCCGCGGCGTGGCGCCAACCGAATTACAGGGCCGTGGCGAACAGGGACGCGTACACGAGACGGGAGCCGTCCGTCACGACCTGGCCGGCGGCGGCTGGGCCGGACACAGTGGACAGACGCAGGTCGAGGTAGCGCTCGTCCTCGACGACCGAGTCCGGTTGCCATGCGGCGCGCGACAGCCACTCGCTCACCTCGTCCGCCACGGACTGCCGGCGCCGGTGCAGGGCGGCCCGGATGTCGTCCAGCGAGCCGGCCTCGCAAGCGGCACCAGGACCAGCGGCAGCGGCAACAGCGGCGGAGGCGAACCACGCGGCCGGGCCGTAGGCGAAGCAGACCAGCGCCATCCAGACCTCCGCGAAGTAGACGGGGTCCGGCGCGATCTCCACGCCGGCGAGGGTGTCGCCGACGAAGAAGAGGGCGCCGAGCTGGCCGTCCAGCAGCTCCAGGCGGCTCTGGTACTGGGTGAGCACCGCACGCCTGCGGGTCAGCACCTGCTCGAGGTGGCCGCGGGCGGGCAGGCCGTACCGGCCGTTGAACCGCGCGATGTCGCCCCACAGCTTGCTGTACTGGTTGGTCCCCCGCAGCCCCAGCGCCGCCGCGCGCAGCTCGACCGGCAGGATGAAGAACCACTGGTCGCGCTCGGACAGGTAGCCGCCCTGGCTCTCCTGCACGCAGCACGCGTCGTCGAAGCGCAGCGTCTGCCCGGCCGCGATGAACGCCGACCGGCACAGGGCGTGGTTCTGCGCCGCGTCCTGGATGTAGCCGACGTGCAGCGGCACGACGGCCACCCCGGAAGCCGACGGGTTGGTCAGCTCGACCTGGCCGTACGTGACGACCCGGCTGAGCTTCAACCCGCTGCGCGGCGGTGCGATGCCCGGGTAGGACGGCCCGAAGACCGGCACCATGGTCAGCGCGCCCGCCCGCTGCGGCGGGCCGAGCCGGTAGCCGGCGGTGTCCACCCCGGCCGGGACTGGCAGGTTCACGACGAGCCTCCTTCCACGACAGACTCGAAGACCGACAGACGGCGGCGCAGCTCCGCGACGATCCACCGGTCCGCGGCGGCACCGTCCACATGGGACAGCAGCCACAGTACGAGCGGCGCCAGGTCATCGGTGTGCCAGAACGGCAGCTGCGGCAGTGCGGGTGCGGGCCGGCGCAGCGTCAGGTCGTCGGCGGGGCCGTACGTGGCCTGGCAGAACACGACCGGCGTGCGCACCCCCGCACCCGGCAGCGCCGCGGTGACCCACGCCAGGTCGCCCGGGTACACGTTCTCGTACCCGTCGGAGGCGACCACGACGACGTCCGGCGCATCCACACCGGACAACGCGTCCAGCACCCCGGCGGCAAGATCGGTAGCCCCACCGAACCCGCCCGACAAAAAGCCCGACGAGACGCCGGCCGAGACGCCCGACGAAAGGCCGGACGAGAAGCCCGACGAGGAACCGCCGACCGGCACCACCACGAGCCGCGCGCAGACCCGCTGCAGGACCAGCCGCAGCGCGGCGACCTGCGACGCCACGGCCCACTCGCGCTCCCCGTACCCGCGCATCGACGCCGAGTCGTCCAGCACCAGCGCGACCGTGCCCTCGTAGCGCGGCAGCCCGGCGACGGCCGCGTCGGTGTAGCGCTCGACCGCCGGCCGTAGGTCGTCGCTCGGCCCGCCGCGCAGCAGGTGTACGAGCGTCGCCGCCAGGTCGCCCCGGTTGGTGGCGGTCACGGTCGCCGGCCGCTCCGTGCGCAGGTCGAGACCGCCACCCGTCGCCGGGAGCGGCACGAGCGAAGTGCCGGCGCGGTGCTCGTACACCAGCGGCACCAGCGACGCGACGGCACCGGCGGACGGCACGGACCGCAGCAGGCGGTGCCGCGGCGCGGAGCCACGGCGCACCGCGTCGAGCACGGCACGGGCGGTGCCGCGGCCGAGGGCGTGCTCGAAGCAGTCCTGGACGACGGCCCGCCGCGCGGCCACGATCTCGGCGGCCCGCGGGTGCTCGAGCAGCACGGTGAGCGCGGTCCGGGTGACGTGCTTGTGGTTGGCGCGGCGGCGCCGGACGGCGAGCAGCACGGTCAGCACGTCGGCGGGTGCCAGCCCGAGCGCCAGCACGCGGGTCACCCGGGCGAGGGTGTCGCGGACGGCGTCGCCGAGCCCGGCCCGGGAGGCGAGGAGCAGCTGCAGCAGCAGACGGGCCCGCTGCGGGGCGAGGATCCCCGGGGTGAGGGCGGTCAGCGCGTACCGCTGCGGGTCGGCGAGGTACGCCGAGGCGTGCACCGCCTCGTCGTCGAACAGCACGGCTCCGGCGCGCGGGACCCGCAGCGCCGTGTCGTGCCGCTGGAGGTGCCGCACGAAGTCGTTCATGCCCGTACGGTGGCACGCGGAAAATCACTGGAACGAATGCTTTTCCGTATGCAACCGGGCGCCCGCCGGCGGCGTGTTCCTGGGCATGGCAGACGCCGACACGTTCGCGGAGTTCTACCGGGACACCTACCGGGGGCTCGTCGCGCAGCTCGTCGCGTACACGGGCGACCTCGGCGAGGCGCAGGACGTGGCGCAGGAGGTGTACGTGCGGGCCTGGTCGCGGTGGCGGCGGATCAGCGCGTACGACGACCCGCGGGCCTGGATCGGCCGGGTCGGGCACAACCTCGTCATCAGCAGGTGGCGGCGGGCCCGGACCGCGTTCGCGGGCTGGACCCGGCACGGCCCGCCGGCGCCGGTGCCCGAGCCGGACCCGGCGACGCTGGACCTCGTGGCCGCGCTGCGCCGGCTGCCCGAGCCGCAGCGCCGCGCCCTCGTGCTGTACCACCTCGGCGGGTTCGCGGTCGCGGAGATCGCCCGGATGGAGGGCGCACCGGAGAACACGGTGAAGGCGCGCCTGGCCCGCGGCCGGCAGGCGCTCGCCGCGATGCTGACCGTTGCCGACCCAGCCGCCGACCCGGCCGCCGACCCGCAGGATGTGAGGCAACCATGACCGGCGTCGACGACGCGTTCTCGAAGCTCCGGCAGCACGTCGACGCGGCCGCGGTCGCGCCGCCGGCGGCTCGGATCGCCACCCTGGGGCGGCGCCGCCGCGCGGGGCGCGTGGTGGTCGCCGGACTGACCGTCCTCGCGGTCCTCACCGGCGGGTGGTCGGTCCTGCACGACCCCGACCGGCAGGCCGCGCCGATCCTGCCTGCGGTTTCGGCGTCGGTACCGGCGGCGCCGACCCCGACCGGCAACCGCCCCGAACGCGTCCCGCCGGGCTTCCTGGTGGGCGAGGCGGGCGGCCTGGGCGACACGGGCGACACGGGCAACGCGGGCGCCGAGCAGGCCATCGACAACCACGACTACAACGTGGGCTGCTTCGGCGCGCCGGCCGCCCGCCGGTCCCTCGCGCTGTTCTTCGGGAAGGAGGCGCAGCGGGTCCAGGCCACCCAGTCCCTGTACGTGTACGCGGACGAGGACGCCGCCAAGGCCGTCATGCGGGACCTCCGCCCGCGGATGCGGCAGTGCAGCGGCTTCGGGGACGCGGAGGTGCTGCAGCCCGTGGCGAGTCCGCCGCTCGGCGCCGAGGCGCTGACCGTCACCGTGGCGCTGCCGCGCGACGGCGCCGGTGAGCACACCGGGGAGCCGTACAGGTTCGTGGTGGTCCGGGTCGGCACCGCGATCGCCGTGCTCGACGGCCTCGGCGCCGACAGGTGGGAGACGCTCCTGACCCAGGAACTCGTCGGCCGGATGTGCCCGTACAAGGCGACCTGCGCCCCGCCGGCGTCGACGGTGCGGGCCACGAAGCCGGTGAACGGGGGCGAGGCATGGGCGGTGGTCGCCGGCGTCGAGGGCGGACCGGTCACCGAGAAGGCCGGCGACCTCGGCCGGCTCGGGTATCGCGCCTCGGTCGTGCCGACCGGCTGCGACGTGGGGTCCGCGGCGGCGCTCGGCGGCCTGCCGGCGACCTCCTACACGGTCGTGTACTTCGCCACCGAGCAGGACGCCACGAGCGTCGCCGGCCCGCTGGGGCTGCCGGTCGTCAAGGTCCGCACGTACTGCCTGTGAGCGGCCCGGGAACCGTACGGACCCCTGCATATACAGCTTCGCGGCGCCGTCGACACGGCCGCCGCGGTGCACAACACTCGGGTATTCGGCGGGCTACACGGTGGGAGTGCGGCATGGCAGTGGTGGAGATCCAGGCGGACCGGCGGTCGGAGGTCACGTTCAGCGGCGGGCGGGCCGGGTCGGGGCCGGCCACGTGGGGGCAGCAGGCGATCTGGGACGTGGTGCGCAACCTCGGCACCGACGCCGCCCGGTACAACGTCTCCGGCGGCATGCCGCTCCCGTCGCCGGTCCCCGCCGACCGCGTCGAGGCCGCGGTGCGGTCGCTGGTGCTGCTGCACGAGTCGCTGCGGACGCGGCTGCGCTCGGCCCACGACGGCCGCCTCGACCAGGTCGTGCACGCCTCGGGCGGCATCCCGCTCGTGACCCGGTTCGCCGCCGGGGAGGCGGTCACCGAGGCCGCGTACGCGCTGCGCGACGAGCTGCTCGCCGTCCCGTTCGACGCGACCCGGGAGTGGCCGCTGCGGGTCGGCGTCGTCCACGCCGGCGGCGGTATCCGCTACGTCGTGTTCTTCCTGTCGCACACCGCCTCCGACGGATGGGGTCTGCGCAACCTCCTCGCGGACTTCGCGACGCTCGTACACGGGACGCTGCCGCGACGGGACCTGCTGCAGCCACTCGAGGAGGCGGCGTTCCAGACCTCCGACCGGGGCCGCCGGCGCGACGCGGCCGCCCGCCGCTCGTGGCTGTCGAAGCTCGGCAGCGGCCCGGCGAGCATGTTCCCGGCCCGGGCCGGCACCGCGCCGGCGGCCACGTTCCCGAACGCGGTGCTCAACTCCCCCGCGCTCGGCCTGGCGCTGGACCGGGTCGCGGCCGACCTGTCCGTCACCCCCGCCTCGGTCGTCCTCGCCGCGGCCGCCGCCTCCGCCACCCGCATCACCGGCGTCGACGAGGCCGTCTTCCAGGTCGTCGTCAACAACCGGTTCCTGCCGGGCATGGCGGACGGGGTCACCACGATCGCCCAGGAAGGACTGTTCCACCTCACCGGCACCCGGGTCGCGTTCCCGGACCTCGTGCGCCGCACGTTCGGCGCCGCCATGTCCGCGCAGCGCCATGCGTACTACGACAAGCTCGCCCTCGACCGTGACGTCGCCGCCCTCGACAGCACCTGCGACCACTCGTGCTTCGTCAACGACCAGCGGGGGCTGATGCCGGCGCTGGGCTTCGCCGCCCCCGCGCCGGCACCGCTGCGCGAGGCCCTCACCCGCACCACGCTCACCTGGCCGGTGGAGCACGAGCCGCGCCGGGGCGTGTCGTTCGCCCTGGACGCCCAGGACGCCCCCGGCGCGCTGGAGCTGGCCATGACCGCCGACAGCGCCCTCATGCCCCGCGACGACATGACCACGTTCCTCTACGGCATCGAGGAGCTGATCGTCACCCAGGCGCTCGACACCCGGGCGCTCGACGCCTAGTGCTGCACCTTCCAGACCCACACGTCGGCGATGTGCTCGCCGGGGCCGAAGAGCTGGTCGGCGGTCTGGCGCACGGCGTCGCTGTTGCCGTGGCTGTCGGCGAGGATGATGCGGTCCGCCTTCCAGTACGCGAGGTCGGTGCGGGCCTGGGCGACGTGCTCGGGGCCGAGCTGGGGCACGACGCCGTCGTTGCCGACCTGGCCCAGCAGGCTCCACGTCGGCGGGTACGTCGGGCCGAACATGGCCTTGTGCTCGGGGTCGTTCGGGTCGGGGGCGAGGAAGTAGCCGCCGGCGATCTTGAAGTCGATGTCCGAGTCGACGGCCCAGCGCATCGCGTCGAGGCCCTCCCACCAGCCGCCGGGGATGACGACGACGGTGGCCTGGTCCGGCACGTGCTCGCGCCACATGCCGCTGCTGAAGAACACGGGCGCCAGCGGCCGGTCGTTCGTCGGTTGCGGCGTCGGTACGAGCGGCAGCAGCGCCATCGCGAGGGCGGCGGCCCACAGCCAGCGGCCCGCGTACGGCAGCGGCTCCTCGTCGTCGTCCTGGAAGGTGTCCCTGGCCTTGTCTCCGGCCTTGTCTCTGGCCTTGCCCTCGTCCGTGCCGTCGGTGTCCGCGACGGCGTCAGTGGCCGGCGCCTCCGAGGCGAACGCGGCCTCCTCGACCGGCTCCGGCCGGGTGACCGGCGGCGGCACCACGAACCGGTCGACGAGGATCGCCAGCAGCACGCCCACGAGCGGGGTCACCACGAGCGCGACCCGGGTCGGCACCACCGAGTCGAACAGCGGCAGGTCGACCAGGTAGCGCCACGGGCCGTGCCAGGTGGTCTCCTCGCCCTTGTACCGCACGATCGGGCCGAGCGACAGCAGCGAGAACACGACCGCGGTGACGAACAGCGCCCGGGCACCCCGGTGCCGCCAGAGGGAGGCCGCGGCGGCGGGCAGGAGCAGCAGCAGCGGCCAGCCGAAGAACGTGTTCTCCTCCGTCGGGCCGCCGAGCTTCTCGATGCGCGGGATGTCACCGAGGATGGAGCGGCGGCTGAAGTTCGAGAACCCGTAGAGGTCGGCGCTGAAGCCGTGCACGAAGTCGGGCAGCCCGTGGTACGCCTGCGGGCCGGTGAACTGGTGCCAGAGCGGGTACGCCATGACGACCCCCGCCACGAGGGCGGTGACGCCGAGCGCCGGCAGTGCCGCCCGCGCGGCCGGGAGCATCTCGCCGGGCCGCAGGAACACCAGCAGGAACACCAGCAACGCGAACGCCGCGAGGAACAGGACCTCTTCGTTGATGAAGCACTGGTACACGACGAGCGCGGCGAGCACGAGACCCTTGCGGACCGTGTCGCCCGGCTCGCGCATCCGGAACACGGCCCACAGGATCAGGGGGATCATGAACTGGCCGGCGATGTTGGGGTGACCGGTCGTCTGCGAGATCATCGCGGGGCCGAAGCCGCAGAAGAGCGCTCCCAGGTAGGCTGCCGTCCGGGTCCGGACCACGCCGCAGCGCAGCAGCATGAAGAACCAGGCGATGGCGGTGCCGGCCGGCGCGATCGTGCTGATGACGGCGAACGTGACCGGCGCCCCGAACAGCAGCGTGATCGGGGCGAGCGGGAGGGCGAGGCCCAGGATGGACGTGTTGGCCATCAGGTTCACGCCCAGCGGGGCGTTGAGCTGGTCGGTGAAGAACGGGGTGTCACCATGGGTGAACAGCCGCGCGGCGTGCGTGAGCACCCACTCGAAGAAGACCTGGTCCTGGTTGTTGTCGGCCAGCATCCGGGTCTGGGGTGCCGCCCACAGATGGTGGAAGAGCACGACGGAGAAGACCACGTAGCTCACGACGACAAGCGCGTTCTTTCCGCCGGTTTTCACGGGTGAGACCATAGCTGTCCAGGGGCCCGTGACGCACGCACTGGCCTCCCGGCATCGACGCCGATAAACTACGCCAATTCCGGATAACATGATCAGACCGTTGGATCGCCGAGCTACCGAGGAGAACGCCGTGCCGCCTGGAGGCGATCGGGATCGCAGTTCGGAGATCCTCGGTGACCAGCTCATCCAGTCCGAGGTGCTCGAGGGCCTCGCGATGGCGAAGAACCACCGCAAGTGGTTCGTCGCGTTCGCGACGCCGTACCTGGGCGACGACCCGATCGAGGTCAGCGCGGGCCTGGGCGACTATGCGGCGGAGTGGCTGGAGCACGCTCCGCGCATGACGGTCACGGAGGCCGACCCGGACCGGCTGCTCGCGCTCAAGGAGCGCTTCTCGGCCAACCGCGAGGTGTCGATCCGCGAGCTCATGCTGCCCAGCGACATCACCGCCGAGCACAGCGCCGCCGTGTCGTACAACGTCCTGGAGCACATCGAGGACCACCTGGGCGCCCTGCGCACCATGCGCTCCCTGGTCCGCCCCGGCGGCCACGTGATCATCGTGGTGCCGGCGTTCCCCTTCGCGATGGGCCCCGCCGACATCGCCACCGGCCACGTCCGCCGGTACACCAAGAAGACCATGCGTGAGGTGCTGCTCGCCGCCGACCTGGAGATCGAGAAGCTGCACTACGCCAACTCGCTCGGCCTGATCGGCTACTACGTCTCCACCTGCCTCCTGCGCCAGAAGCCAGGCCCCGGCATGATGGTCAAGTTCTACGACTCGACGGTCGCCCCGATGACCCGCTTCGCCGAACGCTTCGTCACCCCACCGTTCGGCCAGTCCGTGATCGCGATCGCCCGCCGCCCCTCCTGAAAGTTTCGCCGCCACCACCACCCGGACCCCAGCCACCCAGCGTCGCCGGCGGTGTCGGTCAGGCACCTCTCCGTAAGGTCCACCTGCCCCACCGCCACGCCCCGCCGTTCGGCCAACCGTCAGCCGGGAAACTTTCGCGCCGCCACCCGGAACCACCACGCCCCCGGCGCTCCAAGCCCGGGCTTCACATGGTGCACAAAACCGCGGCAACCCCGGCGAAAGAAACCCGACCGCAGGCCCATCAGAACCCCCGGGCACCGGCGACCCGCACACTGCCCTGACAAGGCCGCGGCCGGACAGCCGGACGCGGCGAGGTCTCCGGACGCAGCCCTCGTCAGCCAGGTCGTCACGCAACGCGACGCACACCGCCGTCCAGCCTGCGCCGCTTCCCCCGCCCAGCCGGCCCAATTCCCCCAGAGCGGGCCAGTCGCTCGATCCACAGCTCTCGCACCACCGCCCAGCGCCCCAACCTCAGCCGCAACCAAAGTTCAGCCACCCACACACCCCCAACCTCAGCCCGGCGGCCCCCACACCCCAGCGTCAGCCGCAACCCAGGCCCGGCCACCCCACACGCCCCCGACGTCAACTCAGGCCCAGCCGCCCACGCCCCGGATCCGCAACCGCTGCACCACCGCCCCGACCTGCGCGCCGCGCTCACCAATACCGGCACCCCCACCGACGCCCGCAACTCCCTCACAGCAACCCCACTCCACCCGCCCAACCTCCCCCGCGCCCCAACACAGACATTGGTCAATGCCCGCGTTTGCGGCTTTTGCGCAATAGACATTGCGCGATCCACCCCCAAGATGATCTCCAATTGAGGGGTAGATCGCACAGCGTCGATCTCGGAGATCGGACATCTCCGGGCATTGACCAACGTCTGCGCGAGGGTGACGCGCGAGGGGACACACCGGACCGACCAGCAAAGTCGACCTCGGACATGGACATCTCCGGGCATTGACCAACGTCTGCGCGAGGGTGACGCGCGGGGACACGCCAGACCGACCAACGAGGTCGATCCCGGAATGGACGTCCCTGCGCGGCGAGGGGTGGCGGTGTCGTGGGTGGTGCGGAGGAAAAAGTGTTACGGGTCGTAGGGCGCGCGGGTCTGTGGATCCGGACCATCGAACCGAAGGGGATGAAGTGAACCTGCGCCATCTGTCCGCGGCCGGGGTTGCGGCCGTCGTGCTGCTCGCCGGGTCGGGGTGCGAACCCCAGGGCCAGACCCAGACCCAGGGCCGGAGTCAGACCGGCACGGCTCCGTCCGCCGGCGCCGGGGGCGGCGCTGGGGCCGGCGCCGGGGGCGCCGCACCGTCGAACAGTCCGTCCAGCACCGCCGCGGCGTCGCGCGGGGCGTCCGGGGGTGCGCCGGCGACGGCGGCCGCGGGGAACGCACCGCCGCCGTTCTTCGCCGCCGTGCCCGCGGTGCCGGAGGTGAGCGAGGCCGTGGCGGTGGGTGCGGTACGGCAGCAGCAGCGGGTGGCGGGCCGCGACAACGGGCAGAGCACCCGGTACGGCGACCGGTCCGTCTGGATCTTCGACGACACGACGCTCAAGGAGCCGTGGGGTTTCCTGTCCAACAGCGGCGCGGCCACGAAGGACCTCGACGCGGAGACGGCATCGACCTCACGTCGAACAACCCGGTCACCGTCGACGCGTCGAAGGCGCCGGTGGAGCTGATCCCGAGGTCCGCCGCGGAGAAGGCGTACGAGCAGGCGAACAAGGTGCAGTTCGGGCCCTGGTCGAAGCCGGTGAAGGCGATGACGACCGCCGGCGGGAAGGCCACCGACTACGCGCTGTTCGGCCACCCCGAGTACGCGCGGCGTGACGGGCTCGTCCAGTACCTGTCGTACTTCCACCCAGACAGCGGCGAACAGCGCCTCATCAGGCTCACGTTCGGCCCGGCTGGAACCTGATGCGGGCGATCCGCTGCTCCCCGCTCGCGGGGTTGAAGTAGGTCAGGTACTGCACGAGACCGTCCTGGCGGGCGTACTCCGGATGCGCGAACAGCGCGTAGTTGGCCGCGTCGCCGCCCGCCGGGACGGGCGCCGCCTTCACCGGCTTCGACCACGGGCCGAACAGGGCGCCGCCGACCTGGAACATGACGTCGTTGCTGCCGTTCGGCATGAACGTGTTGATCCACGCCTTCAGCGCCGGGGCGTAGAGGACGGTCTGCCCGGCCGCGCCGGCGGCGATCGTGAACGCCCCGGCCGCGGGGTCGGCCGTCCAGCCGCCGCCCGTCCAGAACGTCCACTTGCGACGGTCCGTCACGTCGGCGAGGCCGACCTTGCCGAGTTTGCAGCCTTGGTACGTGCAGACGCCGTACGCGTAGAGCACGTCGCCGACGGTGACGGCGGCGGAGCTGAACCCCGCGCCGTCGGGGAAGAACATCGTCGGGTCGGTGCCTTCGAGGCTGGTGACCGCGGGGCCGTTGACGGCGGTGAGGCGGGTGACGGCGCCGGTGCCCATGTCGATCGCGGCGATGCCGGTGCCGAGGCCCTTGCCGATGGGGCCGGTGCACGGGTCGGCGGCGCGGCACAGCTTGCCGTAGAACACGAGGATCCGGCCGCGGGCGGGGTCCGCGACGACAGGACCGGGCCAGAACGCGAACCGGGCCGGGTGGGTCCGCTCATACTCCAGCTCGGCCCCGCTACGGACGATCAGCTCGACCGGCGGCTTCGACGCGTCGACGGCGACGGGGCTGCCGGAGGTGAGGTCGATGCCGTCGGACGCGTCGAGGTCCTTCGTGGCGGCGCCGCTGTTGGACAGGAAGCCGAACGGGTCCTTGAGCGTGGTGTCGTCGAAGATCCAGACGGACCGGTCGCCGTACCGGGTGCTCTGCCCGTTGTCGCGGCCCGCCACCCGCTGCTGTTGCCGCACCGCACCCGCGGGCGCGAACTCGGCCACCTCCGGCACCGCGGGCACGGTGGCGAAGAACGGCGGCACGGACGGGGACGGTGCGGCCGGGGAAGCTGCGGGCGAGGACGGCGCGGGCGCCTGGGCGGTCGCGGGCGGCCGGGCGGCCGGCACCTCCCGCCGCGGCTCGTCGGGCTGCCGCCACACCGTCACGCCGATCACGAGCGCGAGCGCCAGGGCCGCGGCCCCGCCGGCCAGCGCGAAGGCCTTGAGCGCCCACCCGCCGGCGGCCGCCTTCGGTGGGGGCGCCAGGAGCGGCAGGCCGGCGAGGAGGCCCTCCGCCGCCGGGAGCCGGCGGGACCGCTCCGTGCACTGTGGACAGTCGCGGACGTGCCGGGCGATCCGCTTGCGCCACAACGGGTCCGGCTCGCCGTCCCAGCCGGCCACGACCTCGCGCAGCGCCGGGCAGCCGGGCGACGCGTCCAGGGCGCGGACCACCGAACGGGCCACGTCGAGCTGCTCGCGCATCCGCTGCACCCGCACCCCGGCGTGCGCGGCCGGCAGGTCGAGGGCGTCGGCGACCTCGGCGCGGGCCAGGTGACCGCCGGCCTCCAGCCACCACAGCGACAGCACCGTGCGGTGCGCCGGGTCCAGCCAGCGGGCCGCCTCCGCGATCCCCCGCTGCTCGACGTCCAGGACCTGCCGCAGCACGGCGAGGCCGACGAAGTCCGCCGACGGGTCGGCGGTGTCGGGCAGGCCGTCCGGCTGGTCCTCGCCGCGGGTCAGCCTGGCCCGGCGGGCCTCCGCGCGGGCGTCGGCGAGCTGCCGCAGGGCGATCGTCACCACCCACGACCGGAAACGCCCGGCGTGCCGTACCGTCGAAACCCCCGTCACGACGCGGACCATCGCGTCCTGGACGATGTCGTCGACGTCGAGGTCCCGGTCGGCGCCGCGGCCGACGACGGAGTAGACCAGCGGCAGGTAGCGCGCGGCGAGGGCCTCCACGGCGGCCCGGTCACCGTCGCGGGCCGCCGCCACGAGGACCTCGTCGGACTGTGCCACTGTCGTTCCCGTCTGTTCGTTCACCCTCTGGCGGACCCCCTCCGGTCTCGTGTCATAACACTTTCCGGGCTTGACGGGGCGGTGCGGCGGGACTTACGGTCCTGACCACAACCGCATATCGCGCTGCACGACCCGCGACGGGAGAGCCCTCGGTCAGTCCGAGGCGCCGAAGGAGCAACGTTCTCCCCAGAATCTCTCAGGCATCGGTACCGCCGCGGTCAGGCGACTCTGGAAAGTCAGGACGATCCGTGTCCTGCGCCCACGGTGCAAACCGTCCCGCTCGTCGCGGGCGGCGAAGCTCTCAGGCTCCGATGACAGAGCGGGGAGGTCACCCAGCAGGGGTGCCGTCCGCGACGGCATCCGGACCCAGGGAGCCTCCGTGACACCGCTCTTCGACGTGCACCGCGATCTCGGCGCCACCTTCACCTCCTTCGCCGGCTGGCGCATGCCGCTGCGCTACCAGGGGGACCTCGCCGAGCACCACGCGGTGCGGCGCGCCGCCGGGTTGTTCGACCTGTCGCACATGGGCCAGCTCGAGGTCACCGGCGCCGACGCGGGCCGGTTCCTCGACTACGCGCTCGTCGGCAGGCTGTCGGCGATCGAGGTGGGGCGCGCCCGGTACACGATGCTGTGCCACGACACCGGCGGGGTCCTCGACGACCTCGTCGTCTACCGCCTCGCGGACCGGCGCTACCTGGTGGTCGCGAACGCCGCCAACACCGCCGTCGTCTTCGCGATGCTCCGCGAGCACGCCGACGGTTTCCACGTCACCGTCCGCGACACGTCCGCCGACTGGGCGCTGATCGCCGTGCAGGGGCCTTCGGCGGCGTCGATCCTCGACCCGGGGCCGCTGCGGTACTACGCGATCCGCCCGTTCCCGCTCGCCGGGCGGGACGTGCTGCTGGCGCGGACCGGGTACACCGGCGAGGACGGCTTCGAGGTCTACTGCCGCCCGGATGACGCCGTCGCCGTGTGGCGGGCGCTGCTCGACCGCGGCCCGACGCCGGCGGGGCTGGCCTGCCGCGACACGCTGCGCCTCGAGGCGGGGATGGCGCTGTACGGGCACGAGCTGTCCGTCCGGCGGACCCCGCTGCAGGCCGGCCTCGCCCGCCTCGTCGACTTCTCCAAACGCGACTTCGTCGGCGCCGCCGCCCTGCGCCGCCAGCGCGACTCGGCGCCGGTCGAGGTCCTGGCCGGGCTCGTCACCGGATCCCGACGGGCGCCGCGCGCCGGCTACCAGGTGCTCGACCCGGCGACCGGCGCGATGGCCGGCACCGTCACCAGCGGCGCGCTGTCGCCGACCCTCGGCCATCCCGTCGCGATGGCGTACGTGCCGCCCGCCCTCGCCGAGCCCGGGACCCGGCTCGCCGTCGACGTCCGCGGCGCGAGCGTCGACGCCACCGTCGTGCAACTGCCCTTCTACGTCGCACCGCCGAAGTGAACGTCATGTCGTCGAACCAGCCGGAGATGAGCGCCATGTCCGCGATCCCGTCGCACCTGTCCTACACGCGTGACCACGAGTGGTTCTCCGACGGCGTCGTCGGCATCACCGCGTTCGCCGCGTCCGCGCTCGGCGACATCGTCTACGTGCAGCTGCCCGAGGTCGGCACGCTGGTCACCGCCGGCGAGCCGTGCGGGGAGATCGAGTCGACGAAGTCCGTCAGCGACCTCGTCGCGCCCGCCGACGGCGTCGTCGTCTCGGTCAACCCGCTCATCGCCACCGAACCGGGAGCGGTCAACGACGACCCGTACCGGCGCGGCTGGCTCTTCACGCTCCGCCTCACGGGCGCCGCCCCCGAGCTGCTCGACGCCGCCGCCTACGCCGCCCTGGTCGGGTGAGCCCGTTGGCGCTGAGCGCGTTCGACCTGTACTCCGTCGGCATCGGCCCGTCGTCGTCGCACACCGTCGGCCCGATGCGCGCCGCCCGCCGCTTCGCGTCGGCGCTGGACGGGCTGCCGGTCGCCCGGGTGCGGGCGGAGCTCTTCGGCTCGCTCGGCGCCACCGGCCACGGCCACGGCTCCGCGAAGGCCGTCGTCCTCGGCCTGCTCGGGGAGGACCCGGCGACCGTCGACACCGACACCGCCGACGAACGCGTCGACGACGTCCGCCGCACCGGCCTGCTCCGCCTCGCCACCGGCCGTGCCGTCGCGTTCTCCGTCGACGACGACGTCGTCCTGCACCGGCGCAAGTCGCTGCCCGAGCACCCGAACGGCATGCGGTTCGCCGCCTTCTCCGCCGACGGCGCGCCGCTGCTCGAGCGGACGTACTTCTCCGTCGGCGGCGGTTTCGTGGTCGGCGACACCGGCATCGTGCCCGACACCACGCGGCTGCCGCATCCGTTCGCGACCGGCGGCGAGCTGCTGGCCCTGTGCGCCTCGCTGGACCTGCCGGTGAGCGCCGTCATGTACGCCAACGAACGCGCCTGGCGCCCCGACGCCGAGACCCGGGCCGGGCTGCTGCACCTGTGGTCCGTCATGCAGGCGTGCGTCGACCGTGGCTGCTCCCGCGACGGCGTCCTGCCCGGCGGGCTGCGCGTGCCGCGGCGGGCGCCGGCACTGTACCGCGACCTGAAGGCCTCCGCCGACGGCGCCGACCCGCTGAAGGTCCTCGACTGGGTGAACCTCTACGCCCTCGCCGTCAACGAGGAGAACGCCTCCGGCGGCCGCATCGTCACCGCCCCGACCAACGGCGCCGCCGGCATCATCCCCGCCGTCCTGCACTACTACACGCGCTTCGTCCCCGGCGCCACCGACGACGGCGTCGCCCGCTTCCTCCTCACCGCCGCCGCCATCGGCATCCTCATCAAGGGCAACGCCTCCATCTCCGGCGCGGAGGTGGGCTGCCAGGGCGAGGTGGGCTCGGCGTGCGCGATGGCCGCCGCCGGCCTGTGCGAGGTCCTCGGCGGCACCCCCGCCCAGGTGGAGAACGCGGCCGAGATCGGCCTGGAGCACAACCTGGGCCTCACCTGCGACCCGGTGGGCGGCCTCGTCCAGATCCCCTGCATCGAACGCAACGCCATCGCCAGCGTGAAGGCCATCAACGCCGCCCGTCTCGCCCTGAACGGCGACGGCAGCCACAAGGTCACCCTCGACAAGGCGATCCGCACCATGCGCGACACCGGCCGCGACATGTCAGTGAAGTACAAGGAAACCGCCCGCGGCGGCCTGGCCGTCACCGTCATCGAGTGCTGAGCTGTAATTCCCCCCACCGCTGACGCGGCGGGGCCCGGCGGGGATTCTCACCCGCACCCCAATGCGCCGCGAGCGGCGCACAGCCCGCGCGGCGCGCGTGGCTGGAATTGCGCGTGCGCGCACCATCCCGGCCCCTCCTCGTGTTCTCGCCTGTCGTTGCCCTCGTTCTGCCTGCACCTCTTTCGCTCTGTCCTTGCCCCTCGCGCTGCCTACGCATCCTCGCTCCGTCCTTGCCCCTCGCGCTGCCTTGCCCGCTCGCCCCGCTACGCGTCCCCGCCCCGCCGCTCCAACTGTTCGGGCTGGCGCGCCGCGCAACCCTCCCACCGACGTTGGTCAATGCCCTGAATAGCCCCTTTTCGCGATCGACGCTGCGCGATCCGCTCCGGTTTCAGTGATCGCTTGGGGGGTAGATCGCGCAACGTCTATTGGATTGATACCGCAAACCAGGGCATTGACCAACGTCTGTGCGGGCGCGCAACGAAGAGCGATGCAGCGCAGAGAGGTGCGTGACCCAGAGCGGAACGGAGCGCGGGGCGGCGGGAGGAGTGGGGCGGGAGCGTTCGGCCGCTGTGGAATGACAGGCGTCGCGAGGGCGATGAGCTCCGGGCTCCGTGGGAGCGGCGAACATCGCGGGTTCCGTGGTCCGGTGGAGTTTGTGCGCCCACGGCGGGTGGCGTCGCGCGGTCGGTGAGGGTTTCCTGCTGGTGCGTGGAGGGCCGCGCGCGGCGGCGTCGACGTTGGCGGTCCCGTCGGTGCACGGAGAGCCGCGCATGGGCGATCGGGGACCTGTCCATTCGCGGTGATCCATGGCGCGGGTATCATGTAGGTGGGAGCCGCACAGCGCCGCGGACAGCATCTGAGCTGCGCCGCAGGCGTCGCCATGCATGCAACTCGCATCGACGTGACGGAGTTCCCAGTGCAACTTTCAGCCCGTATGAGACCGTTCGCCATCGGCGCGGTCGCCACCCTGGCCGCCGCGGTGGCCGCGGTCGTCGTCGCGCAGAGTCCCGCCGCCGCGCACGGCTCGGTCACCGACCCGCCGTCGCGCAACTACGGCTGCTGGGCCAGGTGGGGCAGCGACTTCCAGAACCCGAACATGTCCCAGACCGACCCGATGTGCGCCCAGGCCTGGCAGGCCAACCCGGACACGATGTGGAACTGGAACGGCCTCTACCGTGAGGGCGTCGCCGGCAACCACCAGGCCGCCATCCCCGACGGTCAGCTGTGCAGCGGTGGGCGTACACAGAACGGCCGGTACGCCTCCATGGACACCGTCGGGGCGTGGGTCGCCGCGACGAAGCCGAACAACTTCACGCTGACCCTCACCGACGCCGCCCAGCACGGCGCCGACTACCTGCGCGTCTACATCACCAAGCAGGGGTTCGACCCGACCACGCAGCCGCTGACGTGGGCGAGCCTCGAGCTGGTCAACAGCACCGGGCGGTACGCGCCGGCGCCGCAGTACCAGGCGCAGGTCAACGCCGGGAGCCGGACCGGCCGGCACGTCATGTACACGATCTGGCAGGCCAGCCACCTGGACCAGTCGTACTACTTCTGCAGTGACGTGATCTTCACCGGTGGGCCCGGGCCTTCGAACAGCGCGTCGCCGTCGCGGTCGCCTTCCACGTCGCCGTCGGCCTCGCGGTCGCCGTCGACGTCACCGTCGGCGTCGGTCTCGGTGCCGCCGGGCGGCTGCTCGGCGAGCTACGCCAAGACCAGCGAGTGGAGCGGCGGCTTCGGCGCCAACGTGACCGTCACCGCCGGCGCGGCCGGGACCAACGGCTGGACGGTCCGCCTGACCTGGGCCAACGGCCAGACGATCACCTCGTTCTGGAACGCGGCGATCACGTCCAGCGGGGCCGTCTCGACGGCCACGAACGTGAGCTACAACGGCAAGCTGGGCGCCGGGCAGTCCACGAGCTTCGGCTTCAACGGCTCCTGGAACAGCACCAACTCGGCACCGGCGGTGACCTGCACCGCCACCTGACCCCGCGCCTTGCGGAGCACATGACTTTCGAGATAGCTTTCATGAAAGCTTTTCTCGGAGGTGTACGTGCATCGTCAGGTGCTCATTCAGAACGCTCACGTCGTGCCCGGCAACGGTCCGGAGTTGCCGGGCACCGACGTTCTCTGTACCGGCGGCGTGATCACGGCCGTCGGTCCTTCGCTCGCCGCCCAGGCCGATCCGTCGTGTGAGGTCATCGACGCGACGGGGCTCACCGTGACCGCGGGGTTCGTCGACGCGCACCGGCACGTGTGGCAGGCGCCGCTACGCGGCGCCGGCGCCGACATGCCCATGTCCCGGTACTTCGTGGAGGTGCTCGGCGCCGCCCTGGCCGCGATGTCCCCCGCCGACGCCGGCCGGGCGACGCTCCTCGGCGCCCGCGCGGCACTCAACGCGGGCGTCACCACGGTCTTCGACTACAGCAACGCGACCCACTCCCCCGAGCACACCGACGCGGTGGTCGAGGCGTTCGAGACGTCCGGCATCCGCGCCGTGGTCGGGTTCTGCGACCCCGCCTCACTCGGGCGCGCCACCGGCCGGGTCACGGGCGCGCTGTCGATCCTCGGCCCCGAGTACGGCGACTGGGACACCGCCGCCGCCGCGATCAGGCGGGGCCGGGAGCTCGGCGTGATGGTCGCGGCGCACGTCGCCGGCCCGTGCGTGCGGCGGCTGCACGACGAGGGGCTGCTCGGCCCGCACCTGCAGCTCGTGCACCTCAACGCGGTCACCGCCGACGACGCGAAGCTGCTCGCCGAGTCGGGCACGGCCGTCGTGGTGACGCCGACGGTGGAGGCGGTGATGGGGCACGGCGGGTCCGTGTACGGGCGGCTGGCGGAGGCCGGCGCGCGGCCCGCGTTCGGCGTCGACGTCGTGATCAACAACCCGCCGGACCTGTTCGAGCCGCTGCGGGACACGCTGCGCACGGCCCGGCTGGCGACGGGTTCCGCGTCGGTGCCGCCGTCCGGGGACCTGCTGCTCGCGGCGACACTCGACGGCGCCAGGGCCGTGGGTCTCGCCGGCGTCGTCGGTACCGTCGAAGCGGGCGGACGCGCCGACCTGCTGCTCCTGGACGGGCTCGGCCACCTGCGGGGCGACCGGGCGGGCGCGGTCGTCTCGTGCGTGACCGCGTCGGACGTGCGGACCGTGCTGGTGGACGGCCGCGTGGTGAAGCGGGACTTCGCCCTGCTGGTCTGACGTGCGTCGGGGGCGGGACGCGCGCGCGTCCCGCCCCCTGTTTCGCGGGTGGATCAGAAGTTGTCGGCGGTGCGGATCCGGCCGCGGAGGAAGGCGCCGGAGGTGGTCAGCTGGTTCGGGTTCGTCCAGCTGCCCGCCGAGCAGGTGCCCGGCTTGAACGCGGCGCTGCTCTCGTTCGCGTCCGAGTACGTCCAGTTCGCGTAGCTGATCTTCTTCGAGTCGAGCAGGTCCAGCCACGCGGCGCTGCTGTTGAGGTCGACGTTGCCGCCGCCGGTGTAGGTGACCGTGCCGAACTCGGTCACGAAGAGCGGCAGCCGGCCGGCCGCCCGCGACACCACGTTGCGGTAGTTGTCCAGGTGCGACGCGGCGTAGAAGTGGAACGTGTACATGATGTTCTGCGCGTTCACCGGGTTCGACACGATCTCGGACTCGTCGGTGCCGTCGGACACGCCGAGCGACGACCAGCCGCGGGTGCCGACGATCACGACCGCGTCGGGGTCGGCCGCCCGGATGACCGGGATGACCTGCTCCGCGTAGGACTTGATCCCCTGCCACGACACGTTGTTGGGCTCGTTGGCGATCTCGTAGATGACGTTCTTCTTGTTCGCGTTGCGCTGCGCGACCGAGGCGAAGAACGTCTTGGCCCGGTCCAGGTTGTAGTTCGGGTCACCCGGCGTCAGCGTGTGGAAGTCGATGATCGCGTACATGCCCTTGGACTCGGCCAGGTCGACGTACTGGTTGACCTGGTTGGTGAACCCGGCCGGGTTCGTCTCGTAGCCCTGCTCCTGCACGTACATCGCGATCCGCAGCAGGTCGGCCTTCCAGTCGTCGGCAAGCGCGGCCACGGAGGCGTTGGTGACGCAGGAGGCGAACCACTGGATGCCGTGGGTGCTCATGCCCCGCAGCTGGATCGCCTTGTTGTTCTGGTTGCAGAGGTTGACGCCGCAGACGTGCAGCTGCCCGTTGGCCGCGAGCGGCGTGCCACCCTGCGGCGGCGTGCTCGGGCTCGGGCTGGTGCTCGGCGACGGGCTGCTCGACGGGGACTTCGACGGCGTCGGGCTGTTCGTGACCCCGCCGGTGCAGGTCACGCCGTTGAGCGTGAACGTCGCCGGCGTCGG
Source organism: Dactylosporangium maewongense (assembly GCF_039531485.1). Lineage (NCBI taxonomy): Bacteria > Bacillati > Actinomycetota > Actinomycetes > Micromonosporales > Micromonosporaceae > Dactylosporangium > Dactylosporangium maewongense. The sequence goes on along the minus strand of NZ_BAAAQD010000010.1, from coordinate 127,535 downwards.
GTTGGCGGCGGTCCACGTACCGTTGAAGCCGATGCTCGTCGACGCGCCGGTCGCCAGGCCGCCGTTGTAGTCCAGGCTGCGGGCGGTGACCGCGGCGCCGCTCTGGCTGAACGTCGCCGACCAGCCCTGCCCGACCTTCTGCCCCGCGTCGGGGAACGTGAAGCCGAGCGTCCAGCCGTTCACGGCGTCGCCGAGGTTGGTGATCGTGATGTTGCCGGTGAACCCGCCCGGCCACTGGTTCACCGTGTACGCGACACGGCAGCCGCTGGCCGCGGACGCGTTGACGGCGGGCAGGACGATGATCCCGGTGACCGCGAGGGCGGTGGCGGCGCCCACCGCGAGGAGTCCACGTTTGTGCAAGACCTTCATGACCGGCGATCCTGGGTGCTCCTTCCGGGTGACGCCAGTTACACCGATGTCCCGGGACATCTCTGACCTGGCCCTTTTCCCAGCTCAGCGCCCTTGGCGCCGGCCTTGTCGGCACCACGACGGTCGTGAAACGTTCATGCCCGCTACCGTTGAGGCGTGAGCGGGCCGCACGCCCGCTCACCATAGGCGCAGGGTGGCTCGCGGCGACGCCGGAGCGGAGCGGAGGTGTCGGCGTGAGCGGACTGCAGCGGTTTGAGAAGCGTCTCGAGGGTCTGGTCGAGGGCGCCTTCGCCAAGGTGTTCAAGGGTGTCGTCCACCCGGTGGAGATCCTCAACGCGATGCAGACCGAGGCGAACGCCGGGAAGACCAGCATCCCCGGCGGCCGGATCCTGGTCCCGAACCGCTATGTGATCGTCCTGTCCCCCGCCGACCACGAGCGCCTGGCCGCGTACGCCGCCGCCCTCGCCCGCGAGCTCGCCCAGTCGCAGGCCGAGTACATCGGCGAGCAGGGCTGGGCCGTCTACGGCGACATCCTCGTCGAGGTGTCCCGCGGCGAGAACCTGGAGACCGGCCTCTTCCGCGTCGACGCCCAGGTGTACACCGGCGCGGACCAGCGCACCCGGCGCGGCCCCGACAGCGGCGTCCGCCTCGTCACCGACGACGGCTACGCCCACGCCGTCCAGCGCGGCAGCACCGTCATCGGCCGCGGCGACCAGGCCGACCTGCGCCTCGCCGACACGGGCGCCTCCCGCCAGCACGCCCGCCTCGACTTCGACGGCAACCGGCTCACCCTGACCGACCTGGGCTCCGCCAACGGCTCCCGGGTCAACGGCCAGAAGGTCACCACCGTCACCGTCAACCCCGGCGACGAGATCGTCATCGGCACGACCCGCCTCTCCGTCCGCGTCGAGCACCCCCCGTCCTGACCACCTCTCTTCACACCCCGTCATACCGCCCTCACACGACACGCCGACGATTTGCAGCGTGGTGCTAGGGTCGCTGACAAGAGGAACGCCCGGCGGCCCCGCCCACCCCGTATCCCTCCCGATGTGCCGCTGCGCGGCACGCTGCCCGCGCCGAGACGCGGGGCAGCCCGAGCGCCGCATCCACTGCCTGCCCCCGCCTGCCCCCGTCGGCCCGTTGCCCACCGTCCCGTGATCCAAGGCGGACCTGGCAGCGAGCACCCGGTCGCGGTTGATCCAAGGACGACCCCGGCCGTCCACACAGCCACCGGACGACTTCGATCACGAGCAGCGGGCGCTCCGGGACCATCGCGTTGAATGTTGCGCCCGCCGTCGTGATCCAAGGACGGCCCTGGCCGCGCGGACAGCCGGTTCCGTCCTTCGATCAAGGACGTGGAGCCGCGCGGCGGTTCCCGTCCTTCGATCATGGGCGTGGAGAACGTGAGCCCCCGGCAGCCATCACCGGCCGCCGCGGTCAGGTTCGGACGTCGAGGACGACGCGGGTCGGGTGTTGGAGCAGCATGATCCGGAAGCCGTTGCGGTGGGCGGTGGTGACGTCGGCGGTCATGAGGCCGGCGCCAATGATGGTGAAGTGCAGGGCGCGCAGGGACGGCAGGTCGAACGTGTGATCGGCCGGGCCCGTGTACGACGCGTGCGGCGACTGCGTGGGTGAGCCGTTGCCGGTGAAGGTGAGCCGGATCGTCGGGCCGGTGGACGCGTACGAGACGGACACCGTCGGCAGGTCGGGGCCGGTCATGTCGAAGACCAGGCGGTCGTAGCCAGGGTGGCGGCCCGACCGCACCGCGGCGACCACGGCATCGGGGGCGGTGCCGGTGCGCGCGACGGTGGTCGTGCCGAAGGGCTGCGACGGCTGGTGGGCGACGTCGACGGCGATCCGCTCCGGGTTGTGCAGGATGAGGACGCGGAAGCCAACCCGGTCGGCGAGGCCGAGGCCGAAACTCGCGTACCCCTCGAAGAAGCCGCCCGACTTGATCTGCAGCAGGGTCGGCAGGCGCGGGTTGCGGGTGGCCGTGTCCCGGACGCCGGCGAGGCCCTGGAAGACGATCACCAGGTCGGCGGGGCCGGAGAGCTGGATCGCCTCGTCGCGGGCCTGGTGCTCGAGCCGGCCGTATTCGACGCGGTACGCGGGAGTGCCACCGGTGAAGTCGAAGACGGTCCGGTCGTACGCGGCGTGCCGGCCGGTCCGGACCCCGATGAGGGTCACGGGGCCGGCGCCGGAGGCGGGGCCGATGGCGGTGCCGGTGACGGTCGGTGCGGGCAGGTCGGTGGCCGCGGCCGCCGCGGACGGCAGCAGCAGGACGACCCCGACGGTCAGAGCGAAGAACGAGAAGCGGAGCATCTGCGGGCTCCTTCCAGGACGGACGCGGCGCCGTGCCGCGTACATCGGACGGCCCAACGACCCAGGCGGTTGACAGACGGTCACCCAGCCGACACAAACGCAACGCGGGCCCGCCCCCGGAAGAGGACGGGCCCGCGCCGCAGCGGAACGGATGATCAGCCGCCGGTGATGACGAACTGTGAGCCGGGCTCCTTGACGATGTTGCCGTCGGCGGAATTGGTGATGGTCACGTTCGTCAGGTTGGCGTTGCCGCGCGCGCCGGACATGGCGAGGATGCCCGCGCCGTTGTTGGACTTGTCGATGCGCACGTTGGTGATCGCGACGTTCGGCATGTTGCCGCCGCCGTTCTTGAACTGGATGCCGTCGTACGTGGAGTCGAAGATGTCGGTGTCACGGATGGTGACGCCGACGATGTCGAGCGACGACGGGAAGAGCGTGATCGCGCCGAACTCCTGGTCCTCGTTCCAGAAGACGCCGCCGCACCGGTAGAGGCCGTTGTTGGCGATGACCGTGGTGCCGCTGAAGGGCTGCGGGGAGTGGTCGGTCGCCAGCATGATGCCGGGGTAGTTCATGGTGTCGGAGACGAGGTTGTTCTCGATGCCGTTGCCGTAGCCGCCGTAGATGGCGATGCCGTTGGCGCGCCACGGCAGCTGGACGGTGTTGTTGGTGAAGTGGTTGTCGTGGGCGATGTCGACGGCCGCGTCCTTCACCCGCGGGTTGGCCCAGACGGCGAGCGAGTCGTCGCCGGTGGTACGGAACGAGGAGTTGAACACGCGGGAGTTCTTCGTGCCGTTGGAGAAGTTGATGCCGTCGGCGAACGTGTCGCGGATGCGCATCCCGGTGAACTCGAGACCGTCGCCCGGGTTCCAGTAGGCGGGGGTGTCGCTGTAGTCGCGGCCGACCCACGCGCCGACGTTGACGTGCTCGATCCACACGTTGCTGATCTTCGTGTTCTTCCCGAACCGGCCGTTCAGACCGTGACCGCGGTTGGCGCGGTTGGTCGTACCGCCGAAGATCGCGAGATCGGAGATCTGCGTGCTGTCGTCGATGTCGAAGCCGACGTTGCCCTCGTGGGGGTGGTTGATGTTGCCGACGACGTTCTGCGGCTCGGTGAGCGTGTAGAGCTGCGAGTGCCACATGCCGGCGCCGCGGATGGTGACGTTGCGGATGCCCTTCTGGTTGTACTGGCCGCGGGTCGGGTCGACGGACAGGATCTTCTGCTCCTGCCGCCACTGGCCGGCCGGGATCCAGACGCAGCTGATGACGCCGTTCATGTCGTCGTTGACGGCGCGCTGGATGGCGGCGGAGTCGTCGATGCCGTCGTTGGGGACCGCACCGTACGTGGTGATCGACGTGCACCCGGCGGGCTGGCTGAGCGCCGGCGCGACCTGCTCCAGGTCGATCAGGTCGATGTAGTAGAAGGACGCGGTGTCACCGGCGTCGCGCTGCAGCTTGAACTTGGTGCCGGGCGGGTAGGACGACGCCAGCAGCGCGTGCGACTCGTCGAACAGGCGGCGGGCGTTGGCCTGCGGCGAGTTCGACAGCGACTCGGTGTCGTCCGTCGTGCCGTACAGCCAGCTGTACTTCGAGGACAGCGTGATCTTCTGGACGAAGACGTTGTTGGCGTACAGGCTGATCGTGTAGTCCTGACCGCCGCCGGAGGCGGAGTCCGGGACGGAGTTGCGCACGACGATCGAGTTCGCCTGGTTGGTCGAGGTGATCTCGACGTAGTTGCCCTGGCTGTTGAGGCGCACCGACGCGCGGCCCGAGGACTCGGTGCCGAAGTTGGTGTGCCCGAACGTGCGCAGCGAGTCGGCGGTCACCAGGGTGCCCTGGTAGGTGCCGGCCTCCGCCTCGTACGAGGTGTACGGCACCGCCGCGCCCCGCCCGACGACGATCGACTGCGTGAAGGTGTTGTTGCTCTCGTTGGTCTCCGTGAGCACGCCGGTGGCGTCGGCGGTCGCGGTGATGGTCGCGCCGCCGCTGGTCGCGGTCCAGGTGCCGCTGATCGCGACGTTGGCGGTGGCGCCGGCCGCGATCGAGCCCGTGGTGCCGTTGAGCGTGGTGCCGCCGACGGTGACGCGGGTGACCGTGTTGACGCCGGACGCGGTGGTACCGCGGTTGTTGACGGCGACGGTGAAGCTGACGGCCGCGCCGACCGCGGGGTTCGCCGGGTTCGACGACACGCTCAGCACCTGCAGGTCCGGGCCGGGCGCCTGGGCGACGACGAGCTGCGACGAGGCGGTGAACGCGTTGTTGGACTCGTCCTGCTCGGCGACCGTGTTCGCGGGGTCGACGGTCGCGGACACCGGGTAGCTGCCCATGGCGCGGGTGCCGGCGTTGACGGTGACGGTCGTGGACGCGCCGGCGGCGAGCGCACCGACGGCGGCGGTCCCGGCGGAGGCCCCGCCGACGTTGACGTTGACCGTGGTGGCGGCGGAAGCGGCGGTGCCGGCGTTGCGCACCGTCGCGGAGACCGTGACCGGGGTGACCTCGGTCGGGGCCGACGGCGACCACGTGAGGGCGGTGACGACGAGGTCCGGGTTCGGCGCCGGGGTGCCGATGACCTGGAGCTCGGCGACCTGGCCGCCGGGGGCGCCGTTGTTGGTGAAGATCTGCAGCTGCAGGTCGGCGACGCGGCCGCTGACAGGGATCGACACCGTGTTCTGGTTGCCGGTCGGGCTGAAGCCGTAGTCGGCGCGGGCCTTCAGCGACGTGAACCCGGTCGCGGACTGCTCGCGGCCGAGGACCTGGATCGCCTGGGTGCGCGGGCCCCACGCGGTGTCGGGGTTGAGCTTCACGACGACGGAGCTGATGTCGGCGTTGGAGCCGAGCTTCACCGTCAGGATGCCGGGGAGGCCGTTGGACTCCCAGTAGGAGCCGACGTTGCCGTCGTTGGCGTTGGTCGCCACGAACGAGAACACCGAGGAGTTGGCCTCGATCGCCTTGCCCTGGGCCAGGTTCGTGCCGTTCGGCGGGGTGGTCCCGGTCCGGGTGACGTGGTTGCTCTCCGCCGACGTGTTACCCGCCGGGTCGGTCGCCTTCACGTAGTACTCGACCGTCGCCGTGTCCGGCTGCGTGTCGGTGTACACCAGGACGTTGCCGCCGACCGTCGCCCGCAGCGCGCCGTTGGCGAAGACCTGGTAGCTGGCGATGCCCGCCGCCGAGGTCGACGCGGTCCACGTGAGCCGGATCTGGCCCGACGCGGGCTGGGTGTAGGCGAGGTTGCCGGGTGCGGTCGGCGGCTGGACGGTGCCCGCGGCGCCGTAGATCTCGAACTCCGACAGCTGCGCGGCGGGCCAGCCGGTGTTGGCGGAGATGGTGACCCGCACGTACCGGACGCTGGCCGCGGTGAAGTTGATGGTCACCACGTTCTGCGCGGACTGGTTGAACACCCGCCCGGCCGACGGCGACAGGTCGTTGAACGTGGTGCCGTTGACGCTGCCCTGCACGGCCAGGGTCTGCGTGCGGGTGCCCCAGTTCGAGGGCAGCTTCAGCACCACCTGGTCGATGGCCGTGTTGGCGCCCAGGTCGACCTGGATCCACTGCGGGAACACGTTGTTGGTGCTCTCCCAGTACGACCCGGCGTTGTTGTCGTTGACGTTGCCGGTGCCGTACGGGCCGTTGGAGCTGCTGGCCTGTACGGACTTGCCGAGGGCGAGGTTGGGCCCGCCGGCGGCCTGCGCGGCCGGGGGCATCGTGGCGGCGATGACCGCGGTCGCCAGGACCGCGGCAAAGAGCCGCCACCTGGTCTTTCGAGTTCTCATGACGTCTTGGCCTCTCGGGGCGGGGGGCGCGACGCACCGAGCCCGCGGGAGGACGTCCAGCGGGCTGTCGGAGCTTGTCTGGTCGCGGCGGCGGGGACGGACGGTGAGGTGTACGGAGCAGGCGGTGGCGGTCGACTGCTACGCGGCTTGCACAGCGGCGCACAAAATCTTGACGGGTTATGCAAATTTCTTGCGTCGCTGGGCATCCAAGATTTCAGATGGCTGACGGTTCGTCAACATGCGCGACACCGGTTCATTGACAAGGCATTGATAGGAGTGTTTATTGTTAACCACTTTGCCTAATCCCCATCCCCGCTTCCGCAAGGGACACCCCCATGAACAGACCCACCCTCGCCGGCGCAGCCCTCCTGGTGGCGACCACCGCGGTTCTCGCCGTGACGCTCGGCGGTACCGACGCCAACGCCGCCACCGCGGGACCCATCACGGGGCTCGGCGGCAAGTGCGTGGACGTGGCCGCGGCAAGCCCCGCCAACGGCACCGCGGTCCAGCTCTACGACTGCAACGGCACCGCCGCCCAGACCTGGACCGTCGACGGCACGACCATCAAGGCGCTCGGCAAGTGCCTCGACGTGACCGCCGCGTCGACCGCGAACGGCGCGCTCATCCAGCTGTACGACTGCAACGGCACCGGGGCGCAGCAGTGGACCGCCTCGAACGGCACCCTGGTCAACGCCGGCTCCGGCAAGTGCCTCGACGCGACCGGGCAGAGCTCGGCGAACGGCACCCGGCTGCAGATCTGGACGTGCACCGGCGCCGCCAACCAGACGTGGACCCTGCCCGGCGGCACCGTGCCGCCGCCCTCCGGCGGCCTGAACCCCGCGGTCGCGCCCGGCGGCAACTTCGACCTGTCGATCTGGCAGCTGCAGCTGCCCGTCGGCTCCCCCGGCGCGCCCACGACCGTCCCGTCGTCGCAGCTGCGCGGCCCGAACGGGTACACGAACCCGGCGTACTTCTTCACCGACAAGACCGACGGCTCGATGACCTTCTGGGCCCCGGAGAAGGGCGTCACCACCCCGAACTCCAACTACGCCCGCTCCGAGCTGCGCGAGATGAACGCGAACGGCACCGCCGCGGACTGGCGCCTCGCCGGGTCGCACCGCATGAGCGCGACCCTGCGCATCCCGAACGTGACGAAGAACGTCTGCGTCGGCCAGGTCCACCTCGGCACCGGCGGCCCGTCGACGAAGCCGCTGCTGGAGCTGTACTACCGCCCCAACGGCGACATCTACCTCGGCACCGAGAACTCCCCCGACGGCGGCCAGACCCTGCACCTCGTCGGCAACGTCCCGCTCGGCGTCAAGTGGTCCTACGTCATCGCCATCTCCGGCGGCAACCGGATCAACCTGACCGTCAACGGCAGCACCACCAGCTACCCGATCCCGTCGTCGTTCAACCAGTACGGCATGTACTTCAAGGCCGGCTCCTACAACCAGTCCTCCTCCGACAGCACCACCAACGGCGCGAAGGTCAAGTTCTACGCCCTGACCGTCTCACACGCCTGATCTGCCGGCGTGCCGCGACGGCCGAGGGCCGGCCTCCCCGTTCGGGAGACCGGCCCTCGGTGTGCTGTGCGGGTCCTGCTTGCTATCAGGTCGTGATCAGGGGTAGCTGATCACGTTGGACGGGGTCACCGCGGACGGGAGGGCGGGGGCGCCCGTGTCGTTGATGACGTGGGTGATGGAGCCCTTGCCCAGGGACACGGTCATGATGTTGTGGAACTTCACGTTCGGGGTGTTGGGCACTTCGAACGAGTGGTAGGCGGCGATCGACGAGTCCGTGGTGAACACGCAGTAGCTGCCCATGCCCCAGCCCTCGTGGCTGGTGACGTTGGCGCCGACCTTGTAGGCGGCGTAGCCGACGATCCCGTCGTGGGACCAGGCGGCGGCCGACGGCGGGTCGTACGGCAGCTCGTTCTGGAAGAAGATCGTGCGGCCGCCGTTGCCGTTCCAGACCACGTTGTACTTGTTGAAGTGCTCGACGAACAGGCCGTAGGCGAGGACGTTCTGGCCGTTGACGATGAGGCCGTTGTCGGACGGGTTGGAGGTCCAGCCCGCGCCGTCGCCGTGGTCCGCGCGCCACGCCCAGATGTGGTCGATGATCGTGTTGTTGTTGTTGACGATCAGGGCCGCGCTCGCCTTGGCCGCGCCCGCGCCGCCGACGCGCAGGAACACGTCGGAGATGAGGTTCGGGGCGGTGGCGTGGTTGCCGCTGGCGCCGTTCGGGCCGACCTGCAGCAGCGCCGGGGAGTTCGTCGGGCCGGCGTCGAAGAGCAGGCTGGCGATCTTGACCCCGTCGACGTCGCCGATGGCCATCGGCAGGGCGCCGTTGTCCGCGACGATCGTGGCGTACCCGAGGCCGAGGACCACGGTGTTGGCGCGGTTGATGTTGACGGTGCTGTTCAGGTGGTACACGCCGGGGGTGAAGAGCAGGTTGAGGCCCTGCGCGACGGCGGCGTTGAGGGTCGCGGCCGTGACGCCCGGCTTGGCGACGTAGAACTGGGTCAGCGCGAGCGAGGTGCCCGGGGTCTGGCCGTTGATCCAGGTGGCGCCGCTGCTGTTGGTGCGCAGCGACGGCACGAACACCCGGTACGCGCCGGAGGCGTCCATGTACAGGTACGGCTTCTCCTGTGTGATCGGGCTCTGGTTGATCGTGGTGTACGGCGGGTTCGGGAAGCTGTTCGCCGGGGCGCCCTGCACGCCGGAGAACACCATGTTCCAGACCGAGCCGTTCCAGCTGCCGATCGTGCTGTCACGGGTGAACCACTGCTGCTGCGAGCAGGGGTTGATGTTGCCCGTGACGCGGGAGTCGGCGATGTAGCCGCCGGACGCCCAGCCGCAGTTCGGCGACGCGAGGGTCATGCCGCCGTGGATGTCCATGCGGCGGAACGGGGCGGCCTGCGCGACGGCCCACCGGTCGATGCCGTTGACCGGGTACACGGACAGGTTCTCCGCCGAGCGCCAGAAGTTCTGCGTCGCGTTGCCCCCGAACCAGCCGGCGTCGACGGTGATGTCACCGTTGATCCGGACGTCCTGCGGGTTCTGGCCGAGGCCGTTGATCGAGGTGTAGAAACCGATCTGGGCGTTGAGGCCGCTGTACGTGCCGGGCTTGAACAGGAACTGGATGCGGCCGGGGCCGAACTGCGCGGTCTCCTGCTGCGTGAAGACCTGGTCGAGCTTCGCCTGGATCGTCGCGCTGGACTGCGACGGGTCGAAGACGATCACGTTGGCGCCGAGGTCGCCGCCGCCCTGGATCGGGCCGGTGGACGTCGAGGGGGTCGTCGACGGGGACGGGGACGTCGGCTGCGACGGCGTGTTCGACGTCGGGCCGGTGCCGGTCCGGACGATGAACTCCCAGATCGAGTAGCCGTAGCCGGTCGCGCGGGCGGTGCCGTACACCCGGACGAAGCGACCGGTGCCGGTCACGTCGAGGGTCTGGATGCCGCCGGTGCCGCCGGTCACGGTCTTGATCGTGGTGTACGTGCTGCCGTCCGGCGACGTCTGGATCTGGAAGTCCTTGCCGTACGCGGCCTCCCAGTTGATCGTCACCTGGCAGATCGACTGGCTGCTGCCGAGGTCGACGGCCAGCCACTGCGGGTCGCTGAACTGGCTGGACCAGCGGGTGCCGGTGTTGCCGTCCACGGCCGCGCCGGCGGCGTTGGCGCCCGTGTTCTCGGCGCTCGACGCCGTGGCGGGCTTGCCCTGCGCGGCGTTCGCCGTCGTGTTACAGGTGCCGGGGTTGGTGCCGCCGAACGATCCGTAGACCTGGAACTCCCACAGCGAGTAGCCGTAGCCGGTGGCGCGGGCGGTGCCGTACATCCGCACGTACCGGCCGGAGCCGGTCACGTCGTAGGTCTGCGCTCCGCCGGTCGCCCCGGTCACCGACTTGATGTCGGTCCAGGTGTTGCCGTCCGGTGAGGTCTGCAGCTTGAACGCCGTCGCGTACGCGGTCTCCCAGTACAGCTTGATCTGCGTGATCGTCGCGGTCTGGCCCAGGTCGACACGCAGCCACTGCGGGTCGGACGCGGCCGACGACCAGCGGGTGCCGGTCGTGTTGCCGTCGAACGCGGCGGAGGCGGGGGTGCCGCCGTTCTCGTCGGACGACGACAGCGCGGTCTTGCCTTGCGAGAGGAGGGTGTCGGCCGCGGAGGCCGTCAAGGTCGTGGTCACCGCGTACGTCGCCAGCATGAGCATGGCGGCGGCGGACGCGATGATCAGATTCCGGCGGCGGCGGCGCGCCGGTCGTGCGGCGGTCAGCATCAATTGCTCCCGGTTTCAGGGCGGGCGGCAGCCGGCAGCGCCACCGTAGGGGTACGGTGGTGCTCGGTCCGGCCATCCGGGGGGGGTGTGTCACTCCGGGACCGTGAACGGCGGCTCCGGAGTCGGGGTGGGAGAGCGCTCTCCAAGGACGAGGGTTGCCCGATCGAGCGGCCCTGTCAAGAGGTCAGCCACCCCGCGCGCCACTTATTTTTCGATCCGTACGAAGCGTGATGCCTCCGACCTGCCCATTACCCTCCCCCCACTGCGCCGATCACTGGAGAGCGCTCTCTTGTGACTGCCGGTGACTGTTTGCGTCTGCTCGCGGCGCCTGTACTGGCCCGCTACGTTCCGCACGTGACTCATTCCTCGCCGTAGTCACGATTTGCAGGCATGCGTTACGGTGTTGAAGAAGGAACGCCGCCACCGAGAACCTCCGGCCGTCCTCCGCCATGGGGTGGTCGCAGCAGCTTGCAGCAAGGCCTCCCCCGCACCACCCAGCCGCCCGGTCGCCCGCGACGCCCGCGCGGGCCACGCGCGCGACATCGCGACCCCACGGTCGGTCGGGCCCGCGGTCGGGTCGGGCCCGCGGTCGGGTCGGGCCCGCGGTCGGGTCGGGCCCGCGGTCGGGTCGGGCCCGCGGTCGGGTCGGGCCCGCGGTCGGACCAGCGGCTCGGGAGGGTTCCGGAGTGGTCGGGTCAGCAGCCGGGAGAGCTCCGGATCAATGGCGCAAAGAGACTTCCGGCAGGCGCCGGGAGGTTCCGCGGGTCGGCGGCCCTTGGAGGGCGCCGAGGCAGCAGCCCGAGCTGCGGCCTCGATCAGCGGCTCGGGTGACTTCGGGCCGGGCTTGAGCGATTTCAGGCCGGCGGCCCGGTCGGCTCGGACTCTGCGCGTGGGTGACTTCGAGGCAGTGACCTGGGTGGTTTCAGGCCGGCGGCTCGGGTGACAGCGGCAGCGGGCAGGCTGGCCGGACTCGGGCAGGCGCGGCAGTCTCCGGACACGGGCGAGGCCGGCGGTTCACGGGCGAGGCCGGCGGTTCCGGACACGGGCGGGCGCGGCAGTGCCAGGCCGGGCTCGGGGGTGGTGCAGGCCGGGCCCGAGTGGCTTCGGCGGCCCGTCTGGCCGCCGCAACGGGCGTACCCCTCCGCTCGCCGCATGGCCTCGACCGCCGGCGCGAGGCGCCTGCGTCAGTGGCTCGAAAGGCGGAGGTCGCCGACCGCGGTGACGGCTGGGCCCGAGCCAAGCGTGAACCCGAGGTGCCGTAGGCGCGCCACCTGGCCAGGGTCGCTGACGCCACTGATCACCGTCTCTACGCCCGTTGCGGCGACCAGTCGGGCCACGGCGTCGACGAGGGCATCGCGGCGGCGGTCGAGGTCGTCCGCGGAGAAGGGGCTACCCGGAGAAAAGGGGTGATCTGCTCGAAAGGGAGCATCAGCGGCGAAGCGGACGTCTGCGGGAAAGGGGGCATTCGCAGCGAAGCGGCCGTCCGCGGGGAAAGGGGCATTCGCAGCGAAGCGGCCGTCCGGGGAGAAAGGAGCGGTCGCGGGGACTGGGCCAGCAGTCGGGAACAGGGCGGCGTCCAGCACCAGGCGTGTGAACGGCAACGAGACCAGCAGGTCGAGGCGGGCGTGTGCGGTGCCGGTGTGGTCCAGGGCCAGGCCGACGCCGATCGCGCGGAGCTCCTGCAGCGCGCCGCGGACCCCCGTACCCTCGCCGGCGTCCTCGCCCGCGAGAGCGGCCGGCACGGCCAGGGTGAGGCTGGCGGGGGCGACGGCCGCGGCGGCCAGGATGCCGGCGACGTCGTGCGGGAAACCGGGGGCGAGCAGCGCCGAGCGGCTCACGTCGACGGTGAACGGGCGGCCCGGGGGTGTCACGCGGCACGCCTCGGTGAGCAGCCAGCGGACGAGGGGCACGGTCAGGTCGGCGACGTCGACGGAGGGCCAGCGGGCGCTGAGGCGGCGTTCGACCTCGGCGCCGTCGGTGAGGCGGGCGATCGGCTCGTGGGTGAGCTCGACGCGGCCCGCGTTGATCGCGGCGCGGAGTTCGTCGGCGCGCTGGGCCGGGGTGGCGAGCAGGCCCGCCAGCGACGGGCTGTACCGGGCGAACCGTCCCTTGCCGGCCTGTTTCGCGGCGTACATGGCGATGTCCGCGTGGCGGAGCAGCAGCTGGGGGTCGTCGGAAGCGGGGCGCTGCGCGACGCCGACGCTGGCGTTCACGGTCAGCAGGTGGCCGTGTGTTGTGACGGGGTTGGCGAGCTCGGCCAGGATCCGTTCGGCGACCTCACCGGCGGCGGCCTCGTCGGCGAGTGGCAGCAGGACCGCGAACTCGTCGCCGCCGAGGCGGGCCACGAGGTCGCCGGGGCGCACGGCGGCGCTCAGCCGGCGGCCGACCTCGACGAGCAGGCCGTCGCCGACGTGGTGGCCGAGGGTGTCGTTGACGGTCTTGAAGTCGTCGAGGTCGACCAGGATCGCGGCGCCGTGGAAGGCCGCGTCGAGGGTGTCGTTGAACAGGGACCGGTTCGGCAGGCCGGTGAGCGCGTCGTGGGTCGCCTGCTCGTGCAGGAGCCGCTGGTGCTCGCGGACCGTGCCGAGCAGCGCGTCGTTGTCCCGGAACGCGAGCAGTTGCCGCAGCACGACGGTGGCGGTCGCGGCGACCGCGCCGGCGAGGACGGGGCCGTCGCCGCTGTTCGCGACGAGCAGCAGGTAGACGCCGACGACCGCGAAGTAGGGCAGGATGCTGTACGGGCGGCGCCGCCGGCGGACCACGGTCGCCGGCCGGACGCGGCGCAGCTGCACGACCCCGGCGAGGCCGACCATCGTGCCCTCGGCGGTGGTGATGATGTCGGAGACGCCGGCGAGCCGGTCGTTCTGCAGCACGGGCACGAGCGCGGACCCGACCGCGCCGAGCACGACGACGCCGGCGAGGGACTGCAGCGCGAGCATGTCGACGGCGTCGGTGCCGACGAGGATGAGCTTCACGACGGCGAGGACGGCGAGCAGGCACAGCAGGCTCAGCACCAGCAGCCCCAGTGCGCGCGGCAGGTCGGCGCGGGCGTCGGAGATCGGTTCGAGCACGAACTGCCACAGGAACGTCGCCGAGCACACCAGGACGGTCGCGGCGTCGAGGCCGAGGCGCAGCCAGTCGCCGCGACTTCGGCTGCGGGTCGGCAGCCGGAGCAGCCCCCACAGCACCAGCAGCAGCGCGATGCTGAGCAGCAGCACGGCGCCGGCGAGGACGGGCCCGGACTTGCGGCCGCCGAGGCTCGCCTCGGTCAGGGGTTTCGTGGCGGGCGCGATGAGCAGCGCGGCGATGCCCATGAGCCGCCAGAAGCGCCGGCCGGCGGGGGCGAGCCGGTCAAGGCGGGACGCCTGGAACAGGAACCAGGAGGCGACCGCGAGGGACAGGGCCCCGGGCAGCCATCCGAGGATCGTCATGCCGTCGAACCCGAGCCCGCGGGCGACGGCCCAGCCGAGGGCGACGGCGAAGAGCGGGGCGTAGAGCAGCAGCAGCCGACGGACACCGTCGGCCAGCGTGTCAGCGCGCCGCTCCGGCTCGTCCAACGCCTGACCTCACCGCCTCGTCCTGTGCCGGTGTTTCCCGGCCGACGTCTTGTTCGGCCGGAGTGGTGCCGAGCTGAGCGGTATCGCGTGCGGACAGGGTAGCGGTCCGTCACCGCTCACGTCGACCGAGGATCTGCCGATGACGGGGGTATGAATCTCCGACGGCTCGCGCCGCCGAAGCAGCTGGGCGGGCGGATCCGCTGGCTCTTCGTGATCTTCGGAGTCTTCAACCTCGTCACCGTGCTGCCCCGGGTGCTGGGCCACGGCACCGGGCCGGTCACGGCGCGGGTCGCCGCCGCCGTGGCCGCGGTCGCGCTCGCCGGGTGGTGGTTGCGCCGGTACCGGCTGGGCACGTTCCCCGCGTGGATGATCCCGTTCGAGGCCCTCGCCCTGCTCGCGATCGGTCTCGGCATGCGGGACTGGGTGGCGACGCTGGGGCTGCTGTTCGTGTTCGTGTCGTTCCGCGGCCTGTACGGCACGTGGCGGCACGTGCTCGCGTTCACGGTGCTCGTCTTCGCCGCCGCGGTCGCCGGGGTGGCGTTGACGGAGCCGTCGCACGTCGCGCAGTTCCTCCAGCAGGCGCCCGGGGTGCCGCCGCTCGCGCTGTTCACGGCGGCGGTCGCGGAGTCGACCCGGCGCCAGGAGCGGGCCGCGGCGCGGGAGCGGGTGTTCGCCCGGCTCGGCTCGACGCTCGCGACCACGCAGGACCGGGAGACGATCCTGCGACTGAGCGCGGAGGCGGCGGTCGAGCTGCTCGACGGCATCCCCGGCGGGTGGGCCGTCACCGTCGTCGACGACCTCGTGGTGACCGCCGCCGGTCCTGTACCGGTGGAGCTCCTGACCGGCCCGGTGCCGCCGGCGGCGGAGGGTGGCGGCGTCCGGATCCCGCTGCGCTCCGACAAGCAGCACTTCGGTGACCTCCTGGTCGGCAACGGGTCCGCCGAGGTGCGCCCGTCGCTCGCGGCCCTCGCCGCGCAGACGTCCCTCGGCCTGGTCAACGCCGAGCACGCCGCCGACCTGCACTATCAGGCGTTCCACGACAACCTCACGGGGCTGGCGAACCGGTCGCTGCTGCGCGAGCACCTCGGCCACGCCCTCGCCCGGGCCGGCCGTGGCAGCCCGGTCGCGGTGCTGCTCATCGACCTGGACGGGTTCAAGCAGGTCAACGACACCTACGGGCACGCGGCCGGCGACCAGCTCCTGGTCGCGGTCGCGCAGCGGCTCCGCGACGGCATCCGCGGCGCCGACACGGCCGCCCGGCTCGGCGGCGACGAGTTCGCGGTGGTGCTGGACGGCATGGACGCCGCCGGCGACGCCGTTCACGTCGCGGGCCGGCTCCTCGCGGCGATCCAGGAGCCGGTCCCGAACGCGGTGCTGGGAGCGACCGGCACCGCCGGGGCGGCGCTGCTGCCGCAGGCGAGCATCGGGGTCGCGGGCTGGCGCGGGCACGCCGGGATCGACGAGCTGCTGCACGACGCGGACGTCGCGATGTACGCGGCGAAGACCGCCGGCAAGGGCCGCGTCGCGCACCGCGACGAGACCGGCACGGTGCGGCTCGCGGCGGCCCTGACCTCCTGAGATCCCGGTCTGGAGATCCGCACATATTGACCTAAGTGATAGTGAGGACGACACTGGCTACAAACCTGTGACATCGATGTCACGATGTCACGAACCGGCCGCCACCGGGAGTAGTCATGAGACGTTCCATCCATCCGCACCGCCTCCTGCTCGCCGCCGCCGCACTCGTGCTGGTCGCGGCGGGGCTCGGAGCCCACACCGCGGTCGCCGACGCCGGCGAAACCGCGACGTTCAAGATGCCCGCCGACGACCCCGCCCGGGGTCTCGTCTACGGCGGGTTCAAGGCCGGCACCGGCCGCTGCGCCGGCCTGCTCGAGGTCAAGGCCGTGCCGGGCGCCTGCACGCACGGCCCCGACGCGCCGTTCCAGGGCCTCGACGTGTCCAAGTCGGTGCCGCCGCTGACGGGGCTCGCGGTCAACCCGCTCAGCGTCGTCTGCGACGGCGACGGCGTGTCCGGCAACCGCGTGCAGGTCCTGTACGTGCGCGGCTCCGGCAACGCCGACCGCTACAACCAGTACCTCGCGTCGATCCGCACCTGGTCCTCCCAGGTCGACGACATCTACAGCGCCTCCGCCGCGCAGACCGGCGGCACCCGGCACGTCCGGTTCGTCACCGACAGCAGCTGCAACATCACGGTCACGAACGTCGCGATCGCCAACAGCGCGCTCAGCGACTTCGGCAACTCGGTCAACGCGATCAAGGCCCTCGGCTTCAACCGCACCGACCGCAAGTACCTGATGTACGTGGACGCCACCGCGCTGTGCGGCGTCGCGTACGTGACGCTCGACGACCGGCCGGGGCAGGACAACGCCAACAACTCCGGCGCCTCGTTCAGCCGGGTCGACTCGGGCTGCTGGTCGGCGGGTCCGGCCGCGCACGAGCTGACCCACGCGATGGGCGCGGTGATGAGCTCGTCGCCGAACCACACCGCGTACGGCCACTGCACCGACGACTACGACATCATGTGCTACAACGACGGCCCCGGCACGGTCATGCGGATCGTCTGCACCGACCAGGCCCAGGACAACCGTCTGGACTGCAACAAGAACGACTACTTCAACACCAACCCGCCCGCCGGGTCCTACCTGGCGACGCACTGGAACACCGCCAACAACCGCTTCCTGATCTCCAGTGGCGGAGGCGGCGGCGGTACGGGTGGGCCGCTCACCCTCACCGGCGTGGGCAAGTGCGTGGACGTCAACGCCGGCGCCACCGCCAACGGCACCAAGGTCCAGATCTGGACGTGCAACGGCACCGCCGCCCAGAAGTGGACCCTGCCCGGCGACGGGTCCGTCCGCGCGCTGGGCAAGTGCCTCGACGTCAGCGCCAGCGGCACCGCCAACGGCACCAAGGTCCAGCTGTGGGACTGCAACGGCACCGGGGCGCAGCAGTGGACGTACGTGTCCGCCAGCCAGGCGCTGCGCAACCCGCAGTCGGGGCGCTGCCTGGACGACCCGTCGGGCAGTACCACCGACGGAACCCAGATGCAGATCTGGGACTGCAACGGGACCAACGCGCAGCGGGTGACGCTGCCGTAGAAGTGCTGTGACAGGACGGACCCGCCGGGAATGTTTCCCCCCTCCCGGCGGGTCCTGCTTGTGTACTGACGGACGGAATTCGTCAGCCCGAGTGCGGGCAGGTGTCGCGGTACTCCTCGATCGCCGACCCGGACGGCTTGGGGCACAGGAACTGCTCGTAGCGGGTGTCGTTGTCGACGAACCGCTTGAGCCAGGAGATGCTGTACTTCGCGACCGTCACGTTGCTGGACGTGGGCGCCGAGTGCGAGGCGTTGTTGAGCTCCAGGTACGCCTTGTCGAGGCTCGCCGGCAGGCTCGTGTAGAACGGCTCGGCGTGCGAGGCGACCGGCGCGACGCTGTCGTTCTCGGCGCCGATGATGAGCGTCGGGACCTGCACCGACGACCAGGTCTTCGTGGTGTTCCAGGGTGTGAGCGGGATGGCGGCCTGCAGCGCGGGCCGGGTCGTGGCCGCGGCGAGGCTGCCGCCGCCACCCATGGAGTGGCCCATGACGCCGAGCCGGCTCGCGTCGATGCGCGTGCGCACGGAGCTGCTGCCGGTCAGGTAGTCCAGCGCGGCGAGCAGCTGGCGGCCGCGACTGGCCGGCTGGTCCAGGGTGGACAGGGTGTCGATGGTGATGATGACGAAGCCCTGCGAGGCGAGGCGCGGGCCGAGCCAGGCGACGCTGGACTGCGACGCGGTGTAGCCGGGTGAGATCGCGACGGCGCCGAAGGTGCCGGCGGTCGTGCTGGTCGGGTAGTAGATGGTGCCGCCGCCGAACCCGGTGACGCTGCCGCGCGCCACCGTGGTCTGGCCGATGGCGAACGACCCGCGGGTGGCCTCGATGGAGGCGACGGTGGGTGCGGGGCCGCGCTCGTACGGGTTGGCCGCGAGCGCGGGCGTGACCTGGCCGCCGCCGAACGTCACGGCGAGCGCCGCGACGACGACCAGGGCGAGCCGTCTGAGGTGGTGCATGGCGGGCTCCTCATATTGGCATCAATAAATGCCAGGCCAGTCTGGAGCCACTCCGCTACCGGCGGGTAATCCCGCGACGGACCATCCTCCGGCGCTATGACGGCGCCCGCCCTTCATGAAAACCCGTTATGAAAGCGCATTCCTGAATGCTTCGGGTCTTGCCAGGGGCAGCAAACGTTTGCAAAGCTCGATGGATGACCTCCCGCCGAACCCTGCTCACCGCCGCGCTCGGCGCGGTCGCCGGCAGCACCACCGCCGGTCTCGCCGCGTCACCCGCCGGCGCGCGGCCGGGCCCGCACCTGACGGTCGCCGCCGACGGCTCGGGCGACCACACCAGCATCCAGGCCGCCGTGGACGCCGTGCCGTCCGGGAACCCCGGGCCGTTCACCATCAAGGTCAGGCCCGGCGTCTACCGCGGCCAGGTGATCATCCCTGCCGACAAGCCCGACATCGTGCTGCGCGGCCAGGGCGCCGACCCCACCCAGGTGGTGATCGTCGACGACCGTGCCAACGGCACCCCCCGCCCGGACGGCGGCACGTGGGGCACCTCGGGCAGCGCCTCGGTCACCATCTCCGGCGCCGGCTTCTCCGCCCGCAACCTGACCTTCGCCAACGACTTCGACGAGGCCGCCCACCCCGAGATCACATCGAAGCAGGCCGTCGCCGTCCTCACCCGCGCCGACCGTGTCGCCTTCGACAACGTCCGCTTCCTCGGCAACCAGGACACCCTGTACGTCAACACCCCCGACGCCGCCACCATCAGCCGCGTCTACCTGCGCAAGTGCTACATCGAGGGCGACGTCGACTTCATCTTCGGCCGCGCCACCACCGTCTTCGACCGCTGCGAGATCCGCTCCCTGAACCGCGGCTCGACCACCAACAACGGCTACGTGACCGCCGCGAGCACGTCGATCGCCAACCCGTTCGGCTTCCTGATCGTCAACAGCAAGCTGACCAGCGACGCCCCCGCCGGCACGGTCTTCCTGGGCCGCCCGTGGCACCCGAGCAACGACCCGGCCGCGGTCGCCCAGACCGTCATCCGCGACTCGACCCTCGGCGCGCACATCGCCGCCGCGCCGTGGACCGACTTCGGCACCTGGTCCTGGCGCGACGCCCGCTACGCCGAGTTCCACAACCGCGGCCCCGGCGCCGCGATCACCGCCGACCGCCCCCAGCTGACCCCGGACCAGGCCGCCGCCACCACCATCGACACCTACCTCGGCGACTGGCACCCGCAACACTGACCCGACTCACCCTCCCACCTGCCTGCCGACCCAGACGTTGGTCAACACCCCGCCCCGCATAGACGTCGCGCGATCCACCTGCACTTTGAAGATCATCTCGTAGGTGGATCGCGCACCTTCTATGGAACAAAGGCCCCATACAGGGGCATTGACCAGCGTCTGCGTCCGGAACGGAAGGCAACCCAACCGGAAGGCAGCCCCGACGCCGCGTCGTTCCACCGCCTGCACGACAAGCGCGGGGCGGCGACACCCGCAGCGCAAGGCGGCCAGCAGCGGCGAGAAGACAACGACCCCCTGCTGGCGTTCCAGCACATGCCCGAGTTCGGCATGCCGGACACCAAGGTGGAGATCCCCAGAAGCGGCGAGCACCCGCGGGGGCGGCTCCGACGGCGAGTTCAAACCGGTCGGCGACCTGACCCCTCCGCGACGCCACGCGCGAGGTCAGATCCGGTCGAGGCGTTCTGGCGAGCACGTCGGGCGGGCGGCCCGGCCACCCGAGCGAGAGTTGCCGCGCTGGCGGACTCGACGGGGCGGGCGTGGCAGCGTCGCGGTGACGGCGCGCGCGACCCGGGTTGCTGCGAATCGCCGGCAGGGAGGGATGGCTGGCGTGGGCGGTTGCGACGGACGGAACGAAGGGCGGCGGCGGTGGCGCACGGCTTTCAACACACCGTAACGCACGCAAAAAAATCGGACAGCGAGTCTGTCCACCGCCCGGCCACCGAGTGTAGTGCGTGCTGGTGAGTGTGGCGCAAAAGCGTGCTGGGGCTGGGTTTCAGGGGGTGACGGTGGGGGTGCCGAGGGCGACGGTCAGCAGGAGGAGCCACTCGGGGTCGCGGAGGCGGTCGCCGTACAGCTCGCGGAGCTTGGCCACGCGGTAGCGGACGGTCTGCGGGTGGACGAAGAGGTCGGCGGCCACGTCGTCGCGGCGGCCCTGGTGCAGCAGCCAGCTGCGCAGGGTCTCGACGAGCTTCGTGACGGTGGACTCGCGCTCGCCGGCGAGCGGGGCCAGGGCCTGTTCGCGCAGGTCGGCCAAAGCGCGGGGGTCGGCGGTGACGACGAGGTCGACCAGGTGCTCCTCGGTGTCGACGGGAGCGGTGCCCGGGAAGAGCCGGGACACGCGGACGGCGCGCTCGAACGAGTGGCGGGCCAGGGACCACGGCACGGGCGGGCCGGTGACGGCGCCGTGCGGGGCCACGAGGCGCAGCAGGTGGCCGCGGGCGGCGCCGTGCGCGTCGGGGACGAGCAGGACCGACGTGTCGCGGAGGTGCTCGACGGTGGTCTGCAGGGTCCGCGGGTCGAGCAGGTCGACGACGGGCCGGGCGGCGCGGATGCCGCTGTCCGGGAGCAGGACCGCGGTCAGGGTCTGCGGCGCGGTCCAGTCGGCGGCCTCGGCGGCGGTCGCGGCCGCGGCGACGGCCTGGGCGGGCTCGCCCACCAGGAGGCTCTGCGCGAGGCGGTCCAGGGCGCGGCGACGGGCGCGGCCGGAGGTCGCGAGCTCGTCGGAGTGGCCGGTGACGCTCGCCGCGGACAGCTCGTCGATGTAGGCGAAGGTCAGCTCGGCGAAGCGTGCGAGGGCCGGTGCCGCCATGCCGGCGCCGACGGTGACGGCGGCGAGCTCCCGCCATGCGACCCTGGCGCCGACCCGGTAGGCGGCGAGGAGCGCGTCGAGGCTGCGGCCGGAGCGGGCCTCGCCCCGGCCGAGCGCGTACGCGCCCTCGAGGGACGCGGCCATGGGTGAGGGGCCGGTCTTGCGGGAGGCGAGGTTCAGGAAGCCGCCGAGCGCGGCGCGGACCGCCAGCTCGATCTTCGTGCCCATCTCGCCGGTGAGGGCTCCCGCGTACGCGGGAACCTCCTGGACGATGGCGGCCACGGCGTGACCGGCGACCTCCGGCAGGGCGTGGCGGAGTGACTCGGTGACGCCGGCCTGCAACCGGAAGGCGCCGAGCGCGCTGGTTTTGTCTTCAGGGAACAAGAATCACGCCTCGATTCACGCGGACCGGTCATGATTTTATCCTGAACATCCCCTCATGCTGGAGCCATGGCCGCTGCTCAAGCCCTGCGCGCCGGTGCCTGGCGGGTCGTCGAGCTCCTGACGACGCCGCTGGTGCCGGCCGACTACCTCGACGTGATCGCGCCGCTGCGCAACGCCGACGTGCTGCGGGCGAAGGTCGTCGCGGTCCACCGGGAGACGGAGCGGGCGGTCACCCTCACGCTGCGCCCGGGGCGCGGCTGGCGGCGGCACGAGCCCGGGCAGTACCTGCGGCTCGGCGTGGACGTCGACGGGGTGCGGCTGTGGCGGGCGTACTCGCTGACCAGCGCGCCCGACCGGCCCGACGGGCTGGTGACGGTCACGGTGACCGCGGTCGCCGGCGGTGCGGTCAGCCGCCACCTGATCGACCGTGCCCACCCCGGCATGCTGCTCGGCCTGGAGCGCCCCACCGGCGAGTTCACCGGCGCGGACACGGCGGCGAAGGTCCTGTTCGTCACGGCCGGCAGCGGTCTCACCCCGGTGATGGGCATGTTGCGCTCCACCCGGCTGGCGGATGCGGTACTCGTACACTCCGCGCCGACACGACACGACGTCCTCTTCGGCGACGAGCTGCGGGGGCTCGCCCGCGACGGCAGGGTCAGGCTGGTCGAGCGGCACACCCGCGTCGACGGCCGCCTCTCCCCCGCCGACCTCGAGGCGCTCGTCCCGGACCTCGCGGAGCGCGACACGTGGGCCTGTGGCCCCAGCGACATGCTCGACGAGCTGACCCGGCACTGGACGGGCCGGCGGGAGCTCCGCGTCGAGCGGTTCCGGCCCGCGATCGTCGCCGCGGACGGCGACGGCGGCACGGTGACGTTCCAGCGGTCCGGCAAGGTCGTCGAGGCCGGCCCCGGCACGCCGCTGCTGGAGGCCGGCGAGGCCGCCGGGGTCCTGATGCCGTCCGGCTGCCGGATGGGCATCTGCTTCGGCTGCGTGCTGCCGCTGCGCGAAGGCGCCGTCAGGGACCTGCGCGACGGCCGGGTCACCACCGCCACCGAGGGCGACAACGTCCTCGTCCAGACGTGCATCTCCGCCGCCGCCGGCCCCTGCCGGCTCGAAGCCTGATACCGGCGCCGACCCCGACCGGCCCGAAGCAAGAAGAACCACCGGCCCCGAAGCACGAGACCGCCGCCGACCCCGCCGGCCGAATCACGAACTCCACCCCGGCCCACCGCTGAGAGGACCCCGCCGAACGTGACCACGTTGCAGCGTAAGCCCGTCAACCCCGTCGGCCACCTGACGCCGCAGGACATCGAGGCGATCGGCCGCGAGCTCGACGCGATCCGCGACGAGGTCATCAGCAGCCGGGGCCAGCGCGACGCGGCGTACATCCGGCGGGTCATCAAGGTCCAGCGCTGGCTGGAGCTCGGCAGCCGCGGCGTGCTGCTGTTCTCGATCCTGCCGCCGGCGTGGCTGGTCGGCACGGCCGGCCTGTCGGTGGCGAAGATCCTCGAGAACATGGAGATCGGCCACAACGTCATGCACGGCCAGTGGGACTGGATGCGCGACCCGAAGATCCACTCGACGACGTGGGAGTGGGACAACGCGTCACCGTCGGAGCAGTGGAAACACTCCCACAACGAGCTGCACCACACGTACACGAACGTCATCGGCCGCGACAACGACCTCGGCTACGGGATCATGCGCGTCGACGAGGACCAGCGGTGGCACCCGGTCCACCTGGGCCAGCCGCTGTGGAACTTCGTCAACGCGTGCTTCTTCGAGTACGGCATCGCCGCGTACGACCTGGAGCTCGGCCGGAACCTGTCGACGAAGGAACGCCGTCGCAGCCCGCAGTTCAGGGCCGGCGTCCGGCAGGTGCTGCGCAAGATCGGGCGCCAGGTGGCGAAGGACTACGTGCTGCACCCGCTGCTGTCGGGGCCGTCGTTCCTGCACACGATCGCGGCGAACGCGGTCGCGAACCTGATCCGCAACCTGTGGACGCACTCCGTCATCATGTGCGGGCACTTCCCGAAGGGCGTCGAGACGTTCGAGAAGTCGTCGATCGAGGGCGAGACCCGCGGCGAGTGGTACCTGCGCCAGATGCTCGGCTCGGCGAACATCTCCGGCGGGCGGCTGATGCACCTCATGACCGGCAACCTGTCGTTCCAGATCGAGCACCACCTGTTCCCGGACCTGCCCAGCAACCGCTACCAGGAGATCGCCCCGAAGATCCAGGACCTGTTCCAGCGGTACGGCCTGTCGTACACCAGCGGTCCGCTGCCGAAGCAGGTCGCCTCCGCGTGGGCGAAGGTGTTCCGGCTCGCACTGCCGAACCGGCGGACCGCGCCGAAGCCGCCGGCGCCCACGCGGCGCCGCGAGCCCGTGAGCGTCTCCTAACAGCGTCTCCTGACAGCGTCTCGGAGCGGCGTTACGCGCGGTCGTCCGGGCGGCCCTTGCCGATGCGGCGCAGGTAGTGGTCGACGGCGGCCTTGTCGTAGCCGCGCCACGAGGCGGACGGGAAGCTGACGGCATTCGCCGCGGCCGCCGCCTCGGCCCGCCGGGTCGGGTCGCCGGACTCCAGCGCCGCTGTCGTGGACGCCACGAACGCGTCGACACGGGCCCGGTCGTAGCCGCGGAAGATGACCGGAAATTCGCTCATGTTCCCAGTCTGCGCCGCGGGACCCGCCGGCGCCACGCTAGGGTGCGTCGATGACACGGCGGTTCGAGGAACTCGACTGGCAGCAGACCCCCATCGGCGAGGTCAGCCTGCGCCGGCGGCGGGAACCGTCGCTCGGCGTCGAGGTGCACGAGGTGAAGCTCGGCGACGAGTACCTCATGTCGAGCCTGTTCACGGTCGCGGAGGTCGAGCTGGCCCGGCTGGGCCTCGCGGCGCTGCCCGACGGCCCCCTTGATGTGGTCGTCGGTGGGCTCGGTCTCGGGTACACCGCCCACGCCGTGCTCCAGGACCAGCGGGTCCGGTCCCTGGTGGTCGTCGACTACCTCGACGCCGTCATCGGCTGGCACCGGCGGGGGCTGCTGCCCCTGTCGAAGGCGCTGACCGAGGACCCGCGCTGCCGGTTCGTCCACGGCGACTTCTTCGCCCTGACCGACGGCGACGCGGGCTACGGCCCGGCGGACGCCGTCCTCGTCGACATCGACCACTCCCCGCGGCACCTGCTGCACCCCGGCAACGGCGGCTTCTACACCGTCGCCGGGCTGCGCCGCCTCGCCGGGCACCTGCGGCCCGGCGGCGTCTTCGGGCTCTGGTCCGACGACCCGCCGGACGAGGCGTTCACGGCCACCCTGTCCGCGGTGTTCGCCGACGTACGGGCATCGGTCGTCACGTTCGACAACCCGCTGCTGCGCCGCACGTCGGCGAACACCGTCTACACCGCGGTCAGATCACCGTAGGGTGCACGCCGTGCCGTTGAGCGTGAACGCCGACGGGTCGGTGTTGCCGCCGGTGTACGAGGCGAGGAAGCCGAAGTTCGCCGACGCCCCGGCGGGGATGGTGCCGTTCCAGGCGGCGTTGACGGCGGTGACCGCGGCGCCGGACTGGGTCAGGACCGTGCTCCAGGCCTGGCTCACCTGCTGGTTCCCGGCGAACGTCCAGCGCAGCGTCCACCCGGTCACGGCCGTCGAGCCGGTGTTGGTGACCGTGACGTCGCCGGCGAACCCGCCGCCCCAGTCGTTCTTCGCGTAGTGCACGGCGCAGCCGGTACCGCCGGAAGACGCCGACGACGAGGGCGACACCGACGGCGACCCGGACGGCGACCTCGACGGCGACCTCGACGCGGACGGGGAGACCGAAGCGGACGGGGACCTCGACGCGGACGGCGACACCGAGGCCGAGACCGACGGCGAGGCCGACGCGGACGCCGACGTCGGGGTGCCCTCGGTCTGGATGGTGACGTCGTCGAGGTACAGGTCGCCGGTCGTGTCCGTCGTCTCCAGGTACACCGACAGCGCCGTCGCGCCCGGCAGGAACAGGTAGTCGCCGGAGAGCCGGGTCCACGTGGTGCTGATCGCCGTGTTGGCGCTGACGTTCTCGTAGCGGGTGGCGGTGCCGTTCTGCCGCTGCATGCTGAGCCTGGCGGTGCCGGACCCGGACGCGGTGCGCGCCCACGCGGAGACCGTGTACAGCTTGCCGGGGGTGAGCAGGTCCAGGACCGGGCGGGTCGGGCCCTGCCACGTCGCGGTCCGCCCCGACGACAGGACACTGCCGGTGCCGCCGTGCGCGGCCGCGGTGCTGGCCGTCGTCACCTCACTGCCGCGCGAACCCCAGCCGGCCAGGCCCGTCTCGAACGGCCACGACGCGACCGTCACCAGGCTCGGCGTCGCCGGCGGCTCCGGCACGCTCGGGGTGCCGCCGAGCGCCTCGACGACCGCCGAGTACGCGGGCCGGGCCCGCCACTGCTCGTCGAAGAGAAGGGCGGCGCCGTACCCGGGGAAGAACGCCGGCACCCACGAGTCGGCCTCGCCGACGCCCCACGTCGTCACCCCGGTGCACCCGGCGACGGCGGCGCACGCCCCGACGACCGCCCGGTAGTCCGCGGCCTGCTGGGTGAGCTCCGACGCGTCGGCGGGCAACGGGATCCGCACGTCGAGCTCCGTGATCTCGACCTTCAGGCCGAGCGCGGTGAACCGCTCGATGTTCTGCCGCAGCGTCGACGGGACCTGCCCGACGATCAGGTGCGCCTGCAGGCCGACACCGTCGATCGGGACACCGCGGGCCTGGAGGCGCTGCACGAGGTTGTACAGGCCGGTGCTCTTCGCGTTGACGCCCTCGACGTTGTAGTCGTTGATGTACAGCTTCGCCGCCGGGTCCGCCGCCCGCGCCGCGGTGAGCGCGTCGGCGATGTAGTCCTCACCGAGCCGCTGGTACCAGACGGACGAGCGGAACGTGCCGTCCTCGTTGAACGGCTCGTTGACGACGTCCCATTGGGCGACCTTGTTCTTGAAGTGCCCGGCCACCCCGGTCACGTGGTCGAGGAGCACCTGGCGCTGTTCCGCGGCGGTACGGTCCGTGCTCACCCACGCCGGCAGCTGGCTGTGCCAGACGAGCGTGTGCCCCCGCAGCCGCTTCCCGGTCGTGCGCGCGTAGTCGGCGATGAAGTCGGCGGCCGCGAAGTCGAACTGGCCCTGCGCCGGCTCGGTCGCGTCCCACTTGCCCTCGTTGCCCATCGTCACCGAGTTGAACTGCGTGTCGGCGACGTACCGCCACTGGCTGGACGCGAGGGTCTTGACCCCG
This sequence comes from Dactylosporangium maewongense, assembly GCF_039531485.1. Taxonomy (NCBI): domain Bacteria; kingdom Bacillati; phylum Actinomycetota; class Actinomycetes; order Micromonosporales; family Micromonosporaceae; genus Dactylosporangium; species Dactylosporangium maewongense. The sequence goes on along the minus strand of NZ_BAAAQD010000010.1, from coordinate 100,708 downwards.
GCGGCCGTCCCGATCGAGAACCCGCGCGCCGTGGCCACCTGGGCCAGGGTCGGCCCGGCCGCGGCGAGCGCGGGCAGCACGCTCACCCCACCGGCCACCAGTGCCACCACGGCGGCCGCGATCCCCGCGGCGCGCACCCGTCGTTGCCTCATGCCTGTCGCCTCCTTCATCGGCGGCGCTCACGCCGTCGCCTCCGCTACGCTCCGGCGCCTGCCTGAGCCACACCTGCAACACCGGTGAGCGGCCCGAGCCGCTCCGCTGGCCGCTCATGCCGTCACCTCCGCTACGCTCCGGCGCCGGCCTGAGCCACACCTGCAACACCGGTGAGCGGCCCGAGCCGCTTCGCTGGCCGCTCACGACAGCACGGGTCGATGTCCCGGGACAACGGGGCCACCCCGCCCCCGCAGGTCGGCGCGGGCGCGACGGGTGAAAGATGCACGGGTGAGCTGCTATCTGCTGGAGTTCTCCGTCGGCCCGGGCGGCGCCCGCCAGGGCGACATCCACGCCGGCCGCGACCTCGCCGCGCTCCGGGCCGCGTTCGACCGCCGGTACGACGACGACCACCTCGCGTACATGACGCTCTGGTACGGGGCGGTGCTGCACCTCTGGGTCGTGCAGGACGGCACCCTCGCCGGTGGGTTCGACCTGCACCCGTTCCTGCGTACCGGCGACCCCCGGCACGACACGACGGTCGCCGCGCTCCTGGAGTCCCAGCGCGACGGCGAGCCGTGGGACCTGTTCGACCGGATCACCGACCCCGGCGACATCGAGTCCCTGGACGCGGTCCGCATCGTCACACATTTCCTGGACCTGCAGGCCCGCGCGGCGACGGACCCGGCCGCCGCGACCGCGCTGGAGGCCCTCGACGAGGCGGTCCTCGACGGGGACGTGCCGCCCGTCCCCGGCCCGCCGTGCCGGCTCACCCTCGACTGGGCGGCGATCGAGTCCCAGCTGCCGCCGCTGCGCGAGCCGCTGCTGCAGCCGGGCCAGCCGACCACCTTCACGTGGACCGACGCCACCGCCCCTACCGCCGACAGCTACCTGCACCACGCCGACGAGCTGTACCTGGGCTTCAATGACGTCGAGAGCGGCTACGACGAGCTCGACCCCGTCACCGCCCCGTAACCCGCCGCAACCCCACCCGCCGTGTCGCACCACCACGCCGACGACAGTGACGGTGCGTAACCCGCCCAGCCGCCGATTTGCAAGACGTTGCTACGGTATTTAGAGCGGTACCGATACCGGCACCCGCCACGTCTTCCCGACGTACGGCGGGCCACGCCGGGTCCGTGACCTCTGGCACCACCACCCGCACCACCCGCACTCGCACCCCACGCACACCCGCCCGCCCACGCCCGCGCGGTCACCGGGCAGCATGCTCGCCGAGGAGGCGGACCCGCCCGCCCGGCCACCGAGCGACAACCTCGGCGGAGGAGCTCACGCGGCCACCGACGCAGCAGGCCCGTCGCATCGTCGCCGCCAGTCGGCACCGACCTGGGTCAGCAGCGCGGCGTTCGGTGTCCCTCGGTCAGCAGCGCGGCGTTCGGTGTCCTTCAGGCAGCAGCGCGACGTCGGTGCCGAGGCGGGCCAGGGCGGACGGCGACGTTGGCGGGGCTGCCGCCGGGGTACGCCTCGGGGGCGGCCGGTGGACCCTCGATCAGGTCCACCAGCGCCTCGCCGAGGACGGTGATCACGCAGCACTGTCCTTGCGGCCGTCAGAGCGGCCCGGGGTCTCGGGCGGCGTCGTGGCGCCGGTCATGACGGCGACGGTGATCACGCGTCACCATCCTTGCCGCCATCAGAGCGACCCAGGGTCTCGGCCGGCGTCGTGGCGCCAGCCGTGATCACGCAGCACCGTCCTTGCGGCCGTCAGAGCGGCCCGGGGTCTCGGGCGGCGTCGTGGCGCCAGTCGTGACGGCGACGGTGATCACGCAGCACCGGCCTTGCCGTCGTCAGGGCGGCCCGGGGGTTCGGTCAGGGTGGTGGCGCCGGTCATGACGGCGACCGCCTCCGACATGGTGTGGGAGCGGGGGGTGATGAGGCCGGCGCGGCGGCCGAGGCGCTGGATGTGGATGCGGTCGGCGACCTCGAAGACGTGGGGCATGTTGTGGCTGATGAGGATGACGGGCAGGCCGCGGGAGCGGACCTCGCCGATCATCTTCAGGACCTGGTTGGACTCGCGGACGCCGAGGGCGGCGGTCGGCTCGTCCAGGACGATGACCTTGCTGCCGAAGGCGGCGGCGCGGGCGACGGCGACGGCCTGGCGCTGGCCGCCGGAGAGGGTCTCGACGGGCTGGGCCATGTTCTGCAGGGTGCCGATGCCCAGGTCGGCGAGGGCCTGGCCGGCGTCGCGGCGCATGCCCTTCTTGTCGAGCATCCGCAGGACGGTGCCGAGCGGGCCGGGGCGTAGGCGTTCCCGGCCGAGGTACAGGTTGCTGGCGATGTCGAGGGCCGGCGCGACCGCGAGGGTCTGGTAGACGGTCTCGATGCCGGCCTCGCGGGCGTCCTGCGGCCGCTTGAAGTGCACCGGCCGGCCGTCCAGCGACAGCGTGCCGGCGTCGGGGACGAGGGCGCCGGTGAGGCACTTGATGAGCGTGGACTTGCCGGCGCCGTTGTCGCCGATGACGGCGAGGACCTCCCCCGGGTACAGGTCGATGTCGACGCCGTCGAGGCCGACGACCCGGCCGAAGGTCTTCACCAGGCCACGCGCGGAGAGCACGGGATCGGTCATGCGCGGACCCTCCTGATCCACTGGTCGACGGCGACGGCGAGCAGGACGAGCAGGCCGACGGCGAGGACGCGGTACTGGTCGTCGACGCCGGCGAGGGACAGGCCGCTGCGGAAGAAGCCGACGATGAGGGCGCCGAGCAGCGTACCGAGGACGGCGCCGCGGCCGCCGAAGAGGCTGGTGCCGCCGATGACGACGGCGGTGATGCTCTCCAGGTTGGCGTCGGTGATCGCGTTGGGGCTGGCGGCGCCGGCGCGGCCGATGAGGATCCAGGCGGTGAGGCCGTAGATGGCGCCGGCGGTGACGTAGACGCTGAGCAGCACCCGGTCGACGCGGATGCCGGCGAGCCGGGCGGCCTCCTTGTCGTCGCCGACCGCGTACACGTGCCGGCCCCACGCGGTGTTGGCGAGGGCGAAGCCGACCACGACGTACAGGACGGCGACGAGGACCACGCCGGCGGTGATGCGGAAGCGGCCGATCGCGAACGTCTCCCCGGTCCAGTTGAGCAGTGCCGGCAGGTCGGCGGACTGGACGCTCTGGCCCTTCGAGTACAGCAGCCCGATCGCGGTGAAGACGCTGAGGGTGCCGAGCGTGACGATGAACGGTGGCAGCCCGATGCGGGTGACGAGCGCGCCGTTGAGGGTGCCGGCGGCGACGCCGACGGCGATGCCGACGAGCACGGCGAGGACGCCGGGGATGCCGCCGTCCGAGGCGAGCTTCGCGGACAGCATCATGGCGAGGATCGTGACGGCGCCGACGGAGAGGTCGATGCCGGCGGTGAGGATGACCAGGGTCTGCCCGACGGCGAGGGCGCCGATGACGGCGACCTGCTGCAGCACCAGCGACAGCGCGTTGGGCTGGGCGAAGCGCGGGTTGATGAGCGAGAACACGGCGAAGGAGAGGACGAGCACCAGGAACGGGCTGATCGCGGGGTACGAGTGCAGCACGTGCTGGACCCGCTGGATCGGCGAGCGGCGGCGGAGCGCGAACTGCTCGGCGGCGGTGCTCGCGAGCGCGGTCACGACGTACCCCCGCAGCGACCGGCGGCAGCAGGACTCACGAGCGCGGTCACGACGTACCCCCGCAGCGACCGGCGGCGGAAGGACTCACGAGCGCGGTCACGACGTACCCCAGCAGCGACCGGCGACGGCAGAACTCACGAGCGAGCGCGGTCACGACTTGCCCCAGCAGCGGCTGGTGGCGGCGGTGCTGTCGATGCTCTCCACGCCGGTGGCCGGCTTGTCCGTGACGAGGGTGACGCCGGTGTCGAAGAAGTCGAGGCCGCCGGTGACCTTCGGCTTCTCGCCGCCGGTGGCGATCTGCTTGATCGCCTTCACGCCGAGCTCGGCCATCTTCGTCGGGTACTGCTGCGACGTCGCGTTGATGAGCCCGTCCTTGACCTGCTTGACGCCGTCGCAGCCGCCGTCGATGGAGACGACGAGGACGTTCTGCGTGCCCGCGGCCTTGAGCGCCTTCTGCGCGCCGACGGCGGCCGGCTCGTTGATGGTGTAGACGACGTTGACCGAGGGGTTCTTCGTCAGGCAGCGTTCCATGGCGGTACGGCCACCGTCCTCCGCCCCGCCCGTCGGCTCGTTGCACACGATGCTGTACGTGCCGCCGGAGTAGCTGCCGGTCTTCGCCTCGTCGCCGTTGCGCTTCTTGTCCTTGACGTCGATCCCCATGCCGGTCAGGAAGCCCTGGTCCCGGTTGTAGTCCACCGAGACGATCTTGTCGTTGAACAGGTCGAGCATGGCGATCGTGGCGGGTTTGCCGCCGAGCTGCGCGGCGGTCCACTTGCCGATGAGCTCGCCGGCCTTGAAGTTGTCGGTGGCGAACGTGATGTCGACGGTGTCCGCCGGGTCCGGCGGGGTGTCGAGGGCGATGACGTACAGGCCTGCGTCGCGGGCCTTCTTGATCGCCGGGTTGACGCCCGGGCCGTTCGGCGTGATGAGGATGCCCTTGTCGCCGCGGGCGATGGCGTCCTCGATGGCCTGCACCTGGCCGGCCTCGTCGCCGTCGGCCTTGCCCGCGGCGACGGTCAGCTTGACGCCTTCGGCGGCGGCGGCCTGCTTCGCGCCGTCCTGCATGGTGACGAAGAACGGGTTGGTCGAGTTCTTCGTGATCAGCGAGACCGACACCTGGCCGTCGCCGCTGTCGTCGCCGCACGCGCCGGTGAGCCCGGCGGCGACCAGCGCGACGGCGAGCAGCCCTGCCGCCGGACGGTTGCGTTGCATCATGTCAACTCCTCAAGGCAGCTTTGACAACGATGTCAAGGAGTGTCGACCCACCTCATCATGATTGTCAATATGACGGCGCTGATGCTCTTGGCGCTGTACGACAGCGACTTGACATCGTTGTCAAAGCGACCTGCGTCGGGGACACTTGGCGGGCCCGGCGATAATGGTGCAGCCGATCTTGCCGCGAGGGAGTGCCGTGGACAGCGCCGCCCGTGCCCGCCCGACGCTGCGCGACGTGGCGCAGCTGGCGGGGGTCAGCCCGAAGACGGTGTCGCGGGTCGTCAACGGCGAGCCGGGCGTCAGCCCGTCGAAGGCGGGCGCCGTCGAGCGGGCGATCAGGCAGCTGGAGTACCGGCCCAACATCACCGCGAGCAGCCTGCGCCGCGCGGGCGGCCGCACCGCCGCCGTCGCCGCCGTCCTCGAGGACGTCTCCAACCCGTTCTCCTCGGCGCTGTACCGGGCGCTCGAGGACGTCGCGCACGCCCGCGACGTGATGGTCTTCGCCGGCAGCGTCGAGGAGGACCCTGCCCGCGAGCGCGCGCTGGTCCGGGCGTTCGCGATGCGCCAGGCCGACGCGATGCTGATCGTGCCGGCCAGCGACAACCAGGCGTACCTGACCCGCGAGGTCACCACCGGCACGCCGCTCGTCTTCGTCGACCGCCCGCCCGTCGGCCTGCACGCCGACGCCGTCCTCGTCGACAACGAGTCAGGCGCCGCCGACGCGGTCCGCCACCTCGCCGCCCACGGGCACCGCGACATCGCCTTCCTCGGCGACCTGCACACGATCGCGACCGCCCGGCGCCGCTTCCAGGGCTACAAGGAGGCCCTCAGCGACCACGGCATCCGGCCCGACCCCGCGCACATCGCGCACGACCTGCACACCACCGAGGCGGCCGAGGCCGCGTTCGGCCGGCTCCTGGACTCCGCCACCCCGCCGACGGCGTGCTTCAGCGCGCAGAACCTCATCACGATCGGCGCGATCCGCGCCCTGCGCGCCCGGGGGCTGCAGCATCGGGTCGCGGTCGTCGGCTTCGACGACTTCCCCCTGGCGGACCTGCTGGAGCCGGCGGTGACGGTGGTGTCGCAGGACCCGTACCGGATGGGCCGGGTCGCCGCCGACATCCTGTTCCGCCGCCTCGACGGCGAGGACTGGGAGCCCACCACGCATCTGGTCGAGACCCGCCTGATCGTCCGCGGCTCCGGCGAGCTCAGGCCGGAAACGCCGTGATCCGGAAGACCTTGTGCACCTATGACTGCACAAGGTCTTCCGGATCACGGGGGAGCTAGCGGCCGCCGAAGAAGTTGTTGCCCTGCATGCCGCCCTGCTGGCCGAGGCCGAAGCGGCCGGCGAGGTTGGTGCCGGCGAGGGCGTCGTAGGGCGGCATGAGCTCGGCCGGCTGGACCACGACGAAGCCTTCGCCGGTGAACTGCATCTGCCAGCTCTCGCCCGTGTTGCCGCGGGGGCGCCACACCGACGAGGACGTGACCGCCGCCTGCATGCTGACCTGCAGGCTCGAGCTCCAGGCGATGACCGCGTCGGCGTCGGCGAAGTAGTAGTTGTTCGGGGTGACCCGCATGACCAGCGGCGCGCCGGTCGTGGTGACCGCCACCTTGCCGTTGCCGCCGAGGTCGATGTTGTAGCCGCCGGCGCCGGCGATCTCCACCTGCGAGTCGATGCGGACGATGTCCCAGCGCAGCTGGGTCTCGAAGGCGAGGACGTTGTTGCCGTCGACGGTGAGGCCGTCGCCGGTGAGGTCGAGGATGTGGATGTCCTGGGCCTGGTTGGCCAGGAACACCGTGCCGCTGCCGGAGACCTTCATCAGGTTCAGGCCCTCACCGGTGAAGTGCCGGGCCACGTGCGAGCCCCAGCCCTGGTACTGCGCGTCGAAGTTCACGCCGCCCTGGTAGGCGACCATCGCGCCCTTGCGGGCGTAGAACTCCCGCATGCCGCTGGCCTGGCCGAGGGTGGCCTTGAGCATCTTGCCGTTCTGCAGCGCGAAGCGCTCGTTGCTCTGGACTTCCTGGTTGGCCAGCAGGGAACTCTGATACATGTCTGTCTCCTCAGCCCCGGACCGAGACCGCGGGGCGCGCGTCCTCGCTCGGCTGGACCATCACGAAACCCTGCCCGGAGAAGCCGAGCTGGAACGACTCACCGGAGCCACGGCCGATGAGGCTGCCGAAGCGGGCGGTGCGCTTGGGGCTGATGCTCAGCCCGTCGGTGAAGCCGACGAGCGCGTCGGTGTCCACATAGGTCGGTGCCTCGCGGGTGTCGAGGACGACGGGCGTGCCCTTGCTGGTCAGCGCGACCCAGCCGTTGCCGCGGATGACCACGTTGAACATGCCCATGCCGGACAGCATGCTGACGCCCTTGACCCGCTCGATGCTCCACTGGAGGGTCGCGTCGAAGGCGAGGATGTTCTTGCCGTTGACGGACAGGCCCTCGCCGGCGAGCTGCACGACGACGACCTCCTTGCCGTAGTCGGCGAGGTACAGCTCGCCCTGGCCGGTGGCGGTCATCAGCGGCACGCCTTCGCCGGTCGCCCAGGAGCGGGCCATCTGGCCGAGCTGCGGCGGGTTGGGGTTGAAGTCGATGAGCCCCTCGTAGGCGATCATCGAGCCGGTGCGGGCCATGAGATCCTGACCCGGCCCCATGATGATCTTGGCGATCTTGCTGCCGTGAAGACTCATCCGGTCCCGGACCTGCGTCTGGCCATAGTGTTGGAGCAGCGGACTCTGCACAGCGTCCCCTTTCAGACCTCGTAGGGCTGGACCACGACGAAGTGGCCCTGCATTCCCATGAACTGGAGCGCGACGGACTCGCCGCTGGCGCCGGCGTAGATCTGCCGGGACACCCGGACCTGCGTCGACACCGCGACCCGCATGCCGGCGGTCCAGGCGACGACGGCGTTCATGTCACCGAACGTCGGGCCCTGGCACTGCAGCGTGACCGGGGTGCCCTTGGTCATGACCACGACGGTGCCCTGGCCCCTGACCTCCAGGTGGAACATGCCGCCACCCGGGATGCCGGGGCTCTCGATCCGCTTGACCTCGGTCTGGAGGGTCGAGTCGAAGGCGAGCACGTTGTTGGCGTTGATGCACAGCGCCTGGCCCTGCAGCTCGACGATGTGCAGGTCGCTGGCGTTCTCGGCGAGGAACACCTCGCCCTGGCCCTTCAGGGTCATGAGCTTCAGGCCCTGGCCGGTCATCGCGCCCTCGAACATCGCCTTCAGGCCGCCGGAGCCCTTGTACTCGAACTCGACGTTGCCCTGGTAGGCGACCATCGACCCGCGCCGCGCGTGGGCGTCCGGACCGAGGGTGACCTTGACGAGCTTGCCGTTCTGCTTCGTCCAGCGGCCGGTGGTCGGCGCTTCCTTGTACTTCTGGATGCTGTGCATGACGCCGGGCTGGACCCGCTGGGCCTGCGACGGCAGCAGGTCGCCCTGCTGCGGCGGGTAACCGGGCTGGCCCTGGGGCGGGTACCCCGGCTGGCCCTGCGGCGGGAAGCCCTGCTGCTGGGGCGGGTAACCGGGCTGGCCCTGCGGCGGATAGCCGGGCTGCTGCGGCGGGTACCCGGGCTGCTGCGGCGGGAAGCCCTGCTGCTGCGGCGCCGGCGCGAACTGCTGCTGGGGCGGCGGAGGCGGCGGCGCGAACTGCTGGGTCGGCGGCGGGGGCGGCGGGGCGAAACCCTGCTGCGGCGGAGGGCCACCGGGCGGCGGCGCGAAGCCGGGCGCGGGACCCGAAGGCGCCGGCGCGGGCTCGTCGTCGACGTTGCCACCGTACGAGCGGATCAGGTCGGCGAGACCGCCGGCGAAACCCTGCCCGACAGCGGCGGCGCGCCAGACACCCTTGCGGTAGAGGTCGCCGATGATGATCGCCCGCTCGGTGCCGAAGTCGGCGCCGGTGAAGCTGTACCGCATGACTTCCTGCCCGCCCGCGACGATGCGCAGGTAGCCGGACTGGAGCTGGCTGGCGGTGCCGGACGTCTCGATCGCCGCGCAGAACGACAGCTTCGCGACCTTCTCCGGCACGGCGTTGAGCGTCGCCCGGAACGAGTCGGTGTCACCGGACTGCGGGCCCAGCTTCTGGATCGACCCCTCGGGCGACTTCGGCTGGTTGAAGAAGATGAAGTAGTTGTCGTCCACGAGCTTGTCGTCGGCATCCAGCCCGAAGCACGAGATGTCCCACGTGATCCCGGGAGCGTTCAACTGGATGCCTACATACAGATCATCTCCCGTGGTGAAGTTCGAAATCGGGCTCTTCTGCCCCCGAGTGAATGACTGAGACACGTGATCTCCTCGGCTACAACGACAGCGCGTCTGCGATCAACTTATAGCGGCACCGGACAACCCCCGCGGGACACGGCCGGTTCATTGCCCGTTCGCCTGACGGGCGAGGCGGGCCAGGATCTCGTCGACGGCGGCGCTGCCCGTGGTCACGTCCGGCGTGAACGTCCAGGTCAGCCCCACCCACGGGTCGCCCATGTGGTCGCCGGACACGACCGGCAGCCGGGCCATCGAGCGCCACACCGCCCCGACCATGGGGCCGAGCGTCGAGGAGTCCGCCGGGTCGGCGACCATCAGCACGTGCACGCCGGCCTCGGGCCCCTCGTTGAGCAGGTACTGCAGGCGGGCGAAGGTGGCCTCGTCGAAACCGTACGGGAAGTCGTGCAGCACGAGCAGCCGCCGCCCGCCGTCGATGTTCTCGTAGGGCGAGCCCATCGCGCCGGCGCGCATCGCCATCTGCACCAGGTCGACCCGCTCGACGAGGTGCTCCAGCATGTCGCTGAGCGCCTGCGGGGTCGCGGCGACCGGCACCGACGCCGCCCCGCCGGGCGCGCCGCCGAGGTGGGCGCCGTCGAAGGCGCGGCCCGCGGCGCCGCCGCCGGCGAGGTCGGCCACCTGCACGCTGAGCTGGCCCGGCGGGTGCGCGGCGAGGAGCCGCACGACGACGGAGCGGGCCATCGCCTGGGCCGCGGCCCGGTCGGCGCCGGTCGAGTCGATCCACAGCGCCCGCATCAGCGGCAGCCGGAACAGCAGCGGGATCCGCAGCTCCGGCGACTCCGGCACGTGCACGTCACCGACGCGGATGCCGGCGGTCATCGTCTCCGGCAGGCGCCAGTCCCGCCAGCGCGGGCTGTCCCAGGCGGCCATCGGCGCCGGAAGCGTGCCCGCGAGGCTCCTGAGCTCGGTGACGAGCTGTTCGACGTCGCGGCGGCGGTCCGTCTCGGCGCGGCGGACAAGCTCGTCGTGGCGGCGGTCGGCCTCGGCGCGGGCCGCGGCCGTCTGCGGTGAGTTGCGCAGCCGCGGGTCGTTGAGCAGCTCGCCGACCTCGTTGTCGCGGCGCTGCTCCGCGTAGCCGACGGCGGAGCGCAGCGCCGACGTGGACCGGGCCGCGTCCTGGAAGATCGACCACACCTGCTGGTAGAGGCGCTCCTCCAGGGGGCCGCCGACCTCCGGCAGCGGCTGCTGCGAGGCGGCGGCCGGGGCCGCGCCGGTGCCGGGGAAGTGCGGCGACGACGTCACCGGCCCCGACGTGCCCGGGAAGTGCGGGGACGACGTCACCGGCGCCGGCGGCGGCTCCTCCTGCTCGACGTCCACCCCGTGCGCCGCGATCAGCTGGGCCAGGCCGCCGGAGTAGCCCTGGCCGATGGCGCGGACCTTCCAGGCGCCGGCCCGGCGGTACAGCTCCCAGGCGATGACGGCCCGTTCCTCGCTGAGGCCCTGCATGGCGAACGTCCCCAGCTCCGTGCCGGTCGCCTCGACGAGCCGGGCGACCGGCGCCGGGCCGGACCCGAACGTCGTGGTGTGGTCGTCGGGGCTGATGACGGCGATGACCCGGTCGACGTCGGCGGGGATCTTCGCCAGGTCGATCTCGACCCGTTGCGCCCCGCCGGCGCCGCCGGTCAGCCACGTCAGCCCCGGCGCCGCCGGCTGGTTGTAGAAGACGAAGTCACCGTCGGTCCGGACGCGTCCCGTCTCCGCGAGCAGCAACGCCGACAGGTCGACCGCGACGCTCGCGTCGACCATGATCCTGACCTGCTGCGCCGCCAGGGGCGCGTTCTGCCCCTTGACGAAGACCACCGTCATTGTTCCCCCTCCTGATGCCGACGGATCCTGACTCCTGACTGCCGGGGCCCTACAGGAAGCGACCGAGCTGCGGGATCATCTCCAGCGGCTGCTTGGCGTTCTGGGGCTCGCCGATCGCCGTCATCTTCCAGGCGTTGCCGTCGCGGTGCAGCTTGGCCATGACCATGCCGGTGCTCGGCGTGCCGCCGGAGAGCGTATAGCGGGTGAGCTCCGCGCGGGTCGTCTCGTCCACCAGCCGACAGAAGGCCTGCTCGACCTGCGCGAAGGTGTGCCCCTCGTACGACGTGACCACGAAGATGATCGAGGTGACGTGGGCGGGGACGCGGTTGAGGTCCACGACGATCGACTCGTCGTCGCCGTCGCCCGCGCCGGTGCGGTTGTCACCGGTGTGCTGGACGGAGCCGTCCTTGCTGCGCAGCTGGTTGAAGAACGCGATGTCCACCGGCTGCTTGTCGGCGAACAGGATCGCCGAGGCGTCCAGGTCGATCTCGACCTCGCGGTTGCCGAACAGGCCGCGCTTCTTCAGCGGGTCCCAGCCCAGACCCATCCGGACCAGGCTGAGCGACGTGCCGTCCTGCTTACGCAGCGACACCCGCTGGCCCTTGCTGAGGTTGACGGGGCCGCCGGGGCCGCCGACCGGGGCGTCCTGCGGCGGGGCGGCGGGCTGCGGCGGCGCGACCGGCGGCATCTGCTGGGTCGGCTGCCCGTACGGGGCGGCGGGAGGCTGCTGGCCGTACGGGGCGGCGGGAGGCTGCTGACCGTAGGCCGGGGCGGCCGGGGGCTGCTGGCCGTACGGCGGCGGGTTGTGCTGCGGGGTCTGCTGCCCGTACGCCGGCGTCTCCTGCGGCGGAGCGACGTGCGCGGGCGCCGTCTGCGCGGGCATCGTGTACACCGGCGCGGCGGGCGGCGGCGGCGTGGCGGGCGGCTGGGCCACCGGCGGCGCGGACTGCGGGGCGGGCGGGGCGGACTGCGGGGCGGGCGGGGCGGTGGCCGGGGTCGCGGCCGGCGCCGGCGCGTCGTCGACCGACACGCCGTGGTCGCGGACCAGGTCGGCGAGGCCGCCGGCGTAGCCCTGGCCGACGGCCCGGACCTTCCACTCGGCACCGCGGCGGTAGATCTCCAGCGCGATGACCATGCTCTCGGTGTCCAGCCCGGTGATCACGTACTGGACGAGCTCGCCGCCGGCCTGGTCGTACACCTTGGCGACCGGCGGGGCGAACTGCCCGAACCGCTGGCCGGTGCCGTCGACGCTGACCACGACGCGGACCTTGTCGACGTCGGCCGGGATCGCGCCGGTGGTGACCGACGCCTGCCACTTGCCGCCGCCAATGTCACTGACGGAGACACCGGGCCCCTGCGGCTGGTTGTAGAAGACGAAGTCGGTGTCGGTGCGTACCTTGCCGGCCGCCGTCACCAGCAGCGCGGACAGGTCGGTGGCGACGCCGACCTCCACCACGACGCGCACGTCGTTGGCGGTCAGCGCGGTGTTCTGGCCCTTCACCAGCACGGTGGCCATGCTCTGTTCTCCTCTTGTCAGATGTCCCTCAAGGCCGACCGTCACCGGTCTGCGCCACGTACCAGTCCAGAATCTCGTCGCCGGCCGCCGCCCCCGCGGAGGCCGTGGTCAGACAGTGCGGCGAGGTGAAGCCCGTGAGGTGCAGCTCTCCGTGCGCCGGCCGGATCGCCGCGTGCGCCGTCCGGAGCATGTCGGCGTCCAGCAGGGAGTCCCCGCCGGCGACGACCCGGTCCGCGCCCAGCCGCTCGGCGGCATGCGCCACCGCCGCGGCCTTGTCCAGCCCGGTGGGCAGAAGATACAGCTTCCGGCCCTGCAGTGAGACCCTCCAGCCGTTGATCCGCCCCCAGCCGGCGGTCTCCTCGGCGAAGTCCGTCAGCCACGGCTCGCGGACCTTGACGGTGAGGTAGATGAAGAAGTCCTCGACCGCGCGGACCGCGTCGAAGCCGCGCTGGTCGCGCCAGCGCTGCGCCTCCCGCCACACGTCGTCGAACGACGCGCCGCCCGCGCCGAGGCGGCCGCGCACCTGCCGCTCCCAGGCCGGGTCGGACTCGCCGTCGACCAGCAGGCGGGCGCCGTTGCACACGACCGCCGCCGCGGGGCGCCGCCCGGGCAGACGCAGCCGCTGGTACTGCTCGACGGAGCGGGTCGTGGCGGGCACGACCACGCCGGCGTCGGCGAGCCCGGTCCACTGCCGCACGACCCTGGTGGTCATGTACGCGTAGATCCGGTCACCGTCGACGTCGATGGGCACGAGGTCCTCGTCCGCGGGGCGGACCGGCCCGTGCGACATCGCCTTCTCGGAGAAGATCACGGTCCCGTCGAGGTCCGTGGCGACCACGGTCGTCATTGCGTGGCCCCCTCGAACCCTCTGGGCCCCTTGGGGCGGATCAGGCCGACGCACGCGTAGGGCAGGTCGGCGACCTCGTCGACCGGGACGCCGGTGTCCTTGGCGAGGAGCAGGATGTGGCCGAGCTCGGCGTGCGCGTCCGGGCGGATCAGGATCCGCCACGGGGAGCGGCGCAGCAGCACCCGGGTGGTCTCGCCGACGCCGGGCTTGAGCAGGTTGATGTCGTCGAGGCCGTACTCGGCGGCGAGCCGCACCGCGATGTTCCAGCCGCTCCAGTCGGGGGTGCGGTCGGTGGCGGCGAGCACGGGCCAGTCGGCGGCGACGCTGGCGGCGACCGCCGGGAAGTGCGCCTCGACGGCGTCGAGGAACAGGTTCGACACGTCGCCGGGGGCGAGCTCCCGGTAGAACTTCGCGCCGTGGAACTGGCCGGGCCCGATGTACCGGTCGTTGAGCACCGTCCGCGACACGAGGCCCGACACGGTCGAGTTGAGGCAGGCGGACGGGATGAGGAAGTCGTCGCGGGTGCCGAAGATCTCCGTGCAGCCGCCGGGGTCGGCCAGCACCGCGAGCGTCGGGTCGAAGGGCAGCCCCGCGACGGCCTCGCGCAGCTCGCGGCAGATCGCACCCTTGCCGGTCCACCCGTCGACGAACATGACCTGGGCCGGGTCGTGGTGCCGGGCGAGGTGCCGCATCGCCTCACCGTCGATGCCGCGGCCGCGCACGATCGACACCGCGTAGTGCGGCAGCTCCACGCCGTGCGCGAACTGCGCCCAGCGGCGCATGAGGATCCCGACCGGCGTGCCGGCCCGGGCGAGGGACACGAGCACCGCGTCCGACGAGCGCGCCTTGATGACCAGCTCGGTGACGACGCCGACCGCGTGCGCGACCCGCGCCGCCGACGCGGCCAGGGCCTCGTGGAACAGCTCGAGGTACTCCCCCGTCGGCTGGTACTCGATCGGCAGCGACTCGGCGTAGTGGCCGGCCTTCGCCTGCATCATCGCCTCGCGCTCCTCCGCCGGCGCCTCCAGACTCACGTGCGAAAGGTCGGTCAGCAGCCAGCTCACCTCGGACGCGGCGTAGGACGAGAAGTCCGGGCCGTGCAGCGGCGGTGGGGGTTGGACGTTCACCGGGTACCTTCCTGCGGATCCGTTGCTCGGGTGACTGCCGGCCGGAGGTCCGGGATGACCACGACCGTGACACCTTGGCAGACTCCGCGCAGCGCCGCCACCAGCCCCCCGTCCTCCCACAGTGCGGGAGAATCGCCGGTCCGGTCGACGACGAGCACGATCCGGTCGAAGCCGCGCACGTTGTACGCGAAGCGGGGCTTGTCGGTGTCGGTGCCGTCGTGCGCGGCGAACGTGAGCCTGGTGCGGATCGCGTACCCGGGCGTGTCGACCGGCAGGACCGGCGAGCGGGTCGTGGAGGAGAAGCGGACCGGCCGGTGCCGGGCGAGCGCGCGGGCCAGCAGCAGCGGCGCGTACATCAGCTCCTCGCTGCCCAGGACCAGCACCGGCGCGTCGGAGTTGCCGGTGGGCAGCCCCGCGGACACCAGCGACGCGAGCCGGTCGGCGGTGTCCAGCAGCGTGGGGCGGTGCACGGCGGCGAACCCGTGCCGGCCGCCCTCGGGCAGGCCGGCCGGCCACTCGGCGTCGATCCTGGTCACGGGGGCTTCGCCGGGTCGCTGCGGCGGCTGCGGTACGTCCAGCGCCGCCACCAGGTCCCGCCCGCGCTCGAGGGCGTCGCCGGGCAGGAGGGCCTCACCGGCGGCGAGGGACACCACGTCGATGCGGGTGCCGAGCTCCTCGCCGAGCGCGGCGAAGCCGGTCCGGTCCGCGGCGGTCCGCAGGTCGAGCAGGGCGGCGACGACGTACCGGTCGCGGGGGCGCACGGCGTGCAGCTCGCGGATCGTCGCCTGGGCGGTGCGGCCCGTGGTCAGCTCGTCGTCGACGAGGACGAGCGGGCCGTCACGGTCGAGCCAGTCGGCGTCGGCGGGCAGCAGCAGGTGCTCGGTCGCGTGGCTGTGCGCCTCGTCGAACCTGCCCAGCAGCGCCACGCCGGGCACGGACCGGCGGGTGGAGTGCAGGTAGTCGGCGTCGGCGAACGTGTCGGCGACGACGTGCCCGAGGGAGGTGGCCGTCTCGGCGTACCCGACCACCAGCGGCGGGCCGTCGGGGACCTTGACCTCGTCGAAGTCGCGCGTGTCCCAGCCGGCGGCCGGGTCGGTCTCGGCGCCCAGGACGGCCGCCGCCCGCAGGCCGAGCAGGCGCCCGGCGGCGTAGATCGTGTGCGGGTCGGCGGGCACGTGCTTGCCGAGGACCTGCGACACCACCAGGTGGGCGCGCCGCGGGTTGCGCCGCACGGCGAGCCCCGCCAGGTCCGCGACCCGCGGGCTGCCGCCATCGGCGTCGACGAGCCGGACGTCCAGCCGTTCCGTCACCCACGTGCCGGACCACACCTCGCTCACGCCACCGGCTCCCTGCTGCTGACCGACGCCTCGAGGAAGTCGACGAAGTCGAGGCCCTCGGCGGCCACGCCGAAGATGTCGGCGCGCACCAGGGTCCGCTCCGCCCACGACAGGTGCGGCCGGACCTCGTTCATCTTGTTCATGTAGACGCTGCGCAGCACCCCGCCGCCGCCGTCGCCGGCGTAGTCCTCGCAGATCGCCTTCGCGTCGCAGTACTCCTCGTGGCTGACGACGCTCAGCGCGTGCACGGCCGCCGCGTGGCTGGGGTGGATGACGGTCTTGCCGACCATGCCGTTGGCCTTGTCGAGCACGATCTCGCGGATCAGGCCGTCCAGGGACTGGCGCACCAGCTTCGTGCGGAGCATCGGGTCGTGGTCCTCGAACGGCGTGACCCGCAGCTGCGGCTTGAGCACCCGCTCGCCGCCGGAGAAGTACTCCCACACCGGACCCGTCACCTCGTACCCTGCTCCCGCGGTGGGCGACCCCGGGCCGCCTCGGCCGCCCCAGCCGCCCCGGCGGGCCAGCACGTTGACGATGTCGGTCAGGATGCCGGCCACGACGTTGACGTCCCACGCGGTCAGCTCCGCCGTCCGGCGCAGGGCGTAGATGCTGCTCAGATCGGTCGCGCCGACCCTGACGGCCAGGACCCGGTCGCGGTTGCCATCGAGCATGTCACGGACGGCGAGCAGGGTCGGCATCCGGGTCTCCGCGTAGGCGATCTCCGGGGTCTCGAGGACCGGCATCGCATACAGGGGCAAGCCGCTGCCGTCGGCGATCTCCCGGACCGCCTTCAGCCCCGCCTGGCCGGACTCGTCGGGGCGGAACTTCGGCAGCACGAACCCGCTGAGGATCCGCAGATCGTCACCGAGCCGGTCGGCGAGCCGGTAGATTTGGTCGGCGTGGCGGACCCGCACGAAGACCAGCGGCCCGCCCGCCTCCATGCGCGCGAGCAGGCGCAGCTGGTGCGCGAGGTTCAGCTCGGCCTCGTCGACCTCGCTGTCGCGGATCGAGTCCTCGAGGCAGCCGACCATGCTCATCACGCCCTCGGCGTGGCAGCGCAGGATGTCCTCGGCCAGGCGCGGACGCACCGCCGGGGAGTACAGGGTGGCGCCGAGCGCCATGGCGAGCACTTCAGGGGGACTGTCCTGGAAGAACGTGGCAGGCAGCCGGTGGAACAGCGCCCCGGCGGACAACCCGTCCAGGTGGGAGAAGTAGCGCACTCGGTGTCCTTTCTTCTCTGACCCGGGCGGGACTGCGTGCTGCGGTGCCGCCGCGCGACCTGGACCTTAGGTCAGGTTTGTGAATTCGAGCGGCATAGACCTGAAAACCCCCGTGGCGGATATCGGACTGCGTGAGTCTGCGGTCGCTGCCCGTAACGGACCGGTGGGTACGGAACCGCGGGCCGTCCGTCCGTGTGGATGGGCGACCCGCGGCGGTGGTGCTGGGACCCGTCAGGGTCAGACGTTGATGCCGAAGTCCCGGGCGATGCCGGCGAGGCCGGACGCGTAGCCCTGACCGACGGCGCGGAACTTCCACTCGCCGCCGTTGCGGTAGAGCTCGCCGAACACCATCGCGGTCTCGGTCGACGCGTCCTCCGACAGGTCGTAGCGGGTGAGCTCGGCGCCGGTGTTCTGGTCGACGACCCGGATGTAGGCGTTGGACACCTGGCCGAAGGACTGCGAGCGGCCGTCCGCGTCGTAGATCGACACGAGGAAGGCGATCTTGCTCACCTCGGCGGCCATGCCGGCCAGGTTGACGTTGATCTGCTCGTCGTCGCCCTCGCCCTCACCGGTGAGGTTGTCACCCTGGTGCTGGACCGTGCCGTCCGGCGACGCGAGGTTGTTGAAGAACACGAAGTGCTTGTCCGAGAGGGACTTGCCGGACTCGCCGCAGATGATCGCGCTGGCGTCCAGGTCGAACTCGGCGCCGGTCGTGGTCCGGACATCCCAGCCCAGACCGACGGACACGGCCGTCAGGCCGGGCGCCTGCTTGGTGAGGCTGACGTTGCCGCCCTTGCTGAGGCTGACTCCCACGAACTCCTCCAACTACTCGGTATGCGGGGCATCCCCCGCTGTTGCAAATGCGGTCCGAACCGTCCGGACCATTTCGAAAGGCCGCCATGAACGTGCCGACTGCCGCGAAAAGAGTCGCAGATCAGTGGAGCCGCCGACGACAGGAGCTATCGATTGCACCGGAAATTCATGTGCGAGTGTAGTGGCTGCCCCCAAGCCCCTGATCAACCTCCCGCACGGACCCGGCCCCGCCGGGGGCCGGCACGGTCCACGTCGTCGCAGGTCACGGCCGAGCTTACCGATCGGGAAGGCAACGGCGGCGGCGCTTGGCGCAGGCCCGCGGGCGTTGCTGCGAATTCGCTGGGAACCCGGGCGGACACCCGGTCAGGGGGTGTCGGCGGGGTCGGGAGCGTCCGGCGTGGCCTGCGACGGGTCGCCGCCGCGGCCCGGGCGCCAGCCGGCCTCGTTGAGGCGGCGCAGCCGGGCGACCCGCTCGGTCAGGTCCGCGGTGATCTCGTCGGGGCTGGCCCCTTCCTCCATCGCCGCCGACCGCGCGGTGCGCAGCTCCCGGTGCAGCAGCTCGGTGATCCGGTCAGCCGGCGGGTCCGTGGGCGGGGTGGCCATGCCCCTATGCTCCCAGACCGGCGCCCGAAGGGTCAGCCGCAGCCGGGGACCGCCACGCGGACGCCGGTCCGGCGGCCCTCCCACCGGCGACCAGAAATGCCGGCCAGGTGCAACCGCGCATGACGCCCCCTCCACACTCGGTCCTCGGGCGCGCCCTCACGGCCCGGATGTTCTTTGACGGACGGCACGCGAAATCACATTGACCATCGACGATCACATGACCTCAAGCGGGCGAACCGTACGCATTGGCCGGCACCGTCGGTCCCGATCCACCGCAGTGGCGGCCCCGCCGCCCGGGCAGGGTCGTTCGTTCATGAACGGCGGAAGGCGATCCGTTGACGCCGCGGTGCCGATCGACGGAACCGGTGGCCGAAAGGCCGAGCCGCACCGGTCTGATCGATCTCCGATTCGCCGGTTCGTGCCGTTCCCTTGCAAATATGCAATGCCAGACTGGCATGTGCGTGCAACACGACGATTCGGCGCAGCATCACCTCACTGCCTGCCCGCATCACGCGAGCCTGGAAATTGTCGAAGGGGAATCGTCATGCCTCGACTTCTGGCGACGGCGGCCGATGAGGTCCGCAGCCTGGCCAGGCTCGGGACGCTCGCGACGACTGTCGCAGGAGCGGACGAGCCGGAGCGCCTCCGGCTGACCGGCGGCGCCTACTCGGTGGTCTACCCGGTCGTCTACACGGGGCTCACCCAGGGCATGGAGCGCAGGCGCGGTCACCCGGCGTGCGCGGTGTCGGTCCGACACCTGGCCGACGACTGCCTGGACCGCTTCCATGACGACGTCGAGGCGGTCGTCCACGACGTCGTCCGGCGCGCGACCGCCCCCATCGACAACCTCGACGCGTGGATATGCGGCCTCATCAACTCCGCGACCGTCAACGGGCATCGCCGCCGGCGCGGCGAGATCGGCGCCCTGCAGCGCCCCCGCGCCCCGAAATGGCTGGTCGACGGGCTCGGCGGCGACCGCTGGCTGGTCCACCTCGCCGTGCAGATGCTCAACTGGGTCGGCAACCCGGTCACCGCGGGGACCAACGTGTGGCCCGTCGACAGCTGGACGGCGCTGCGCTGCCGGTTCACCGGCGACTGGGACGGCTCCGTCGACGTGCGCCACGACATCGAGGCGGTGCTGCGGGTCATGCGGGCGAAGCGGGAGTGGTACGAGCGCTACGTCGAGGGCCCCCTCGGGCACAAGCACGTGCCGGTGCCCCGGTACGCGCCGGAGTGCCCCGCCGGCGACCAGGACACCCCCGCCCTCAGCCTCATCGACGTCGGCGAGCGCGACGACCTGTACATGCGGGAGCTCGCCCACCTGGCGATGACCGCGATGCGCACCCGGCTGCGGGCCGGCGAGGACCCGGCCACCGTCGTCGCCGAGGTCATCGCCGTCGCCTTCGGTGACGGCGCCGTGCCCACCCTGGACGGCGGGCCCCGCCTGAGCGACACCGCGGGCGACCACGTCGGCCGCATCCTGCGAGACCGGGGCCGCATCCGGGACATCGTGGCCGCGGTGCTCGCCGTCGTCGAGGACCTGTAGACACACCGCTCCCTTCTCTGCGACGGACCGGTCCGTCAGAGAGCGCCGAACCGTGGGCGGCGAGGATGGGAGCGACGGCATGGACGACGAGACGCGGCGGGAGCGGTCCGCGGCCACCTTCCTCGGGGGGACGCGCGCCGTGCGCACGGTGCTGCTGTACGAGCCGGCGGGGCGGGACGAGCCCGGTGCCGGGGACCCGCCGCAGCCGTCGTTCCGCCACGTCGCGGCCGGCGGCTCGTTCGCCACGACGCTCCGCCGGCACCTGGGCGACGCCGGCCAGGTCAGCCACGGCATCGTCACCGACGACCCCGCCGACTACGGCACGCTGCGGCCGGCGCAGCTCTTCGGCGCCCCGCTGTGGTCCCCGCCCCCCGCGGCCGCTCCGCCCCTCGCATCCGCCCCGCCGGTCGCGGCCGTCCCGCCGGTCGCGGCCGTCCCGCCGGACTCCCCCATGTCACCGCCACCGGGGCCGCGCATCCCGGGCGGGGCGCTCGCGGGCGGCGGGCCGGCGACGACGCTGACGCCGGCACTGGTCCGGGAGCGCGTCGCGGCCCAGCCGGGCGGTGCCGCGATGCTCCTGGCGCTGGTGTCCGCCCTGGACCGGGCCGGCGAGCCGGACGCGCCGGTGGTCGTGCTCGTCGGCTCGGAGGCCACCCGGATCGTCGAGTGGATCGCCGCCGGCACGCTGCTGCTGCCGCCGGCGCGGGCCCTCGCCCTCGGCTTCGAGGTCAACGCCGGCGACCCCGCCACCGCGGGCGTCCCCGTGGTCGGCGTCGACCCCGCCACGGCCGCCGGGCTCACCGGCCGCGGCTACGCCGTCTTCGACCTGGCGGCCGGCGCGTTCCCGGCCACGACGCCGACGGCGCACGCGCTGCGGTGGGTCGGCGGGTTCCTGCAGGACGACCCGCGGGCCGTCGTCGAGGCGCTCGACCTGGCCGCCGCCTGCGGCCTCGAACCGGACGCCGCCGCCGCGCTCGGCCTCGCCGCCGTGCTGCGCCGCGAGCCGGCTCTGCCGCACGCCCCGGCGATCGCCGGCTGGCTGCGCGACGGCCCGCAGGCGCTTCGCCGCGCGTACACCGGCGGCATCACCGACATGTTCACCAGCTCCGTCACGCCATGGCCGCGACCGGTCCTCGAGGCGCTGGACGACGCCGCCGCCGACGGGATCCTGCCGGGGAGGGCCGCCGCCGTCCGGCTGGCGCTGCTGCGCGGCGAGACCGACGCCGCCGCGCTGCGCGCCGAGGTCGCCACCCGCGTGCCGCCCGCGCTGCCCGCCGGCGAGTGGACTACCGCGGACAACACCACGGCCCGCCGGCTCGTCCTCGCCGCCCTCAACGCCGGGCCCGCGCCGCTCGGGTCGGAGGCGCTGCTGCGGGTCGCGGGCCGCTTCGGCATCGACGTCCAGCCGTCCGACCTCGCCGACCGCGGGCGGGACCTCGTCGAATTCTGGGCCGGGCACCCGCGGGCCGGCTTCGACCCCGGGCTGTGGCCATGCGGCGACCGGCTCACGGCGGCGCTCGTCGACGAGCTGACCCGGCGGGTCAAGGCCGTCCCGGTGCGCCGCCACGACATCGCCGCCGGCTGGTGGCGGTGGCTCCTGCCGCGCATCGCCACCCTGGAGCCGCCGCTCGCCGAGGCCGTCCTCGCCGGCGCGGTCCGCGACGACGTGGACGGCGCCGAACGCGCCGCGCTCGTCGAGCACCACCTGACCGCGGCGGCCCACGACCCCGACCGGTTCCTGTCGACGGCCGCCGCCCTGTGGAGCCTGACCGACCCGTCCGTGGACGAGCTGCGGCTGCTCAAGCGCCTGGCGCCGGCCGGTGTGGTGCTGCCGGCGAAGACCCTGGAAGGGCTCATCGGCCGGCTGGTCGGCGACGCGCCGCTGGCGCACGAGGACGTGGACGTCGCCCACCGGCTCGTCGACGCCGGTCTGGTCCCCCGCCACCGCCGGCTCTTCCAGCTGCTCGCCGACGACCGCGTCCTGCGCGCCGTGGTGCGCCGCCTGACCACGGCCCCCGCCGGTCCGGCCGGCCGGCCGCTCGGTGACGGGCCGGTCGTCGCGCTGCTGCACGAGCTGGAGGAGCTGCCGGCCCGCCTGGTCATGCTGCACTCCCCGGGCGTGGCCGCCGCCCTCGCCCGCAGCGCCCCGCCCCGCGAACTGCTCGCGGTCCTGCGCCGCCACCCCGGCGTCGTCGAGCACTACGTCACCCTGCTCAGCGACCTGCTCCGCAAGCCGGGCGACGAGCGGCACGCGGTCATCGCCTACCACCTCATGCACAACAACGACAGCCGCGGCCTCCGCCCCGTCCTGACCGCCCCCGTCCTGCGCTGGGCGACCCGTGCCTCGAGCCGCCAGCTGCGCCGCGGCGGCGAGCTCATCGCCGGCTTCGGCCCCGCCTGGTCCGCGTCCTGGGCGGCCTACCTGGAGCACGTCCGCTCGCAGCGCCGCATCTGCCGCCTCATCCACCCGTTCGGCAACCACTGACCCCGCCCCGGCCTGACCCCGCCCGGCCTGGGGGCGTCACCGGCGGGTGCGGAGGGCGGCCAGGTTGCCGGCGGCGAGGAGGGTCAGCAGCGTGACCGCGAGCCAGAAGCCGGGGCCGGTGCCGACCATGTCGCCGGGTGTCCTGCCCTCCGGCAGGCGGCTCTGCCCGGCGACGGCGGCGGCGAGCCGGTCGGTGACGAGCAGCTGACCCGCGACGAGGGCGAGGGCGGCGAGCCCGGCGAGGACGGCGGCGGCCACCCGGCGGCGCCGGTCCTGCGCGAGCCCGACCGTGACGGCGAGGACGGCACCGAGCAGCAGGAGTCCGGCGATGTACGACGGCTGCGGCGCGAGCCGGTCCGGCCGCCGCTCGCCGTCCGGGCGGAGCTGGTCGGACGCGACGTCGGGGGTCCCGCCCGACGCGAGGTCGAAGCCGGTGTAACTGGTCGTGCCGCCGGGCTTCGCGCGGCCGTAGCCGTCGGGGAGTCCACAGGAGACGGTCGCGAACGGCAGCGCGAAGCACAGCAGGATCAGCAGCACCGTCGCCGGGCTCAGCCACCTGCGCCGCAGCGGAGTGGCCGCCGGTCCCGCCACCGGCGGCGGGGACGCGGCGGGGGCGGCCGCGGCCGGCGGCGCGGTCGCGTGGAGGGCGCCCTCGGCGACGACGGTCTCGGGCCGTTCGACCGTGGTGGGCGCGACGCCGAGCCGCGCGTGCAGCAACCGCGCCAGCGACGGCAGCCGGCTGCCCCCGCCGACGAGCAGCACCTCCGCCGGCTCCCCGCCCCCGGCGCCGGACGCGGCGACGAGGTCGGCGGCCAGCTCGGCGACCGGGGCGAGGAGCGGGGTGGCGACCGACTCCAGCTCCTCGCGGGTCAGGTGCGGGTCCGACGGGTAGCCGGGGACGTGGACGGGGGCGACGCTGAGCCGGGACAGGCTCTCCTTCGCCGCCCGCACCTCCTGCCACAGCAGCAGCCGGTCGCGGCGGTCGGCGGCGGTCACCGGCGACTCCAGCCGCTGCCAGGCGGCGGGCGCGGCCGCGGACACCACGGCACCCAGGACGCCGACCAGCGCGGCGTCGACGTCGAGGCCGCCGACGTCCAGGCCGCCCTGCGCCACCACCTGACCGTCGCGGACCACGGCGAGGTCGGCGGTGCCGGCGCCGAGGTCGACGACGAGCAGCGCGGCGCCCGGCGGCACCGGGGAACCCGCCGCAGTCAGGTACGCGGCGGCGGCGAGCGGCTCGCTGACCAGGTCCACCGCGCCGAGCCCGGCGCGGGCGGCCGCCTCGGCGAGGACCTCCCGCCGCGGCGCGCCCCACCCCGCGGGCACGGTCAGCACCACGTGACCGCCCGGCGCGCGGGCGGCGACCACGCGGAGGACCGCGGCGAGGGCGTCGGGGACGGCGACGGCGTGTGGGCCGAGCAGGACGGTGCCGTCGTCGATGCGGCGCTTCGGGTTGGGTTCGAAGGCGGCGGGGTCGGCGCGGGCCAGGCGCTCCGCGTCGAGGCCCGCGACCAGGGCACCGTCCGCACCGGCGTGGACCCCGGACGGCAGCTGCTCCCGGCCGTCGAACAGGACCGGCCGCACCCGGCCGTCGGCGCCGCACACCACCGCGACCGTGCTGGAGGTGCCGAGGTCGATGGCGAGCCGGTCCACGACCAGCAGCGTACGCCCGCCGCCCATCGACCGCCGCGCACGCAACGACCGCGGGACACCCACCGGCCATCGGCGCCGCCGCGCACCCGACCGACGCGGGGCACCCGCCAGCCCTCGGCCGCCGCCGGGAGTCCGGCGCGGGCGGCGCTACACGATGGCGGCCAGCTGGGTGGCGACCTCGTCGGGGTGCGGGCGGGCGGCGATGCTGGCCTTGAACCTGCCGGCGGTCACCCGCAGCCCGTAGTCGGACAGGAGGCGGTGCAGCTGGTCGGCGGTGATCGCGGACGCCGACATCGCCCAGCCGGCGCCGGAGCGCTCCACCACGCCCGCGTTGTGCCGGCGGTCGCCGGGGCCGGGGACGACCAGCTGCGGGACGCCGGCGGCGAGCGCGCCGAGGACGGTGCCGGCGCCGCCGTGGTGCACGACGGCGTCGAGGGTCGGCATGAGCGCGTCGAGCTGCACCCATCCGGTGGTGTACACGTTGCCGGGCAGCGGATCGGGCAGCCCGCGCTCGGGCCGGACGAGGAGGATGTCGGCGTCGACGCCGGCCGCGACGGCGACGATCGCGCGCATGATGCCGCCGCTGCCCGGCCCGTCCACGGTGCTGCGGGTGACCGCGATCCGCGGGCGCCCCCCGGCGGGCGGCAGCGGCGTGACCGGCTCGCCGCCGGGGCCCGCCGAGCCGCCCGGACGCACAGCGCCGCCCACGCCGGCGGACAGGCCGCCCAGGTCAACGGCGGAACCGCGCAGGTCAGCGAACGGGCCGCGCGGGTGGGCGAACGAGCCGGTCCGGTTCGGGGACGCCCCGACCGGCAGGCGCCGCATCGGCAGGCCGGGCCGCTCCCCCACGAGCTCGGCCGGCGCGATCTGCACCACGGCCGCCGGGTCGGGCAGGCCGTCGACGTGGTGCCGGCGCAGCGCCGGCCCGGCGGTCACGGCGGTGAGGACGGCGCCGTCGAAGAGGTTGTTCTCGTGCCGGACGGCGGGCACCCCGCGCCGCGCGGCCACGACCGCCCCGGCCACCGCGAGGGGCTCGTGCACCACCAGGTCGGGGCGGAACCGGTCGGCGGTCGCCGCGGCACCGTCGACGAGCTGCTCGTTGACGGTGCCGAACAGCAGCCCGACGCCGCGGGTCCCGCCGGTGCCGGCCAGCTCGGCGCGCGCGATGAACGGGTGCCGCAGCATCGTCCGCCGGGCGATCCGGGCGAAGGAGAAGCCCGGCGCGACATCGACGACCGGCAGCTTCGCGGTCCGTCCGGCGGTGAGCGCGTCGGCGGCGGTGGCGATCAGCACGTCGTGCCCGGCCCGGCGGAGCGCCTCCGCGAGCGGCACGAGCGGCAGCATGTGGCCAAGCAGCGGCGCGGACACGAACAGCACACGCATGAGGTGGACTCTAATCGATCTCCTCGGATCGCAGGTCCCGGATGGTGCGTTGGGCCGCTTCGAGCTGGTCCTCAAGGTCGATGATGCGGCACGCCGCCTCGAGCGGGGTGCCGCGGTCGCACAGCTCGCGGGCGCGGGCGGCGAGCCGCAGCTGGTGCCGGGAATACCTGCGGTGCCCGCCGTCGGAGCGCAGCGGGCTGATGAGCTTCAGCTCGCCGAGACGGCGGAGGAAGTCGTGCGAGACGCCGATGATCGCCGCTGCGCGGCCCATGGTGTAGGCGGGGAAGTCGTCGTCGTCTAAAGGATGGTCCGAGGGGGACACGTCACCTCCGCGTCGAGGGCCCCGGCGCTTTCGCGCCGGGGCCCAGGGTATTGGGTCGTTACACCATCTACCGACACGAATGCCGGATTGTCATGTCCACACCTGCCGCGATGTGCGGCAACGGTGCGGGGATCGCATCTGCCAGACCGGAGACCACCTCTCGTTCGATGGATACTGCGGTGCTCGCCGGACCGTGTGCACGGTCCACAGCGGGCGATCCAACGGTGTGAACCCTCCCCTTTCTCTCGTCGTTCCCTTCCAATCGTGCCGGACGAGTCGCAGCCAGTCGCGGCTCTGTCCCTTCACCCTCGGAGGGGTGGCATCGTCAGCGTCGTTTTCCGACTCTCTTGACCCCAGTAACGCTACCCCCGCCCACCACGAAAATCTAGCGTCGACGTACCAGGTTTTCTGACTTCACTCATGGGGGTTCACTGACGGCGAACCGCTGACACGAGCCGCCGGGCAGTGGTACAGCCCCACCGCGGCGAGGTGGCCGTCAGCCGGCCACGCGGTAGGCCTGCCCGGCAGGGGTCGCTGTGGTGCCGTCCTTGTACAGGCCGTAGGGCAGCGAGTCGCCGACCGCCGGCAGGGAGAACCAGGCGTAGCGCTCGATGTAGGACGTCGCCTGCATGCGGGCGGTCGTCGCGGTGATGAACGCGGTGATCTGCGCGGTGTTCGGGAACTTGGGCGTGCCGGAGAAGTTCATCAGGCCGTACTCGGTGACCCAGATCGGCAGGCGGTACCGGTCGTACACGGCCTGCAGGTAGCCGGCGAACTGCCCGGCGGCGGCGTCGCTGAAGTCGGAGCCGTACCAGTGCAGGGTGATGAAGTCGACCCGCCGGTTCTGCTGCCGCGCACCGGTCATGAAGCGGTCCAGCCACCCGCCCGGGGTGTTGCCGCCGTACGCGACGGCGGGGCTGCCCAGCCGCATGCCGGTCGACTCGAGCCGCGGCCACAGCGAGAGGGCCTGCTCGACGGTCATGTTGGCCTGCCCGGCCAGGTCCGGCTCGTTGAAGCCGAGCAGCACCTTGCCCTCGCTCTTCGCCTTCGCCAGGGTCGCGTCGGTGACGTTGGCGGCGCCCCAGATCATCGGCACGAACTCCGCGGCGGCGGGCATGCTGTCGTTGCTCGGCGACCAGTTGTAGTACCAGCCGGCGCCGACGTTCGTGACGGCCTGCGACAGCCCCGGGAACTCCCAGGTGCTGACGCCCTTCTTCTTCGCCGTCACCGGCGGCTGGGACGAGCCGGGCGGGGTCGTCGGGGTGGTCGGGGTGGTGGTGCCGCCGGGCAGCTTCCAGGCCTGGTTGGCGCCGCCGGTGCAGGCCCAGATCTGCAGGCGGGTGCCGTCGGCGGAGCTGTTGCCCGACGCGTCCAGGCACTTGCCGGAGTTCGGGTTGACGAGGCGGCCGCTGCTCGCCGTCCACCGCTGCGCTCCGGTGCCGTTGCACGCCCACAACTGGACCTTGGTGCCGTCCGCGGTGCCGGACGCGGCCACGTCGAGGCACTTGCCGAGCGCGCGGACGCTGCCGTCAGACTCGACGGTCCACTGCTGCGCGCCGGTGCCGTTGCAGGTGTACAGCTGGACCGCGGTCCCGTTGGCGGAGTTGGCGCCGGCGACGTCGACGCACTTGCCGCCGATCCCGGTGATCGGCCCGGCGGTGGCGGCAGCGGCGTTGGTGAGCCCGAAACCGAGCCCGACCACGCCGAGCGCGGCGACGGCGGCGGTCGAGACGATGAGCGCTAGGGTCCGTCGGCGGACGGTCCGGTGGAGCTTCATGCCACTCAAGCTCGCCGATGCGAAAATGCACGTCAAGCCGGGAGACCCGACTTCATCAAAGTCTAAGACAAACTTGAGAGAGCGCTCTCCCACCCGTGGGGACCGGGGATCCGCACTGTCCGGCGTCGCCGCCGCAACGCCGGACAGCGGTCCCGGGATCAGCGCCGCGGCAGCTGCCGCGGCGCCTGCGGGATGCGCGGCTGGACGAGCGGCGGCCCGGCCGCCACCAGGTCACCCTGCACCGTCCGCAGCGACTTCTTCGGGTTGTACGAGGCGTCCCACAGGCACCCGAGACCCTCCGGCGGGTTCTTGAACCAGCCCGGGATCCACGAGTACCTGTCGGTGAAGCCCCACACCGTGAACGACAGGCAGTGCCGGTTCATCAGGCACGCCTGCAGCAGCACGTGGTAGTTGTACGCGGCCGCCTGGTCCCGGGCGCTGACGTCGGCCCCGGGCACCGGCAGCGTGGGGTCGGCGGCGTTCTGGGTGAGGCTGCGCGCGTCGACCTCGGTGAGCGCGACCGCGAGCCCCAGGTCGGTGAAGCGCCGCAGCGCGTCGGCCACCTGGAAGACGTCGTAGTTGCCGTACTGCGTGGCGAGGTGGCCCTGGCTGCCGACACCGTCGATCGGGACGCCGCCTGCGCGCAGGCGCTTGACCAGGTCGTAGACGAACTGGGTCTTGTCACCGGCCCCGCCGTCGCCGAACGCCTCGATGTTGTAGTCGTTGTAGAACAGCAGCGCCTTCGGGTCGGCGGCCCGCGCCGCCCGGAACGCCTCGGCCAGGTAGTCCGGGCCGAGCAGGTCGGCCCACTTCTGCTTGAACGACCCGGCGTTGCCGCCCAGGTGGATGGCGCTGGGCGTCTCCCACGGGTCGCTGACGGCCTCGTTGACGACGTCCCACTGCCAGATCCGGCCCTTGAAGTGGCTGACCACGGCGGTGATGTGCTGCTTCAGCAGCGCGCGAAGCTGCGGGCCGTCGATCGAGCCGTCGTTGATGCCGGCGCTCAGCCAGCCCGGCACCTGGCTGTGCCAGACCAGCACGTGCCCGCGCACCAGCTGCCGGTTGCGCACGGCGTTGTCGATCAGCGCGTCGGCGGGGCCCCAGTTGTACGTGCCGCGGGTCGGCTCCAGGCTCTCCCACTTCATCGCGTTCTCGGCGGTGACGGTCGAGAACTGGGTGTCGACCATCGTCTTGTAGGTGGCGTCGGCCGCGTACGCGGCGGGGTCGACGGCGGTGCCGAAGTACAGCCCGTGCCGCGCGGCGAGCGAGCGCAGCGTCTGCTCCTGCGGCTTCGCCGGCGTGGCGTCGTGCGCCGACGCCGCGACGGTGCCCAGCGAGCCGACCGCCACGACGGCGAGGACGCCCGCGTGCACCAGTCTTCGCAATCGCATGCATGCTCCGTTTCAGGGTGAACCGTCGGGCGCGACCGCCCGGCCGGTGGCGGTGGAGATCATGCCGGCGCGCAGGCCGCGGGCGGTGAGGTCCGCGACGATCTGCGGCACGGCGTCGATCGCGGCCTGGTGGCCGTCATGCATGAGCAGCACGCCGCCCGGCTGGAGCGTCGAGGCGGCCCGCACGATCCGGTCCGTGCCCGCGCCGTTCCAGTCCTGCGAGTCGACGCTCCACAGGACCTCGGTCAGCCCGAGCCCGGATGCGACTGCCTGCAGGGCGGCGTTCGTCTCGCCGTACGGTGGCCGGAACAGCCTCGGCGTGGTGCCGGTCGCCCGGCGGACGGCCCGCTGGGTCCGCGCCAGCTCCGAGGTCATCCGCACGGTGTCGAGCCGGGTCAGGTGTGCGTGCGTCCAGCTGTGGTTGGCGACCCACATGCCGGCCGCCCGCTGCGCCCGGGCGAGCGCCGGCTCGGCCTGCACGTGCCGGCCGACGTTGAAGCACGTGGCCCGCACCCCGGCCGACCGCAGGGCGTCCAGCAGCGCGCCCGTCGTCGCCGGGTTCGGCCCGTCGTCGAACGTCAGGGCGACGTAGCCGTCGGCGGCGCGGCTGTCCACATGGGTCACGTGCCCTCCGGGTGGCGGGTTGGCGGCGGGGTGCTTCGTTGATATCCGCCGAT
Organism: Dactylosporangium maewongense; assembly: GCF_039531485.1. Lineage (NCBI taxonomy): Bacteria > Bacillati > Actinomycetota > Actinomycetes > Micromonosporales > Micromonosporaceae > Dactylosporangium > Dactylosporangium maewongense. The sequence goes on along the minus strand of NZ_BAAAQD010000010.1, from coordinate 70,960 downwards.
TCCCGGCCCGGGAATGAATTTCGGAAGCTTTCGAAAGCCCTTGACAGCTACGGTGCGCTGACCGTGCTCTGCTCGATCAGTGCGATGAGGTCGGTCCAGTCCTCGAGCAGCTGCGCCTGGTCGATGCGGGCGAGGCGGCGCTGCGCGCCGCGGCCGGCGGTGGCGTCGGCGAGGTGCCGGCGCAGGATGTCGTCGACCTGGTCGATGGTGGAGTGCTCGCCGAGCAGGTCCTCCGCGTCGTCGAGGTCCAGGTACACGACGAGCTGGGCGCACAGGTCGCGGCAGCGGCAGACGAAGGACGGCAGCCAGCGCTGCGGCGGGCCGCCGAGGTGCTCGACGAGCAGCTCGAGGTCGAAGTGCAGCTCGTCGCCGCCGTCGGTGCGCACCTGCCACGGTGGCGTCGCGATGAGCCGGTCGGACGGGTCGGCGGCGGCGTGCCTGGCGAGCGCGGCCGTGTCGGGGAAGAGCAGCAGCCGGCCGTCGGGGTCCGCGGCGAACACGTGCTCGAACGCGTCACCGCCGTGCAGCTGCCCGCGCAGCGTGACGCCCTGCAGGCTCGGGGTGACGAGCTCGATCAGCTCGACGTTGACGAGCACGGTGCCGGCGGACCCCGGCGGCGCCGTCCAGACCGGCCCGTCCGGCCGCGGGACCTGCCATGACTGCTCCCCCTGCCACGCCGGAGGCTGCCCTTGTGGCGGCTGCGGCAGGTGTACGGGCGGCGCCGGCCACTGGTGCTGCGGCGGCACCCACTGCCGCTGCGACGGGACGGGCGCCTGCTGGGGCGGGACGGGCGGCTGCTGCGGTGGGAGTTGCTGCGGTGGGGCCTGGTGGTGCGACCATCCCGTGTGCTGCTGCCATCCGGGCGGCTGCGGCTGTCCGGGCGGCACGGGCCCCGGCTGGACCTGGCCCGGCATCGGCTGCGGCGGACCGGACGTGGGCAGCGGCTGCGGCGGGCCGGACGTCGGCGCCGGGTGCTGCCACGCCGCCGGCGCCTGCGGGGACAGGGGCACCGCGCCCGAGGTGTCGCCGCCGGAGATCGGGACGGGACCCGTCCAGCCGATCGGGCGCTGACCCGCCGGTGGGCCGGCGGGCGGCAGGCCGGTCACCATCGGGTCGATGCTGCCGGCGGCGACCACCAGCTCAGGCTGGTCGATGATGGTCGGCGCGATGCCCAGCGCGCGGTGCAGCATCGTGGCGACGAGCGGCATCCGGCTCGCGCCGCCGACGAGGATGACCGCGCCGAGCGGGCGCAGCGGCACCGGGCACTCGGCGAGGGTGGCGGTGACCGCGGCGACCGTCCGCTGGATCAGCGGCGCGGCGAGGCCGTCCAGCTCCTCGCGGGTGAGGATCTGGTCGGTGTCCAGCAGCGGGAGGTAGAGCAGCGCCGAGCTGGTCCGGGAAAGCATCTCCTTGGCGTTGCGGACGTCGTCCCACAGCTGCCGGCGGGCGGCGCGGTCGGCGACGGTCGCCGGGTTGTCCAGGCGGGCCCACAGCTCGGGCGCCCCGGACCGGCGGCGCAGCAGGTCGACGATCGCGGCGTCGACGTCCTGGCCGCCGGTCTCGTCGAGGCCCGCGCTGCACAGCACCTCCATCCCGCCGGTGCCCGGGCCGCCGCTCACCGGGCCGTGGCGGACGACGGCGACGTCGAAGGTGCCGGCGCCGAGGTCGTACACGAGGAGATCGGCGGGCGCGGGTCCGTGCCGCCGCAGGTGGAACGCGGCCGCGGCGACCGGCTCCGGGACGAGCCTGACGCGGGCGGGGTCGAGGCCGGCGGTGGCGGCGGCCCGCAGGAGCGTGGCGCGGCGGCCGGGGCCCCACGCGGCGGGGTGGCAGATGGTGGCGCCGGTGACGCCCGTGCCGCCGATGCGCCGCGCCTCGGTGACGACGCGGTGCAGCAGCGCGCCGAGCAACGCCTCGACCGTCACCTCGGCGCCGAGCAGCACGACGCCGTCGTCGATGCGGCGCTTCGGGTTGCCTTCGAAGCGTTCGGGCCGGGCGCGGGCCGCGTACACGGCGTCCCGGCCGACGAGGAAGTCCCCGGCGTCGCCGGCGAGGACCGCGGACGGCAGCAGCGGCGCGCCGTCGAAGAGGACCGGCTCGGGTGGCCCGCCGTCGCGGCGCAGGAAGGCCACGGTGCTGGACGTGCCGAGGTCGACGCCGAGCTCCACCGCTGACCCCGCTCCTCCCCTGTGCCGTCCGACCATCGAAGTCGCGGACCCCGGCGGGTGTCAAGCCACCGGGCGGGCGCAGGACCCCGCCGGAGCGGTCGGCCGGGACCGGGCGCGCCGGAGCGGTCAGGCGGGACCGGACACGCGCCGGATCAGGTCGGCGGTGGTGATCGGGTCGACCCGGGTGCTGGGGACGGTGCACGCGTGCGCGCCGGCGACCGCGCCGTACCGCGCGCAGGTCGCGGCCGGGGCGCCGGCGAGGTGGCCGTACAGGAACCCGGACACGAACGCGTCGCCGGCGCCGTTGGAGTCCACCGCGGGCGCGGGCAGCTCGGCGACGGGCACGTGGACCACGTCCGGTGCGCCCCGCTCGAGCAGGTACGCCCCGTCCGCGCCGGCCGTCGCGACCGCGATCCGCGGGCGGCCCATCGCGAGGACCCGCCGCAGCGTGCCCGGCACGTCCGGCAGCGCCGCCGCCGACATGAAGACGATGTCCGCGCCGCGGGCGAACTGCTCGTGATACGCGTTGACCCCGTCCCAGTCGTGCAGGTCGGTGGAGACGGTCACGGGCAGCCCGGCGAGCACCTCGACGGCGTGCTGGCACGGGTGGGTGATCGACACGTGCACGTGCCGGGCGGATCCGGCGAGCGACAGCAGCAGCTCGGCGGGGAAGAGGGCGGCGTCGTCCTGGCGGCTGCCGTCGTAGAGCGACAGGCGCCGGCCGAGCGGGTCGACGAGGTTCACGGCGCGCTTCGTGCCGGCGGGCGTCGGCACCGCCACGAACCGCACGCCGCGCCGCTCGTGCAGGTCCCGCACCAGCCGGCCCTCGGGGTCGTCGCCGAGCACGTCGAGGTGGGTGGTGGGCAGCCCCAGCGCGTGCAGTCCGAGGGCGACGCCGTCGCCGGTCTGCCCGGCGCGGGTCTGGATCGCCGGCACCAGGTAGCTGTCGGCGAACGGCAGCGGCAGGCTCGGCACGGACACCACCGTGTCCACCCCCGCCCCGCCCAGAACAAGGATCATGCCCCCGACCCTAACGCCGGGGGCACGAGCGACCATTAGCGCGGGGCGGTCCAGTCGGTGGCGACGCGGCCCAGCCGGACCCGCTGCGGGTGGTCACCGACGGCGACCGAGGCGACCTTCTGGCCCGTGGCGAAGCTGATCGCGGTGACCTGGTCGGCGCCGGACTCGGAGATGACACAGTCGCGGCCGTCGGCGCTGACGGTCGCCCAGTACGGCTTGCTCGCCGTCACGAGCGGGCCCGGCGTGAGCGTCGAGCGGTCCACGACGGTGGCGTAGTCGTCCATCGTGCCGGCGACGCAGACCCTGCTGCCGTCGGGGCTCATCGAGAGGCCGTGGTGGCGGGAGTCGTTCACCCACGTGGTGCGGTCCTCGCTGGTGGCGGGGTTCTTCGGCAGCGTCGCGATCCGGGTGATGCGGTCGGCGGCGACGTCGTACTCGACGAACCCGTTGAAGAACGACACCTGGAAGTACAGGGTCGACTCGTCCGGCGTGAACACGGCCGGGCGCACCGCGTCGGACAGGTCCGTGCGGCCGTACGCGTCGAGCCGCTGCCGCATGTCGATCACCTTCGCGGTCTGGAAGGTCGCGGTGTCCACGACCGTGATGTGCCGGTCGCCCTTCGTCCAGTCCAGCCACGGGTCGTCCAGCGCGGTGTTGACCTCACCGATCGACATGTTCCACAGGAACCTGCCGCCGGCGGTGTAGACGTTCTCGTGGGGTTTGTCGCCGGTACCGAAGGACCCGACCTGCCGCCCGGTCACGATGTCCAGCACGTGCACGGTGTTGGAGGTGGAGGCCGACACGGCGACCCGGGTGCCGTCGGGCGAGACGGCCATGTGGTCGGAGCGGAACCCCGACACGGGGAAGCGCCATCGCAGCGCGCCGGTGCGCAGGTCGATCGAGACCACGTCGGCGAAGCTCGGCCGGGACACGACGAGCGCGGAGCCGTCGGGCGTGGTGTACATGTCGTCGACGAGCTGGTCGTGGCCCTCGCCCGGACCCTGCTGGACGCCGAGGTAGAAGGCGAGCTTGACGGGGTTGAGGTAGATCTCCCACAGGCGCTGGGTCTTGTCCGGCACGACGTTGATCCGGCCGAGTCTGGTGTACGCGCCGCTGGGCCGGATCACGTCGACCGTGCCGTCCCAGTTGTTGCCGACGAACATCACCTGCTGCAGGGCGGCGGCAGCGGCGGTGGGTACTGCGGCGGTAACGGAGGCGGCGATCGGCACGAGGGTGGCGGCGGCGACGAGACCGGCGACGAGCGCGCGGCGGGCTCGCTGGAGTGTCACGGGGCTCTCCTGACGGCGGGGGGCGTTGTTACCTTGCGGTAACAGAAAAGCCGCGGTACAAACGCATCGATAGTCGTCAGAGTGCAACGCCCGGCGGGTGGATTGTGCGCGGGCCACAACGGCGGGGGGCGGGACGATGTCGCTGGGGCCGCTGCTGCGGGACATGGCCGGGGACCCCGGCATCGTCGACGAGCTCGTCGCCGCGGCCCGGGCGTGCTCGGCGGAGGTGGCGCGGCTCCCCGAGGAGGAGAACCGGCGGCACATCGCGGTGCTGTTCATGGCCGGGCTCGCCGCGTTCGAGCGGCTCACCGATCCCAGCGCCGACGACTTCGCGGAGGCGACCCGGCTCGGCGCGGACCGGGCCGCGCAGGGCGTGCCGCTCAGCGCGCTGCTCAGCGCCGTGCAGGCCGGCCGCACCCGGGCGTTCGAGATCGCGGTGGTGCGCGGCCGGGCCGCCGGCATCCGCGACGAGGTCCTCCTCACCGCGGCGCTGGAGTTCGACCGGTACGCCGGCGCCCTCGAACGCCATGTCATCGCCGGCTACCGCACCGCCGAGCTCGAGCTGCGCCGCGACGGGCACGACGAGCGCGCCGCGCTGCTGCGCCGGCTCCTGGCCGGCGAGCCCGCCGACAGCGCGGACCTCGCCCGCTTCCGCCTGCACCCGGCCGGCCGCTACCACTGCCTCGTGGCGTCCTGCGCGATCGACCAGCGCGGCGGGCTCTTCGGGTCCGTCGACGGGCGGCCCTCCGGGCTGACGCCGCGGCGGCCCGCCGACGCCGAGGTCGGTCCGCGGACACTGGTCGTGGTGTCCCCCGCCGTGCCGCTCGCCGAGGCCGCCGCCGCGTACGCGCTGTGTCTCGACGCGCTGCCCACCGCCGTCCGGGACGGGCGGCGCGGGGTGCACGACGTCACCGGGCTCGCCGCCGGGACCGCGCTGGCCATGCAGCCCCGGCTGGCGGCGATGCTCAGCGACACCCTGCTCGGCGGGCTGCGGCAGGACGACGAGTTCCACCGGGAGCTGGCCTGCACCGCCCTGGCGTACCTCGATCACGGCCAGCGGCTGGACCAGGCGGCGTCGGCGCTGCACGTGCACCCCAACACCGTGCGGTACCGACTGCGCAGGCTCCAGGAGGTCACCGGACTGCCGCCCGTGGAGGGGGTCCTCGACACCGTGCGCGTCTGGTGGGCCCTGCGCACCTGGCTGGACGGCGCCTGACCGGGCTTGACCTTGCCGCAGCGTCAACGTTTCTACTTGAGGCATGCGGATCGGCGAGCTCGCCGCGCTGGTCGGGGTGTCCACCCGCACCGTGCGGCACTACCACCACCTGGGCCTGATGCCCGAGCCCGAGCGGCTCGTCAACGGCTACCGCGAGTACCGGCTGCGCGACGCCGTCGCCCTCGCCCGCGTGCGGCGCCTCGCCGAGCTCGGCCTGTCCCTCGACGAGATCCGCGACGTGCTCGCCGACGACCAGGGCCGCGAGCTGCGGGAGGTGCTGCGGGAGCTGGACGACGACCTGGCCCGGCAGCAGGCCGCCCTCGCCGCCCGCCGGGAGCGCCTCGCGGCCCTGCTGGCCTCCCCCGACCTCGGCCCCGACTCGACCGTGTCGCCGGAGATGGCCGCGGTGCTGCGGGACCTGCCGGCCGGCGCGTCGGCGTTCGGCGCCCTCGACCGCGAGCTGCTGGCGATGATCGACACGAACGCCGGCTCGGACCTCGCCGACCTCCTGCGCCCCCTGACCTCACCGGAGGCGCAGGCCCGGGGCGCGTCCCTCTACGCGAGGATGGACGAGCTCGCGGCCGCCGACGGCGCGGACCCGCGGGTCGGCGCGCTCGCCGAGGAGCTCGCGGACTACCTGCCGCCGCGGATGGCGGCCGCGATGACCGGCGCCGGGCCCGGCCACTGGATGGACACCATCACCGCGGAGATGTCCGCCGCGCAGGCCGAGGTGTTCCGCCGGCTGCTGGACCTGCTGCGGGAGCGTGGCTGATGCGCGCCGCGTACGAACGCCTCGTGCCGCTGCGGCTGCGGCGGATCATCGGCTTCGACGCCAAGGGTGCGGTGAGCCTGGTGCTGTGGCTGACCGGCCGCCGGCACGGCGTGCCCGCCGGCGCCGTGCCCGTGCCGTACTTCGGCGCCCAGGCCCCCGCGCTGCTGGTCTTCCTCGGCGCGATGGTGGTCGAGCTCTTCGTCGTCGAGGTCGTCCTGCGCTCCCTCGGCGCGCCCTTCGCCGTCCGCGCGGCCCTGCTCGCGCTCGACGGGTACTCGATCATGCTGGCGCTGGCGGTCATCGCCGCCTACGTGACCCGGCCGCACGTCGTCTCCGCGACCGAGGTCCGCATCCGCTCCGGCGCGTTCTTCGACCTGAGCGTCCCCCGCGAGCAGATCGCTTCGGTGCGCCGGATCCGCGCGTACAACGAGAAAGGCAGCGTCCGCGTCGACGGCGCCATCCTCACCGTGGCGGTGTCGTCCCAGGCCAACCTCCAGCTGGAGCTGACCGGCCCGGTGACCGCCGTGCGCCCCCTGGGCGCGCGGTGCGAGGTGCGGACCGTCCGCCTGTTCGCCGACGACCCGGCGGTCTTTCTGGCCGCCTGCTCCCATGATCCGGAAGACCTTGTGCACCCCTGACTGCACAAGGCCTTCCGGATCATGAAGCATCAGGCGAAGGTCCACCGCTGGTTGGCACTGGCGGCGCAGTCCCAGATCTGCAGCGGGGTGCCGTTGGCCGAGGAGACGTCCTTGGCGTCGAGGCACTTGCCGAGGGCGCGGACCGTGCCGTCGGCGTTCGCGGTCCACTTCTGCGCGGCGGTGCCGTTGCAGTCCCACAGCTGGACCTTGGTGCCGTTGGCGGAGCTGGCCGCGTTGACGTCCAGGCACTTGCCGAGGGCACGGATCGTGCCGTCACCGGGGCGGGACCACTTCTGCGCGCCGGTGCCGTTGCAGTCCCAGAGCTGGACCTGCGTGCCGTTGGCGGTGTTGGCCGCGTTGACGTCGACGCACTTGCCGCCGATTCCCGTGATGCGGTTGCCGGCGGCGGGCGGCGGGGTCGTGGTGCCGCCGCCGGTGGTGTACGCGTAGACCCGCACGTAGTCGACCGTCATCGTCTGCGGGAAGGTGGTGCCGCCGTCGGGCGAGCCGGGCCAGTTGCCGCCGACGGCGACGTTGAGCAGCATGAAGAACGGGTGGTCGTAGACCCACTTGTTGCCGCGGGTGTCGGCCGGGGTCTGGCGGAAGTACTGGGCCCCGTCGAGGTACCAGGTGACCGAGTCGGGCGCCCAGTCGACGGAGAAGGTGTGGAAGTCGTCGGCGAGCGCGCGGCCGCCGGACAGCACGGTGGATCCGGTGAGCGGGTTGCCGCCGGAGTAGCCGGGGCCGTGCAGCGTGCCGTGGACGGTGCCGGGCTCCTTGCCGACGTTCTCCATGATGTCGATCTCGCCGCTGTTGGGCCACGGGTTGGTGCCGATGTCGTCGCCCAGCATCCAGAACGCCGGCCACAGGCCCTGGCCGCGCGGGATCTTGATGCGCGCCTCGAAGCGGCCGTACTTCTGCGTGAACTTGCCCGCGGTCAGCAGCCGGGAGGAGGTGTACGTGCAGCGCCCGTACCAGCAGTTGTAGTTGCCGGGGTTCTCCTTGCGGGCGGTGATGACGAGGTTGCCGGCGCCGTCGAGCGCCGAGTTGGCCGCGCCGTCGGTGTAGTACTGCAGCTCGTTGTTGCCGAAGCCGCCGCCGCCGACGTCGTGCTTCCATTTCGACGCGTCCGGCGCGGCGCCCGACGGGCCGTTGAACTCGTCTGACCACGTGAGGTTGCCGATGCCGGCGGACGCCTCGGGTGTGTCGTGCAGGGTGGTGGCGACCAGACCGGCGACGGCGAGCGCGAGGGCGGTCGCGATCACCGTCAGCCGGCGCCGGGTGGAGGTGCGCACAGATGCTCCCGAAAGGTCTGGGGATTGATCACCTACCACGCTATGGAGAGAGCGCTCTCAGGGTCAATCTCCGCACCTCAAGGGCACCGTTCGGTTTCCTTATCATTCGCTTTGCTCACTGATCTGCACGGTGAACAGATCACCCGGCTGGCACGACAGGACCTCACAGAGTGCGGTCAGCGTGGTGAAGCGGATCGCCTTCGCGTGCCCGTTCTTCAGCACCGACAGGTTCGCGAGCGTGATGCCCACCTTCGTCGCGAGGTCGGTCAGCGTCATGCCCCGCTCGGCGAGCAGCCGGTCGATGTGCACCTCGACCCGGTGGTCGTCGGCCGGTGGCATCAGATGACCTCCGCCAGCTCGGCCTGCAGCGCCCGGCCCCGCTGGATGATCTCGGCGAGCGCGAGGAACCCGGCGCCGCACAGGCACCATACGAGCGGCACGTCGGCGCCGGTGCTGGGCGGCTCGGCCACCACCGTCGCCGACAGCTGGAACCCGGCGAGCAGCTCGATCTCGAACGCCGCAAGGCTGCCCAGCAGCACGACCCAGCCGACCGCCCTGAGCCGCCGGACGTTCGCGGCGGCGAACGGATCGCCGCGCCGGGCGGCGCGGACCACGAGCAGCAGCATCACGAGGGCGAACACGACGATCGCGAACCACGGCAGGGACTGCGCGGCGTGCCACCCCACCTGCGCCACGCTCGGGTGGTCGACCAGGACGTGGAGCTCGGTGTCCGGGTCGAGCCGTACCCCGGGCCGCAGGCCGGTCACCGCGTCCGGCGGGACCGCCACCCCGGCGCCGGCGACGACGCTGATCGGGTCGCGGGCCACCATCGCCCACACGTTGACCACCGCCACCACGGCGGCCGCCCCGAGCGCCACGAACAGCAGCGTCTGCAGCTCCCCGAGATAGTCCGGACGGCGGAGCCGCGCCAGCAACCGCTTCATCGGTACACCTCCCGCTTATCGTTTTTCGATATACCGATAATCGATAAGAGCGCGAACTGTGTCAAGCCCGCTACGATGCCGCCTTATTGACTGCCGTCTGGAGGCTCCCGCCGTGCACCCCGACCAGCCGCACCCCGACCCACGCCTCGACGTCGGCGCCGTGTCGCCCGCTCGCCGGTGGAACTACTGGCTCGGCGGCAAGGACCACTTCCAGGTCGACCGGGAGTCCGGCGACCGGATCGCCGGCGCGTACCCCGCGATCCGCACCGCCGCGCAGGAGGGCCGCGCGTTCCACAACCGCACGATCCGCTTCCTCGCCCGCGAGGCCGGGATCCGGCAGTTCCTGGACATCGGCACCGGCCTGCCCGCGCCGCACAACACGCACGAGGTCGCGCAGGCGATCGCGCCGGAGACCCGGGTCGTCTACGTCGACAACGACCCGATGGTGCTCGCCCACGCCCGCGCCCTGCTGATCGGCTCCGAGGAGGGCGTCACCAACTACGTCGACGCAGATCTCAACGAACCGGCCGCGATCCTCGGCGCGCCCGAGGTGGCCGCGACGCTCGACCTCGGCGAGCCGGTGGGGATCCTGCTGTACGCGGTGCTGCACTTCATCCGCGACGACGAGCACGCGCGGAAGGTCGTGACGGAGCTGCTCGCGGCCGTCCCGGCGGGCAGCTACCTCGTCGCGACGAACTCCACGAAGGACTTCGTCGAGCCGCCCGTCGCCGCCATGTACGACCAGCTCCTCGCGCGGGGTCTGGTGGATGCCTGGCCGCGGGACCGGGACACGTTCGCGCGGTTCTTCGACGGGCTGCGGATGGTCGAGCCGGGCATCGTGCCGATCAGTGAGTGGCGCCCCGACGCCGCCGGGCACCCGACGCCCGCCGAGGTCTCCATGTACGGCGCGATGGCCGTCAAGTAGTCCCCGGCCAGTCCCCCGGGCGGCTCGCCGTCGTCCGCTCGATCGGGCGGGCGCACCCGGGCATCGTGACCGCCACCGACCGGCGAGGTGGCGGTCCGCCCGTGGAGGTACGCCTCCCGGCCAATACTGACTGATGGGGTGAAACGGGCGCAGTTGGCATATCCGACACCCCGGCCCGGACGACGCTGGGGCCATGCACAGCGTCACCAAGATCCTGCCGTTCGTGTGCGTCGCCCTCGCGGGCGGGTGCACCAGCTCCGCCGGCGGCGCCGCGCCGGCCCCGTCGCCGCGGGTGTCGTCGGCGACCGGCACGTTCGCCCCCTACACACCGGGCGCGACCGCCATCACGTACGACCCGGCGCTCGTCCCGGACGGGGCGGTCGCCACCCTCAGCATCACCGAGACGTCGTCGGACAGCCGGGTCTGGTTCACCGTCGCCGGGCTGCTGCCGAACCGCACCTACGGCGTCCACCTGCACACGAACCCGTGCGGCGCGACACCCGACGCCGCCGGGCCGCACTTCCAGCACCGGCACCCGCCGGCCACGCAGCCCAACGCGCCGTCCCCGCCCGGGCCCGTGTCGCCGCCGCAGACGGCGTCGCCGGCGGTGACGCCGCCGGAGACCCCGGCCGCCCCGATGAAGGCCGACCCCTCGTACGCGAACCCGCAGAACGAGGTGTGGCTCGACGTGACGACCCGTGCCGACGGCCGGGGGTCGGCGGTCGCCACCCACCCGTGGACGTTCGACCCGGCGCCGAGGTCCCTGGTCATCCACGCGACGGCGACGAAGACCGCTGACGGGCAGGCCGGCGACGCCGGGCCCCGGGTCGCCTGTCTGACCCTGCCGGCGTGACCCCCGCCGAGCCCGACGCCGACTCTCACGCGGACGACGAGCCGCTTGATCAGGGATCCGGCGACGAGCCGGCCGGCGCGGGGTTCGTCGAGGCGGCCGAGGATACGGTGCCAGACCTGATCACGGTGCCGCTGCCGCCGGGGGCGAAGGCGCTCGTCTGCGGCGACCTGCACCTCGCGCCGCACCCGACCGACGCGTCCGCCCAGATCGAACGCGACCTCGCGGACCGTCTCGACGGATGGGGTGACGGCCCGGGCGCGGTCGTGCTCAACGGCGACGTGATCGAGCTGTGGGGCGAGCCCGGCGGCACCGTCGAGGCCGCCCTGGACGCGCACCCGCGGCTGACCGGGGCCCTGCGGGCGTTCGCGGCGGCGCCCGGCCGGCACGTGGTCGTGGTCGTCGGCAACCACGACGCGGCGATCGCCTGGGACGGCGTGTCCGCGAAGACGTTCGCCCGGCAGGCCGGCGCCCGCTGCGCCCTGGCCGTGGAGCTGGACGTCGAGACGCCCGCCGGGCGCAGGGTCGTGCGGGTCGAGCACGGCCACGCCTACGACCCCGCCAACGCGCTGCGCGACCCGCGCAACCCGCTCGACTCGCCCCTCGGGCAGCACATCGTGCAGGAGGTGCTGCCCGAGGTCCGGCACACCCCGCTGCTCGCGGACCTCACCGCGATCGCCGACCCCAACGCCATCGGGCAGTACGTCGCGTCGCGGCTCGTGTACCGCAGGCTCGGCCCGCGTGCCTGGTGGCTGCTGCTGCCGCTGCTCGCGGCGGTGCTGCTGCGCGTGCCGGAGCTGCTGACGCGCTCCAGCGTGCTGGGTCGGCTGCCCAGATGGACGGCGCTGGCCGGCGCGGGACTGATCGCGCAGGCGGCGCTGCTGGTGCTGCTCGCCGTCCTGACGTCCCGGGTCCTCTACACGGCCATGGCCGGCAGCCGGCTCGGTCCCCGCGGCATGCACCTCAACGGCACGCCGCGGGCGGTCGCGGCGTCGCTGTGCGCCGACGGGCTCGCCGGGCTCGTCACCGGCCACACCCACCAGCCGGAGCTGGCCGCGGTCCCCGGCGGGTTCTACGCCAACAGCGGCTGCGGCGTGCGGTGCGTCGAGGCCCGGCCGGCCCGGTGGTTCCTGCCGCCGGTCTTCGCCCCGGTCCTGCGCCGCTCCTGGGTCGAGGTGACCGCCGGGCGCGACATCCAGGTCGACCTGGTCGTCGGCGAGTCCGACGGCGGCGGGCAGGCCCGCCTCGAGCGGCTCGCCGCCCGCCGCCGGCCCGCCACCGGCGTGCCGCCGGGCACGCCGAGGGTGGTGGCGAGCCTGCCGGGCGCGGCGGGCTGGCCGCTGCACCACACCGGGCTCGACCGCCGGGTCAGGGACGAGCGGACCCGGCGCGTGGCCGCGTGGGCGGTCGCCGCCGTCGCGGCGCTGAGCCTGGTGTCGGCGCTGACGACACCCCTGCGGGGGCGGCTCGCGGCGCTCCTGGAGCGGCTGCCGGTGGAGGTACCGCAGGCGGCGGCGGCAACGGTCGTCTTCTCCGGCACCGCGCTGCTGCTGCTCGCCTGGGGCCTGCGGCGCGGGCGGCGGCTCGCCTGGACGGCCACCGTGCTGCTGCTCGCGGCGACCGCGGTCCTGCACGTGGTGAAGGGCATCGACGTCGAGGAGGCGGCCCTCGCCGCGGTGGTCGCCGGGTGGCTGGTGTGGCACCGGGGGGCGTTCCCGTCCCGGCCCGGGAGCCAGCAGGTCCGGCGGGCCACGGTGGCGCTGCTCGCCGGCGGGCTGCTCGTCGGGGCGGTGTCGGCCGCGCTGGTCCTCGCCGCCGGTGAGCGGGGCCGCGCCGGGTCCGGGCACGACGCCGGGCTGACCGCCCGCGCCGTCGCCGACCGGCTCGTCGGCGACCGGGTCGTGCCGCTGCCGGCGGCCGTGCCGTTGCTGGCGCCCGCCCTGTACGCGGCCGGGCTCAGCCTGCTCCTGCTGGTGGGGTGGCTGCTCGTGCAACCCCGGCTGCACCGGCCGCCGAGCGTCGCGGAGCACCGGGCGGACCTGGAGCGGGCCCGCCGGATCGTGGCCGAGCACGGCGGCGACACGCTCGCCTACTTCGCGCTGCGCGACGACAAGTCGTGGTTCTTCACCGGCGACTGCGTCGTCGCCTACGCGGTCCGCGACGGCGTGTGCCTCGTCTCCCCCGACCCGATCGGGCCGCCCGAGCAGTGGACGGCGGCGTGGGCGGAGTTCACGGCGTTCGCCGACGGGCACGGCTGGCCGGTGAGCGTCGTCGGCGCCGCCGAGGGCTGGCTGCCGGTCTACCGCTGCGCCGGCCTGCGCCCCGTCTACCTGGGCGACGAGGCGATCGTCGACTGCGGCGCGTTCACCCTCGACGGGCGGGCGATGAAGGGGCTGCGCAGCGCCTGCAACCGGGTCCGCCGGGCCGGCTTCACCGTCCGCTTCCACGACCCCGCCGCGCTCCCCGACGGCCTGCGAGAGGAGCTGCGGGCGCTGATGACGCAGAGCCGCCGCGGCGACGTCGAGCGCGGCTTCTCGATGACGCTGTCGCGGCTGTTCGACCCCCGGGACACCGGGCTGCTCCTCGCCGTCGCCTACGGCCCCGACGGCCGCGCGGCCGGCTTCTGCCACTGGATCCCGGCCGCCGACATCGCCGGCTGGTCCCTGGACGTGATGCGCCGTGGCACCGACCCCGACCTGCCCAACGGCCTCACCGACTTCATCATCGTCGAGACCATCGAGCGGCTCCGCTCGCTGGGCTCGTGGGGCCTCGGCCTCAACTTCGCCGTCATGCGCCAGGTGCTGGCCGGCGAGCGCGGCGAGGGGCACCTCAACGACCTGCAGCGCCGGCTGCTGCACCGCTTCTCCGGCAGCATGCAGATCGAGTCGCTGTGGCACTTCAACGACAAGTACCAGCCGCTGTGGCGCCCCCGGTACCTGCTGCTCAGCGGCACCGAGCTGGCCGCGCAGGGCGTCGCGGTCGCCGGCGCGGAAGGCGTCTCCGAGCTGCCCGTGATCGGCCGTCTGCTCAACCGCTCATGAGCCTGCTCCTGGCGCTCGCCGCGGCCTTCGGCTACGGCGTCGCGTCGGTGCTGCAGGCCTCCGGCGCCCGGCGCTCCCCGGGCATGCTGCAGACCCTGCGCGCCCCGGCCTACCTGACCGGCATCTGCCTGGACCTCGTCTCCTGGCTGCTGTCCCTCGCCGCGTTGCGGGTGCTGCCGGTGTACCAGGTGCAGGCGGTCCTCGCCGGTTCGCTCGCCGTCACGGTCGTCGCGGCCCGGGTCATGCTCAAGGCCCGCCTCCGCGGGCGGGACGTGGCAGCGGTCGCGGTCACCGTCGTGGCCCTCGCCGCCCTCGCGGCCGCGGCCGGCCCGCAGGCCCCGGCGGCGCCGCCCACCGCCATCCGGCTCGCCCTGGCCCTGGCCACGGTCCCCGTCGCCCTCGCCGGCTGGGCCGCCGCCCGGCACGGCGCCCCGAACGTCGCCGGCGCCGTCGCCGGGCTCGCCTTCGGCGGCGCCGCCCTCTGCGCCCGGGCCGTCGGCTTCTCCGGCGCGTTCCTGCTGGAGCCGCTCGTGTGGGCCCTGGCCGTCTTCGGGGTGACGGGCATGCTCCTGTACGCCCACGCCCTCGAGCACGGCCAGGTCGGGCCCGTCACCGCCCTGCTCTGGATCGTCGAGGTCATCGTCCCCTCCGCCGCCGGCGTCCTGCTCTTCGGCGACGACGTCCGCACCGGCTGGGCGCCGGTCGCCGTCACCGCCGTCACCGCCACCGTCGCGGCGGCCGCCGTCCTCGCGCACGCCCCGGCCACCGCCGCCGCCCAGTGACCGCCCTGGGACCGCTCAGCTCTCCAGGGCAGGCTTCAGGACCTCCTCGCACCATTGGCGGAAGGTGGTCGGGGTGGTGGTGGCCAGGGTGCGGGGTTCGGCGTTGTCGAGGCCGGCGTCCTTGGCGAGGAACATGTCGACCATCGCCTGGGCCATCGGCTCCGACACGCCGTGGCCGAGGAGGCCGGCCTTGAAGGCGTCCGGCGGGGTGCGCTCGAAGCGGACGGGGCGGCCGAGGACGTCGGACAGGATGCGGGCCATGTCGGTGTACGACAGGTCCTCGGGCCCCAGGACGGCGACGCTGCCGGTGCCGGTCCAGGCGCGGTCGAGCAGCAGGCGGGCGGCGACGGCGGCGATGTCGCGGGCCGCGCAGGTCGGGGCGCGGACGGCCCTCGACGCGGTCACGGCGGCGCAGCGGCGGGCCCGGCACGCGGGGCAGCCGGTGCCGGGGCTGCGGGTCGCGCTGAAGGCCGACTACGACGCCGGGCTGCTGCCGGGGATCCTCGCCGCGTTCCAGGCGTCGTTCCGGGACGGGGCGGTGGCGCCGCCCGTCGAGCTGCTGATGGGCGGCAAGGGCGAGCAGGCGCCGGCGCTCCGGGAGGGCAGCGCGGACGTGGCGCTGCTGCCGCTGCCGTTCGACGACCGGGGTCTGGACCGCGAGCCGCTGCTGACCGAGCCCCGGCTCGTCGCGCTGCCGGCCGACGACCCCCTGGCGGCCCGGTCGCGGCTGTGCCTGGCGGATCTGGCCGGCCGGGTCCTGCCCGACGGCGCGCCGGCCGACCTCGGCGGCGACCAGCCGGCCCGCTGCGCACCCGGCGCGCCCGCCGGGCAGGGCGCGCCGGCCGGGCCCAGGCTGGATCTGGCGCAGATCTTCAACCTGGTCGCGCTGGGCGGCATGGTGTGGTTCCCGCCGGCGTCGGTGGCCCGCCGGCATCCCCGGCCCGAGATCGCGTACCGGACCGTCGACGACCTCAAGCCCAACACCCTGGTGGTGGCGTGGCCGCGGGACTCCCGTTCACCGGCCGTGGCGGCGTTCGTCCGGTCGGCGATGAGCGTGGCCGCCGCCCGCACCGACGCGGAGCCCGTCCCGCTTCCTTGATCACATGCTCTGGCGGAACAGGTACAGCTCCCGGTAGCGGTGCCCGAGCCATGGCGCCGACGCGTCGACGACGGTCGTGCCGCCCTGGTCGAGGCGGGCCACCTCGTGCGCCCGCCAGGCGCCGCCGAGCGCGGTGATCTCCGCCAGGTCCGGCAGGTCGCGGTGCCCGTGCGCGGCGCCGAAGTCCTCGACCATCACGTCGTGGAACGCGGCCGCGGTGAGGCCGTCGAGCCCCCACACCGCCAGGAGCCGCAGGATGCCGCCCCAGCACGCCAGGTACGCGTCGTCAGGGGCGGCGAAGCACTCCGGCACCACCCGCAGCGCCTCGCGCACGGCCGGCGGGACCGCGTCGTCCGGCACCGCGTAGATCGTGCTCTCGTAGTTGTAGTCGCTGGTGTGCACGACGAGGAGGTACGGCGGGCCGTCGCCGACCTGCGGCGGGTCGCCCTTGATCTCGGCGCCGAGCGCCTCCACGAGCGCCCGGACGCGGGCGCGGGCCTTCGCCGCGTCGCCGTCGCCGAACACCGCAGGGACCAGGGCGGACGCCGCGTCGTGGCGGCTGAAGAGGTCGTCGTCGGTCACGGGCCGGATCGTTCCATGCCGGCGCAAGGGCCTTTGTGAGGGCCTTGTGAGGGCCTTGTGCAGGGACCGGCGCGGGTCGGCGGTGGTCGCGGCGGTACGGCATGATCGGCGGGATGAGCGCACGACGGCTGACGACGGTGGCGGTGACGGTGGCGGCGCTGGCCGGGTGCGGCACGACGCCGGCCCACCCGCCCGCGGCCCGCCCCGACGTGTCGATCCCGGCGATCGGGTCGGCGTCGCCCTCCCTGACGCCGACGCGGGTGCCGGCACCCGCGCCGACGTGCGACGCCGCCGGGGTGGCGCTGTCCGTCGGGGAGGTCGACGCGGCGATGGGGCTGCGCGCGGTCGGGGTGACGCTGCGCAACTGCGGCACGACCGTGTACACCCTGAACGGCTACCCCGACATCGCCGTCCTCGACGCCGAGCAGCGGCCGCTCGACGTCGCCGTGCTCGACGGCACCGCCAACGTCGCGACGATCGAGCGCTACGACGGCGTCCGCCCGAAGCGCCTCGACGTGCCGCCCGGCGGGACCGCCGTCGCGGTCCTGGTGTGGCGCAACCTCACCACCGACGCGGCGACCGTCGCCAAGGGCGAGTACATCTCCGTGGCGGCCGCCCCGGGGCAGGCGCGGCACACGCTGACGCTGTCGACCGACCCCGGCAACACGGGCAAGATGGGGGTCAGCCCTTGGGTCGCCGGCTGATCGTGCTGGCCGTCCTGTGTGCCGCCTGCGCGGTCCCCATCGGCACGCCCGGGGCCGGCTGCCGGACGGCGCCGCCGGAGCTGCTCGACCTGCTAGCCGGCGACCCGGTCCTGACCGCCGACGTGCCGGGCACCGAGATCACCGCCCGGCACCGGAGCAACCCGTGCGACCCCGGCGAGGAGACGCGCGGGTCGGTGACGGTCGAGCGCACCCTCGCCGCCGGCACCGGCTGGGCCGACGTCCGCGCCCGGCACGCCGACCTGCTGGCCGCGAACGGCTGGACCGTCGCCACCGCCGAACCGCTCTGCGCCACGCGACCGGTGTCCGGCCGGTTGGTCACGTTCGAGCTGCACCCCACCAGCGCCACCTTGATCGAGGCCGCGATCCGGTTCTGGCCGTTCCCGCGCGACACGGCCTGCTGACCGTCACCCGGCCGTGGTGCGGGCGTGACACGGCCGTCATCTTGACGTCGCACCGTCGCGGAATGGACGCCACCGCGCTGGCCAGGTCGCTGCTGGACCCCATCCCGGCGCACCGCACCGTGGGACTCGAGGTCGTGCGCGCCGTCAACGGCGTCGGCGTGGTCACGGTGACGGCGCCGCCGGCCCTCGCCAACGTCATCGGCTCGCTGCACTCCAGCGGCCTCGTCACCCTCGCCGACGCGGCCGGGCTCGCCGCGATCATCTCCGCGTGCCCGACCCCCGACGCGGTCCAGGGCGTCGTCCCGCTCGGCGCCGCCGCGACCATGCGCTTCCTCGCGCCGGCCCGCGGGCACCTGACCGCCACCTGCCGGCTCGACCCCGACGCCCGCGAGACCCTCGCCGAGGTGTTCATCGGCGTCGCCAACCGGGTCCGGATCGCCACCACCGCCGACATCACCGACGAGACCGGCGTCGTGGTGTGCCAGGGCACCTTCGACTGGAGCGTCCGCCGCGCGCCCGGCGCCGCCTGATGCGGGTCCGGCTCGCCGCCGAGTTCGGGCTCGTGTTCTTCGTGCTCATCGCGGTGTACGCCGTGGCGGCACCGCCCGGCGGCCCGATCCCCGTCCTGCTGCTGCTCGCCGTCGTCGCCGTGCTCTACCTGCGGCGGCAGCCCGGCTTCGACCGCCGCGACTTGTGGCGCCCAGGCGCGCTGCCGGCCCGCGACGTCTGGCGGCCGATGCTGGCGCTCTGGTGCGCCACCGCCGTGGCGATGACCGGCCTGGTCGCGTGGCTCGCCCCGGACCGGCTGTTCGACCTGCCCCGCGAGCGGCCGCTGCTGTGGGCCGCGATCGTCGTGTTCTACCCGCTCGCCTCCGTCTACCCGCAGGAGCTGCTCTACCGGGCGTTCCTGCTGCACCGGTACGCGCCGCTGTTCCCCTCACCGGCCGCCGCAGCGCTCGCCGGCGCGCTCGCGTTCGGCTTCGCGCACATCATCTTCGGCAACGTCCTCGCGGTCGTGCTGACCCTGGCGGGCGGCTGGCTGTTCGCCCGCCGCTACCAGCAGACCCGCTCCCTGTTCGTGGTCTCCGTCGAGCACGCCGCCTACGGCCTGCTCATCTTCACCGTCGGCCTGGGCGGCTTCTTCTACCACGGCGCGTGACCGGTCCTCCCGGTCACGCGCCATGCCCTGTGGTCCGTTTGCGTCAGGCCTCCATGACAGGCCTTCGGGTCAGGCCTCCATGACAGGCCTTCGGGTCAGGCCTCCATGACAGGCCTTCGGGTCAGGCTTTCTGCAGGGTCGAGGTGCCGGCCTCGATGACGTACGACGCGCTGGTGCTCACCGGCGCCGTCCGGCTCGCGATCGTGTCCACCGTGCGGGCGTCGGTGCGCCAGCCGTACCGGTCGAGCTCACACCGCAGGTAGCCACGCTTCGAACCGTCGAAGTAGCGCACGTGCGGGTTGAGCGTCGGGTTGACCGCCTTGAGCGGCCCGTCGAACGCGATCGGGAAGTCCGAGCTGATCGACGTCGCGGTCAGCTCGACCGCCACCGACGGCTGCTCGGGCCGGTCGAAGTCCAGCTTGAGCTCGCTGAGCCAGGTCGAGTGGATGTCACCGGCGAGCACGACCGGGTTGGCGACCTTCGCGTCGACGAGGTGCCGCAGCAGCCGGTCGCGCTGCGGGACGTACCCGTCCCACTGGTCGAGGTTCGCCACGATCGGCGGCACCCCGCCGGTCGGGTTCGGGAACTTGACGCGGCTCATCATGACCTGCTGGGCGATGACGTTCCACCGCGCCGGCGAGTGGTCCAGCCCCCTGGCCAGCCACCGCTCCTGGTCCTCACCCGTCAGCGTCCCGCCCGTGTTCGCAGTCCCCGCCCCAGGCAGCCCGAAGTCGCCCGGGAACCCGCCCGGCTGGTCCGTGCGGTACTGCCGCGTGTCGAGCACGTTGATCCGCGCCAGCCGCCCGAAGTCGAACCGCCGGAAGATCCGCAGGTCGGCGCTGCCGGGCTTCAGGTTCGCCCGGATCGGCATGTGCTCGTAGTACGCCTGGTACGCCGCCGCCCGCTGCCGCGCGAACACCTCCGGCGACTGGTGCTGCCCGCCCGTGTCGTCGATCTCGTCCGTCAGCGACGCGTAGTTGTTCTCCGTCTCGTGGTCGTCCCACGTCACGATCCACGGGAACGCGGCATGCGCCGCCTGCAGCAGCGGGTCGCTCTTGTACTGCGCGTGCCGGGCCCGGTAGTCGTCGAGCGTCCGCAGCTGGTCGAGCCCGGGCGTGGCCGGCGTCGTGTGCTGCCGGTCCGCGTATGCGCTGTGCGGGTCGTACTCGTAGATGTAGTCCCCGAGGTGCAGCACCACGTCGAGGTCCTCGGCGGCCAGCCCCGCGTAGGCCGGCCAGTAGCCGTTCTGGAAGTCCTGGCAGTTGACGATCCCGAACCGCAGCCCACCCCGGTCCGCCGACGGCGCCGGCGCGGTCTTCGTCCGCCCGACCGGGCTCAGCTCCCCCAGCGCCCGGAACCGGTAGAAGTACTCACGCCCCGGCCGCAACCCCCGGGCGTCCACGTGCACCGAATGCCCCAGCTGCGGCACGGCGACCGCGTGCCCCGACCGCACCACATCACGGAACCGCTCGTCCGACGCCACCTGCCAGTCGACCCTGACCGGCCGCGCCGCCAGCGGCCCCGCCGCCCGCAGCAGCCGGGTCCACAGGATCACCCCGTCGGGCAGCGGATCTCCGCTCGCCACCCCCAGCGCGAACACCCCCGCGTGCCCCGGCAACGACCCGCCGTGCGCCACGGCCGGGTCCGCCGCCGTCAACGGCAACACCACCGCCCCGGCCGAGACCGCCGTCGTGGTGAGCATCTGACGCCGAGTGACCATGAACCCTCCCCAGAGTTGGATCCGCCCGTCGCCCCACTCTGCGCCACCCCGCCAACGCCTTCCGAAACACCGGACGAACGCCAGCCGCACGTTCCCAGCCGCCTCGTCGCCTCAGCCTTCGTCGGCGGCCTCGTTCACCACGACGATGGGCAGCCGCATTACCCGCGCGACCTCATCCAGGAAGCGGAGGCTGGTGACGAACCATTCACGCCCGGCGGTCCGAGCCACGCTGCGATAGTGATCGGCCGCCTCCAGCAGCCTGTGATAGTCCGACTCCACCGACGGCGCATCACCGCTGTCCGTGCGGTAGATCCGCAGCAGGAGTGGCTCCTCGGGCAATGCCGTGATGCGGGTCTGGTTGCGGAATCGAACGATGACGTCACTGTCGCTGCGGCCCACCTTCATCAGTGTGCGCCCGCTTTCCGGATCGAACGGGTATCGCAGATAGTGCGGCAGCGCATACACGTAGATGCCGACCAGGTTCTGCGACTCCGCCTGCTCGGTCTGCTCCTGCGCCTGCCGCGCCTCGACGACCCGGGCGCCCTCGTCGTTGGACCGCCGCTCAAGTTCGGTGAGGTTGACCTCGAGATACATCCGTGTCGCCGACGACAGCCGCGAGGACCGCAGTATCGACCGGAACTTCCGCGAGACGGCGAGCGCCACCGTCGGCGCGGTCGGCAGATCCCCCTCAACCAGCGCCTTGATGGTGCGACTGACGTTCCAGACAAAGCCCGACGTGGCCACCTGCAGCTCGGCGGCTACCTCGTCCGGCGTGAGCCCTCGCCGCCTTGCGCGATACACCGCACCGAGCCGGGAGTCGTCCTGCTCGAGCAGTCCGGTGATCTCCTCCCGCACGGCATCCGTGGGCCGCACCGGGCCGACCACTGCCTCTGGGTCGGTCTGCGGCACGACCACGGCCGGCTCAGGCACTCCGAATACTTCGTCCACGCCGGCATCCTTCCATCCATGACCGATCCCGCGGGAGTTCGGCGCCTCCCCGGGCACCAGGCCGGTTCGATGTCGTGTGCAAGGCTCACGCCCAGCGCGGCGCCAGAGGCAGCACTCGACACGAGCCATGCGCCCGCCGTTCCTGCCCCCACCGCCCAGGCCGCACCGCTCAAGCCACGCCACCAAGCCGCACCGCCCAGGCGACACCGCTCAGGCCGCACTGCTCAAGCCACGCCGCACAGACGACACCTCTCAGGACCGCGCCACTAAGACGCGCTGCCCCAAGCCACACGGCCCAAGCCGCACCGCTCAGGACCGCGCCGCCGAGACCACGCCACCGAAGCCGCGCCGCACCGCTCAAAGCCGCGCGGCCCAGGCCGCGGGGGCCCAGGCTGCACACCACACAGGCCGCGGCGCGCAGGCCGCGTGGGCCGGGAGTGCCCCGGGGTCAGCTGACCTGGTGCTGGTCTGGGAGCTCGGTCAGGCGGATGGTGCACAGGCCGCCGCGGTCCGCGTGCACGTCGGTCACCTGGAGTTGCGTGCCCGGGGTCAGGATGAACTCCTCCTCGCCGGTGAAGGCGGAGAACCGGCGGATGCCGACGGCGCGGGTGGGGTGGACCTCGAAGAGGGTGCGCTTGCCGCGGCGGCCCAGGAACGCCTCGGCGATGCTGAGCTTCGACGTACATGAGGAGACGCCCCACCAGGTGACGGTCTGGCCGGCCGGGTACTGCGCGCGCAGGTCCATCGACACGCCGCGCCACAGGGGCTCGGTGCGGGCGGGCAGGCGGGAGACGGCGGAGAACAGCAGGCGCAGATACGGCAGGTAGGGCACGACACGGGAGCGGTCGGGGCTGCGCAGGCTCGCGTTGATCTGCCGGTAGAAGGCGGACTCGCAGGTGTAGAGGTAGAGGGCGGCGACCTCGGCGGCGGACAGGCCGTCGGTGTCGGCCCGGGACGTGCCGAACTGGTGCGACTGCTCGACGTGCCAGTCGAGGCCGGCGAGGACCTTCGCGGCGGGGGCGATCGCCTCGCGGAAGTCCATAAGCGGCGTGTCGAAGACGCCGGTGATGGCGGGGAGGGCGAGGCCCTCGTCCTTGACGCTGGCGAGCCGCTCCAGGTAGAGCTGGTGCAGCTCCATTGTGGACGCGATGAAGGCGCCCATGCGGTCGGCGGCGGCGGCCGACGCATTCCACCCCTTGCTCGGCAGCCAGTCGACCTCGTCGGCGCCGAGGGCGTCGAGCGCCGCGTTGACGGTGCCGAAGTGCTCGCCGTCGCAGAAGATGTCGCCCTGGGCGGCCGGGTTGGCGTGGTCGATGTGGCGGACCCGCACGCCGGGATAGCGCTTCTCGAGGCGCTGCACGACGCTCTTCAGGCTGCGGGCGTGCGCGCCCCACCAGGCGAAGACGACGCTGCGGTCGGGCTCGTCGGCGTCCTGTTTGGCCTTGAGGATCTCCTCGACCAGCCGCTCGACGACGGGGCGCCAGAACGCGGTGTGCTGGTCGGTGGCCATCGCGCCGTCGCTGCTCGCGGTCAGCGACGCGTTGAGCAGCAGCACGCCCTGGGTGAGCATCGCCTGGAACCACTCGGGCGGCTGCACGGTGTCGTGCTCGCGCAGCAGCTTGCGGATGTCGGCGATCGGCGTCTTCTTCGGGATGCCGTGCTTCCACATCGCCGCGGCCTTGATGATGCAGCGGATGGAGATGACCTTGCCGAACTGGCTGTCGTCCCAGTCGTGGAACGTGTTGTCGAACATGGCGATGCCGGTGGCGCTCTCCGGCCGTGGGTAAGGATTCTGCCCGAAGACGACGACCTTCCACTTGTGCGGAGGGTTGGGCTTCAGCGCCTGGAACGTCAGCTCCCGCACGGGCACGACCTTCGGGCTGCGGCCCGGGCCGATGAACGAGGCCGCGGCCGGCTGCGCCTCGATGACGGGCTTCAGCAGCGGCAGCCACGGCTCGCCGCCACCGCTGAACAGCTCGGCAAGGCCCAACTCGTCGTCGCTCATGATGCCCCCAGGTCGCCGTCGATGGGGCCAGGCCCCGAAAACGCCCGGAGACTAACACCGACCTCTGACATTTTTTCCGCCGAAGCGCACCCGGTACGGTCCGGCGGAAACCGAAGCCACAGCCGAAGTCCGATCGGAGCGAGCCATGCCCGAAAGCGTCACCAACACGCAGCTCAAGGTGGTCCTCAGCGACGTCAACGCCAAGGTCGTGCAGGCCTGGCGGTCGGCGTTCCAGGACAATCCCGAGGTCGAGATCGTCAAGGGCTCGATCCTCAACCAGCGGGTCGACGCCTGGGTCAGCCCGACCAACTCGCAGGGCCTGATGGACGGCGGCGTCGACGCCGTCGTCAAGCGGCACCTCGGCGCCGGCATCCAGCTGCGGGTGCAGCGGGCCATCCGCGATGGGTTCGCCGGCACGTTGCCGATCGGCAGCGCGGTGTGTGTCCCGTCCGGCGCCGCCACCCCCAGGTTCCTCATCTCCACCCCGACGATGACGCAGTCGGTGCAGAACGTCCGCGAGACGCTCAACGTGGCCCTCGCGTGCGCGGCGGCGTTCCAGGCGATCCACATGCAGAACGCGGCCGAGCCCGGCAGCATCACGTCGGTCGCGCTCGTCGGCATGGGCGCGGCCACGGGCAAGGTGCCGCCGCAGGTGTGCGCCAACCTGATGTGGGCCGGCTACACGCTGTTCGGCGACTACTCGTTCGACGACTACGACGAGCTGCGCGCCACGGTCAGCGCCCAGCTGGACGACATCGAGCGCCGCCCGGAGCAGGAGCGGGTCCGGATCACCCCGCCGCAGCGCCGATAGGCGCTTGCACGAGAACTGCACGCGCCCCGGGTCACGCTGCCATCGTCGAGCGTGGCCCGGGTCGAGGATGGTCGCACATGTTGATGGTGGGGTTCGTGGTGATGCTGCTCATCGGGGTGGTCCACCTCGTCAAGGGGGTCCGCTCCTCGGGCAGCGACCGGCGGTTCCTGGCCCGCGCGGTCCGCGTGCCCGGCGTCGTCGTCGACGTCAGCTGGGATTTCGTCCCCACCGCCTCCGGGGTCCAGCTAGGGATGCCCATCTTCCAGTACCACACCCGCGAAGGCCGCCCGATGCGCGCGACGGACCCCGTCGGGGCGAACCCGCCCCGCTTCCGGCCCGGCACGCCGGTCGCCGTCCTCTACGACCCCAAGGCCCCGCACGTCGCGAAGCTCGAGGCGAACCTCGGCACTGGCAAGGGCCTGAACATGCTCAGCGCCATCGGCGGTACCGCCGCCGCCATCGCCGGCCTGATCGGCCTGGTCGTCATGCTCAGCGAGTAGCGGCCGGCATCGACGGGTACCAGCACCGGCATGCGCCTCGCGTCACTCGTCGCCGTCCGTCTCCTGTTGCCGGTGCTGCTCCTGTACGGACTGCTCGTCGGACTCGGACTCCTCGTGACGAGAGCGCTACCCGGCGTGTGGCCGCTGACCGTCGAGGACAGCGTCAACCGTGCCCTGGCGGCGGAGCGCACCGGCCCGCGCACGGACGTCTCGCTCGTGTTCAGCACCATCGCCAGTACACCGGCCATCATCGCCGTCACAGCGGTCGCCGCGACCGTCCTCGTCCTTCTCCTGCGCCGCTGGCGCGAGCCGCTGTTCCTGTGCGCGGCCGTGAGCGCCCAGGCGGCGGTGTTCCTGTTCACGACCCTCGCGATCCACCGGCAGCGGCCGGCGGTGGAGCGCATGGACGGCTCGCTGCCCACGTCGAGCTTCCCGTCGGGGCACACATCCGCCGCCGTCGCGCTCTACTGTGGACTGGCGTTCCTGCTGGCCCGCGCCGCCACCCGCCCCTTCACCCGGGCCACCGCGTGGGCGCTGGTCGCCATCCCGCTCGGTGTGGCGTTGACGCGGATGTACCGCGGGATGCACCACCCGAGTGACGTCGTCGCGTCGTTCGTCAACGGGGCGGCCTGCCTGTACATCATGGCCCGCGGCATCCTCGACAAGACCGTGCCCTGGAACCCGGGCGGCCGCTCCGCCGTGCCCCGCCGGCGCGAGTCCACCACCGGCCCGCTCACGACGGCGGCACCCCCGCGACCCCTCCGACCGGGACCGGCGGGCCCCGCCGCGACCTGACGCCCACCGGCGCCGCCGCAGACCGCACCCTATTCAACCGACCCAGCCCTTCGTGGCCGCCCACGGACGGCACTCTGCAACCCACCGCCCGCGGACCGCACCCCCTGCAACCCACCCGGCACTCCATGGCGTCCGCGGACCGCAGGCCGGGTGCCGGCCTGCGTCCGGGTCGCCACGGCGAAGCGGCACGGGGCGGGTCAGGCCAGCTTCACCACCTGGCGGTCGTCGGCCGAGCGGCGGGCGGCCTCCAGCACGGCGAGCGTCGCGATCGAACCGGCGGGGTCGACCGGCGGCGGCGCGCCGTCGCGGAGGGCGAGGACGAGGCCCTCGTAGAAGCGCTGATACGCGCCCGCCTCGGTCGCCACCGGCTGGTCCTGCCCGTCGACGGTGAGCACGCCGTGGCGGGCGGGGTCGTCCTCGCCCCAGCCGGGCTCCGTCGGCAGGCGGCCCGCCCGCAGCGCGTCCTCCTGCACGTCCATGCCGTGTTTCGTGTACGCCGCGCGGTCACCCAGCACCCGCAGCCGCGGCCCCGGCGAAGCGGCGAGCGCGCTCATCCACAGGTGCGACCGGGCGTCGCCCTCGTGCCGCAGCGCCACGAACACGTCGTCGTCGACCTCGATGCCGGCGCGGCGGGTGTGGACCTCCGCGTACACCTCGGTCGCCGGACCCAGCAGCTGCAGGGCCTGGTCGACGAGGTGGCTGCCGAGGTCGTACAGCAGCCCACCGGCCTCGGCGGGGTCGGCGCTCTCCCGCCAGCCGCCCTTCGGCACCGGCCGCCACCGCTCGAACCTCGACTCGAACCGCAGCACCCTGCCGAGCGCCCCGGACTCCACCAGCCGCCGGGCCGTGAGGAAGTCCCCGTCCCAGCGCCGGTTCTGGTACACGCTGAGCAGCAGCCCCCGCTCGGCCGCCAGCCGCACCAGCGCCTCGCCCTCCGCGGCGGTCGCGGTCAGCGGCTTGTCGACCACCACGGGCAGCCCCGCCTCCAGCGCCGCCCGGGCCAGCGGCGCGTGGGTCCGGTTCGGCGAGGCGACCACCACCACGTCGAGCTCGCCGGCCGCCGCCCACAGCTCCTCGGCCGCCGCCAGCAGCGTCGCTCCGGGGTACGCCTCGGCCGCGGCGCGGCGGCGCTCCGGGTTGGCGGTGACGATCGCGCTCAGGGCCAGCCCGGGCGTCGTGCTGATCAGTGGTGCGTGGAACGCCGCGCCGGCTGTGCCGTACCCGACCAGCCCGACGCGCAAGGTGGTGTCGCTCATGCCCTGAAGTCTCCCCTACCCCGCCGCGGCCCATGCGGAGATCCCTGCCCGAGCCCGTCAGCGGAGTGCGGCCCACCGGCACGACACCCGACCGCGGCGGTCGCGGGCTTGCGGTCATGTCACGAGGTCCTGCAGGTCGCGGGCGATCTCCGAGTACGTGACGGCGTCGAGCCCGACCGGCGCCACACACGCGGCGCAGGCCACGCCGGCAGCGGTCCTGGCGGGCGCGACGCCCCCGTCCTGCGGCCGCCGCCCTCCGGGATGGTCATGCAAGACACGGACCGTCACGGTCTGCTCGCCACTGCCGTCGGACCGGCCGACGAACACGCCAGGTTCCAGGTCGACCACCACCAGCCAGCCGCCTGGCACCCGCCGCGTCACCGACCGGATGCGCCCGCCGTCGCCTGCCTGTGCGCGGACCCAGCCGCGCCGGTCGAGGACGTACAGCCGCCGCGCATCGGTCGTCCGCCCGTCCACACCGAGCCGCGCGGCAAGGTCCTCCCCGGGACGGACCGCGCTGCCGGCGCTTGTTGCGGCGGCTGGCTGGTGTACGGCACGGCCCAGCTGAACGAACGGCTGAACGATCTCGTAGTCGGCGAACAACCGCACCCAGGCACCGAGACCTTCCCCCAGGGTGACCGGATGCACGATCCCCACCACGGCGTCAGCGGCAAGGACGAAGGGCTCGTCGTCGACGTCGCTGAACGTGAGGTCCTCCGCGACACGGAACGCGGCAAGGAACGCCCCGCCCGGGCCGTCACCAGCGGCGGAGAACGTCGCCCAGACAAGGCGGCGGGCGAGCTCACGCAGCACCGGGTGGGCGACGATGCTGTCGCGGAAGCCGGCGGCAGACCAGCGCCGCTGATCGACCATGGCGACTTCGAGGCGGCGGGTCTGCTCGGCGGCGATGGTGCGGGCTTCCCTGCGCAACTCGGCGAACCGGGCATACGCCGCCGGCGCCAGCACCGAGTCGTCCTGCACCCCGGGCTTCGGCAGCTCCCGGCGGAGCAGTTCCCCACGACGCGACTCCCCGCGGCCAGGGTCGCTGCGGTGGTGGGCGGGGTCTTCGAGGACGTACGGGCGGAGTTGTTCGTCGAGACGGACGGTGAAGCGCCGGGGGCCGTAGTCGAGGGTCAGGGCCCCGTCGGCGGGGAGGTCGAGGTCCGGCACGAGACGGTCCGCGAGCTCTTCCGCACCGAGCCCGACGGTGGCCGCGGCCTCGGCGGCCCGGCGGCCGGCGTGCTCCTTCAGCTTGCCGCGAGCGCTCCCCGCGATGCGAACCAGCTGCCGCAGCGCGCCGAGCGACCCGACACCCGACGGCGGACCGGCAAGGCTCGGCGGGTCAGCCGCCGGCAGGCCAGGCGTCGGAGAGTTGAGGTCGGGGGTTGAGGGAGCGACGGGAGCGGTGCTCAGGGTGGTGAGGATGTCGACGGCGACCCGGGCGTTGGTCAGCTCGCCCGCGGCGGGCCAGGCGAGCGCGAGCGGGGCCAGCCGCGCCGCTGTCGAGTCGTCGCCGATGAGTCCGAGCGCCGTGAACGCCCACCGCTGCGATGCGGGGCTGCCCGCGGCGCGCCAGCCCTGGTAGAGCGACCAGCCGAACTCCGCCAGGCTCCCCGGGTCGCAGACCTGCCGGACGACGGCAACCCCCGCGTACGGGTCGTCGAGGGTCGACATGGCCAGCATCGTCACGAAATGCCGGGTCGCGTCAGCAGGCAGAACCGCGTCGACGGGCGGAACCGCGTCAGCGGGGCGGACCGGGTCGGCGGGCTGGGTGGAGCGGACCCGGAGGGCGGGCAGGAGCAGTGCGTCGGCCCAGGTGGGCGTGGTGGGGATGCGGGCGGGGAGCAGGTGCAGCGGGTCGGTGGCGAGCAGGGCCTGGACGCCGGCGAGGGCGGCCGGGCCGTAGCGGTCGGCTGCGGCGAGGACGGTGGCGGTGTGTCCACTTCGGACGAGGAACCGCAGGGCCGCGGAGGCGTCGCGGCGGGCCGTGACGGGGCGGGCCAGCGCCGGTGGGATCAGCGCGGACGCGGCCTCGGCCGGGTGGCGGCGCAGCCACTGCTCGGCGACGGGCCGGGTCTGCGTCGAGCGGGCGAACCAGCCGGCCATCCATGCCGCGACGTCGGGGCCGACCCGGTCCAGCAGCGCGTCGGCGCTCGCCGCGGCCCAGGGGCCGCCGCCGGGGACGGCCGGCGGGTCGGGGCAGGCCAGGCCGGGGACGACGGGGGTGGCCGGCGCGGTGGTGGTCCAGGGCGGGGTGGCCAGGATCGGCGGGACAGCGGCCGGCGGTGCGGACTCCACGCGCAGCATCGCCCCGACGCGGGCGGCGGCGGGTGGGCTGAGGGCCGGCAGCAGGCGGGCGGCGCGGGCGGGGTCGGCGCGGACGTGCGCGGCGAGCAGCACGTCGATCGTCGGTGTGGCGGGGGCCTCGGCGAGGCGGCGCAGGGCCAGGTCGGGGAAGCGCTGGATCGCCTTGGCGAGGGCCGGACGCACCCGGCGCTCGCCGGAGCGCGAGACCAGAGTGTCGAACGCGGAGTCCGTCGGGAACGTGGCGAGAACCCCCGCCGTCCACGCGACGGCGTCGGCGGTCAGCGGCTCGGTGCGCAGCCAGTGCGTGAGGTGCGGCTCGATGGCGGGGCCGATCGCCGCGGCCAGGCCGGAGATCGTCGGCTCGTCCCAGAACAGCCACTGCGGCGCGACGACCCGCAGGAGCACGTCGAGCTGGTCGAGGCTGCGGACCGACGGCAGCAGCAGCCGGCACATCGTCTCGTCGCCGGCCGCGGCGAAGGTCGCGCAGTCCTCGTCGACCCAGGCCGTCACGGCCGGTGCGAGCAGTGAGGCCGTCAACCGCCGCAGCGGCCGCGGGTCGGACCGCAGCGCGGCGAGATCCTCCGCCATCGCCGCAGCCTCGGCCGTGCCCGACACCGCCGCCTCGGCCACGCCCGCGCCCGGCCCGACCGCCGAAGCCCCAGCCACACCCGACCCGGTCGCGCCCGACACCGCAGACGCTGCCACGCCCGACCCGGCCGCCCGCGGCGCCGCCTCGGACAAGGCCGCGCCCGGTGCCATCCCCGCAGCCCCGGCCGCGCCCGGAGCGACCGCCGCAGCCTCATCCATGCCCGGCACCACCGCTGCGGAGACGGCCGTGGGCGGCACCACCGTCGCGGGGGCGGTCGTGAGTGGCGCGGGAAGGTGTGGCCGCAGTCGCAGGGCGAACCGTGACCAGGCGTCGCGGAGGAACGCCTGGCGCGGGCCGGCGGGCGTGGACCAGGTGACGAGCGCCGTCGCGCCCGTGCGGCCGGCGCCGGCGTAGAGGCCGGCGAGCTCGGCCACCGCCCGTGCCACGTGCCGGGCCCCGTGGGTCGCCACCCAGGTGTCGACGAGCGCGTCGAACTCGGACTCGGGAAACCGGTCGAGCCGCCGCGCGAGCACGGCGACGGCGACCGCGAGCCCGAGCGGCGAGGACGCGGGAGCGGCGGCGATCTCCGGAGGCGTCTCGACATGCCCGAGCACCGCGGGCAACGCTTCATCGAGCAACTGGCGAACAGACATCAAGCACCCCCCGATGCCGTCACCATAACGCCACCCCCCGACAAAAAATCCGGGGACGATAGCGTAGGGATCATGTTCAGCGTCGCCCTCACCGAAGCAGCGCAGCTACGGCCGCTGGAGCCGTGGCAGGCCGGGGAGTTCCTCGCCCACATGGACCGCGCCAGGCAGACCGTCGACCCGTGGATCCCGTGGGCCGGGGTCAGCACGGACCTGGAGACGGCGCGGGCGACGCTGCAGCGGTACGCGGACCTCGCCGCACGTGACGCCGGCCGGCTGTTCGGCATCTGGCTCGACGGGACGCTCGTCGGCGGGACGATGTTCGTCGCGTTCGACGCGCAGGCCGGCACCTGCGAGATCGGCTGCTGGCTGGAGCCGGCCGGGCAGAAGCGGGGGCTCATCACGATGGCGGTGCGGGTGCTCATCGACTGGGCGGTGAACACCCGCGGCATCCACCGCGTCGAGTGGCGCTGCCGGACGGACAACACGGCCAGCAGCGCCGTAGCACGCCGCCTCGGTATGCGCCGGGACGGCGTGCTGCGGGAGGTTCACCCGTACAAGGGGATCCGTCACGACCTCGAGATCTGGTCGCTCCTGGCGTCCGACGGCTTCTCCAGCGACGGCCCCTCCGGACCGCCCTCCAACGAAGGCTCCGCAGACGGCTCCGAAGACGGCTCCGGCGCGTGACGCAGGCTCAGCAGCACCGACCCCGCCAGCACGGTCACGACCACCGCCAGGCTCACCAGTGACGGGATCTCCG
This sequence comes from Dactylosporangium maewongense, assembly GCF_039531485.1. NCBI lineage: Bacteria > Bacillati > Actinomycetota > Actinomycetes > Micromonosporales > Micromonosporaceae > Dactylosporangium > Dactylosporangium maewongense. Next base: position 39,713 of record NZ_BAAAQD010000010.1, on the reverse strand, counting down.
GCACGGAGGTGCTGATCGTCTTGTGCGCGGCCTGCAGGACCAGCTTCACGCCGATGAAGGCGAGGATAATCGCCAGCCCCTTCGACAGGTACCGGAAGCGGTCCAGCATCCCGGCGAGCAGGAAGTACAGCGCCCGCAGGCCCAGGATCGCGAAGGCGTTGGAGGAGTAGACGATGAACGTGTCGTCGCTGACCGCGAGCACCGCCGGCACGCTGTCGACGGCGAAGACCAGGTCGGCGGCCTCGATCGCGACCACGACGACGAGCATCGGGGTGGCGACCCACTTCACGCCCTGCTTGACGAAGAACTTCGCACCGGAGTACTCGTCCTGGACCGGCAGCACCTTGCGCACCAGGCGCACGGCGATGTTGGTGCTCGGGTCGTAGTCGTCCTCGTCGTCCTTCAGCAGCTTGTACGCGCTCCACAGCAGGATCGCCGCGAAGACGAACAGCACGACCGTGAACTTGCTGATGATCGCGACGCCGGCCGCGATGAAGATCGCCCGGAAGATGAGGGCGCCGATGACGCCGTAGAAGAGGATGCGGTGCTGGTACTGCTTGGGCACCGCGAAGTAGCCGAAGATCAGCGCGAACACGAAGAGGTTGTCGACCGACAGGCTCTTCTCCAGCAGCCACGCGGTCGTGAACTCCACGCCCGCCTCCGCGCCGAGGGTGGCCCAGACGAGGCCGGCGAAGGCCAGCGACAGCGCCACCCACACCGCGCTCCACTTGGCGGCCTCGCGGAAGCCGATCACGTGTTCCTTGCGGTGGGCGAGCAGGTCGACCGCGAGCATGACGACGACACCGATGCCGAACGTCGCCCACAGCCAGATCGGTACGTCGAGCATGAACCATCCCTCCAGATAGCAAGCTGTCTGGGTTCAAGCGTCACCCGCGACCCGGGCCTCCCGCTGCGTCGGCCGCAGGACATTCGGCCGGGTGAACGTTGCCGACGACCGGCAAGAAAGAGCGGCTTGAGGACCGCTAGTCGAGGGGTGTCGACGGCCAGTCGAGCAGTCTCGCGGCCGTGACCGCCGCGTGGAGGGTGAGCCGCTCGGCAGGATCGGCCGGGTCCCTCCCGATCAACTCCGCCACGCGCGCCAGCCGGTACGTGACGGCCCGCACCGACAGGTTCAGCCGGGCCGCCGTCTCGGTCGCGACGCAGCCGGTCGAGTAGTACGCGTCGAGGGTCTCGACCAGGTGGCCGGCACCGCCGCGGGCCCGGGTGAGCGGGGTGAGGGTGCTGCGGACCAGGTCGTGGACGGCCGGCAGGTCCTGCAGCAGCACCCGGTAGATGGTGAGGTCCCGCGCGTCGACGAGGGGCTGCTCCAGGCGGAGCCGGTCGGCGAGGTCCAGGGCATACCGCGCCTCGTCGTGGCTGGTCCGCACCGCCGAGGCCCCGATCCGGGGGCTGCTGACCGCGCCCCGCCAGGCACGCCCCGGGCCCCGGACCGCCCGGTCCAGCTCGCGGGTGACGACGTCACGGACCGTGGCGACCGCCGCGGCGTCGGGTGCGGCGAACACGCACACCACCTCGCCGGAGCGGATCAGCACGAGCGGCTGCGCGTCGCCGTGGCGGCCCTGCAGCGCCCGCTCGAGGCGGCCGGGGATGGCGGCGGTGTCCGGCCCGCCGAAGCCCGAGGGCCGGCGGACCACCAGCACCGCGACCGGCCCGGACAGCGTGAGCCCGATGTCGGCGGCGGGGCCGGTCGCCTCGATCGCCTGCTGGCCGCCGGCGAGGAGCGCCTCCATGACGTCGTGCTTGACGGCCTCCTGGAGCCGGATGACGTCGGCCCGGGCGAGCTGGAACCCCTCGACCAGCGCGGCCACGCCGTCGTCGGCGGCCCGCAGCACGGCGAGGGCGGAGCCCCGGACCCGTGCGGCGTCCCCGCCGGCCACGTCGGGCGCGTCGCGCCACAGCCGCCACGCCGCCGACAGGTACAGGTCCACCAGCGCGCGCAGCGCCACGCCCTGCACGGCCGCGCGGCGCCCGGACGCCGCGCACGCCTCCAGCTCACGGCGGCGCAGCCGCCGGCCGTCGGCGGTCGCCGCGACGACCGCGGTCAGGAACCCGCCGAGCAGCGACGGGTCCAGCCCACCCGCGTCGCCCGCCGCGGCGGCGGCGATCCGCTCGAGGTCGGACACCCTGCCACCACCCAAACGTACGAAAGCCCGGACAACCAGGCTACAACCGCCGCGGCGTCATACCGCGCAGATACAAGGCAGATACCAGGCAGGCCGCCGCGCGCCGGTCTCAGCCGCGGGCGGTGCCGAAGCCGAAGAGGACGGCGATGCCGAGGGCGCTGCGCGGCGCGTACGGCTGCCGCCACAGCCCGCCGTGCGCCGCCGCGAACGCCTCGTCCTGCCACGGATGCGTCCCCGGCGACGGCGGGACGTGCAGGTCGTGGACGAGCAGCGCCGCCATGAGGGTGTTGCTCGTCGCCGGTTCGAAGATCTCGATGCCGAAGCGGTGCGCGCCCGCGTAGGCGGCGGCGAGCAGGCGGTTCTTCAGGACGCTGCGGGTCCGGGTCGCCGGCGCGACGGTCAGCGACACGGTGGCGCCGTCCGCCCGGGCGTGCGCGGCCCGCCACCGCTGGAGCCGCTTCGCCAGGGCGTAGTTGGGGCCCTGCTGCGGCACCAGGCTGTCGTTGATGCCCGGGAGGGTGCCCGGGTAGTTGGGCGCGAGCAGCCGCCCGCCGCTGAGGACTCGCAGCGGCCCGCGGAGCCGCCCGATGCCCTTCGCGGTCGCATACCGCCGGCCGGACTCGTCGACCGCGTCGTCCGGCACGGCGAACACGTCCGTCGGCGTGGCGAGGAACGCGAGCGCGAGGTCGGGCCGCGCCTGCCGCAGGCGCACGGTCAGCGCGTCCACGGCGACCGCGACCCGGACATTCAGCGGGCCGTCGGCGTAGACGTAGTTGCCGAGCACGGGCGCGCCGTCGACCTCGCCGAGCCAGTCCGCGACCCGCCGCAGGTCGTGCAGCAGGTCCGCGCCCGCGTGCTGGGCGAGGTCGGCGCCTTCCTGGGCGACGGGCACGTGCAGGCGCCCGCCGGAGCGGTGCGCGGTCTCCAGGAGCCGCTGCCAGATGGCGGGGCGGGGCAGGTCGACGGCGACGACGTCGGCGCCCCAGCGCAGCAGCGCCGTCAGCGGCCCCATCTCCGCCCCGGCGCCCAGCACCACGACGGGTCGCCCTTCGAGGGTGAGCCACGCCGGGTTGGCGGCGACGGTCCGCACCGCCTCCGCGCACGACGGCTCGATGACGCCGCCGGCGACCCACGCGTCGAGCTGCCGGAGCAGGCGGTCGCCTTCGAGCCGCTCGCCGCGATACGGCACGACGAGCGAGCGCCGTGCCTCGCCCGACCCGGCGACGGTGGCGGTCCGCAGGGGCGCGCCGGCCGGCGAGTCGAACACGCTGTCCAGGGGCTGCTCGTCGGCGTCCGGCGCAGGCCGGAACCGCATCCGCGACCGCAACGACGAGAGCCCGTCGCCGGCGATGGCCAGCGCGGCCTCGCGGGACGGCAGCCCGGCCTCGACGAGCCGGTGGAAGTGGCGCAGATACTCACCGCGCCAGTTCTTCGTCGTCTCCGCCTCGCGGGCCCAGTCGGGCGCCACCGACCGCAGCGCGTCGGCGACGACGCCCCGCCCGAGTGCGGACGTGCTGGGCGCACCGTCGACGGTGGGGATGACGATCCCGCTGGGCATGTCGCTCATGGGGGCAGTCTGCCAAAACGCCGGCCGCCCCGGACCGAAGGCCCGGGGCGGCTGTGGAAAACGTGGCGGTTGTGGAAAACCTAGAGCTTGACGTCGAAGCGCGGGTCGGCGGCGACGCGCTTGAACGCGGTCAGCGCCTGCGGGGTGTCGTCGACGCGGATGTCGTGGCCGGACTGGTCACGGGCGGTCTCGAAGTACACGAGGCCCTTGATCGCCGGCATCGCCGCGAGGTTCTTCAGCACGGTGTCGAACGTCTTGGCCTTGTTGGCGCCGTTGACCTTCGCGGACGAGTCGTACACGCCCCACTCGGCGACCATGACGGGCTTGCCGGGGTGCTTCGTGGTGGCCCAGGTGTAGAAGCCGGGGTACTTCGACTTCTGGTTGCCGGTGGTGCGGTTCATCAGCGAGGTGAAGTCGCCGCTGTGGAAGCCGTTCGGCTGCGCGTTGAGGTAGGAGTCGACGCCGATCCAGTCGATCACGTCGTCGCCCGGGTACAGGTCGCCCCACCACGGGGAGTTGTTCCACTTCTCGTAGTTCATGTAGGCGATCGTCGAGACGGCGTTGGTGACGCCGGCGGCGCGCAGCCGCAGGATCGTGTGCCGGTACATGGCGGCGAAGTCCTTCGCGGTCATGCCCGAGCCTGCCTTCGGGTTGACGTCGTTCTCCGGCTCGTGGTGCAGCACCAGGAAGAACGGCTTGGTGAAGTTGGCCTTCAGGTAGGCGGCCTCGCGGTCGATCCGGGCGTCCTGCGCGCCGGCGGCTACCTTCGCCCACGTCGAGCCGTACGCGACCTTCCAGTTGAGCATGAGGGTGCGCGGCCGCGCCGGGTCGGCGGTCATCGCGACCTCGTCCTTGGTCGGGAAGAGCTCGTTGCCCTTGTGGTAGGTGTGGTAGATCGCGGCGGTCCGGCCGGTCTTCTGCTCGAAGGTCTTCAGCGCCTGGTCGCGGGGCACGTCGGAGAAGCCGCCGGCGGCCGCGCCCCACAGCACGCCGCAGGTCGGGACGAGCTTGGCGTCCACCGTGCACTGCGGGCCCGCGGCCGTGGCGTCTGCGGCGAACGCGGCCGTGCCGGTGCCGGCGCCGGCGCCGGCGAGGACACCCGCGGCGAGCACTCCGATCGGCAGCAGGCGGCGGACGACGCGACGGACACGGTCGGAGTTCAGCGTGGCGAACGTCAAAAGATCTCCCCAGGTACTCGCGCCGGGCCCCTGCGGCCTGACCAGAACAAGATTCCGGGGCGGACGGAGCGCCCCCGGTTCGCCACCGGTTGCCGTTGAGGTGTCCGCCCCACGCTCGATGTCCGCGCCACCGGTGGACACCGGTGGACACCCGTGAACACCGAAGCCGGCACGCACGTTGCAGCGCGGTATCGTTCCGCGGGTGCACATCCGATTCGACGTCCCGGCAGACCCCGCGTACGCGGCCCGGGTCGCCACCATGCTCAGCGACGTCTACCTGCGCAAGTACCGCTACATCGGCTTCGGGCTGATCGCCTTCGGGCTGGTCGGCCTGTGGGTGCCGATCGGCGGCCGGGACTTCGACGCGAGCCCGTTCTTCACCGTCATCCTGATCGTCGGCGTGCTGTCGATGCTGTTCCCGTTCTGGGCGCGCCGCTCCGCCCGCCGGCGCCTCGACGGCCTCGCGGTCGACGGCGGCTACGACATCAACGACGACACGGTGACGATGCGCAGCGGCACCGAGCGCGGCAGCCTCGACTGGGACGACGTCACCAAGGTCACCGAGGACCGCGGCTTCTGGGTGCTGTTCACCGGCCGGCTCCCCTACACGGTGATCCCCCAGCAGTTCATGACCGCCGAACAGCAGCAGTCGCTGCGCGAATTCCTGGTGGCGCGCGGCAGCCTGCCACCGGCCGGGCCCTGATGTTCAGCGTCCGCTGACCGAACAGCCAACGGCACCTACTTCGCGGTCGCACACGGCGGTATCAGCGCGCTCGGCGTGTACGTCTATTCCACCTCCATCTGAACATTGGAATGACGTAGCAATTCCGTGAAATGCAAGGAATGGTCCGCCATGCATCGCGGCGGACCATTCCGGCGTGCCTTCGGAAACGATTAATCAGGTGCGGTGCCGCACGGGCACCGATAGGTTCGGCCACAGGCACAGACACACGAAGAGGAGAACGGTCATGCAGGCATCCGGCGCTCACCCCGGCCTCCCGTCCGTCTCCCCCGCCCGAAAGGCGCTTCGTGTTCCGTCTGTTCGAGAACCCCACGGACCCGTTCCCGCTTGACGACCGCGCCCCCGCCGCCGGGGTACGGCGGTTTCTCCTCGAGGAGTTCCGCCCGCTGCGGCCGGTGGTGGCCGCGGCCGCCGCCACCACGCTGCTGTCCGCGGCGATCGAGGTGTGGCTCATCGGCTACGCCGGGCACCTGGTCGACCTGCTCGCCACCGGCAGCCCGGACACGCTCTGGGCCACGCACGGCAGGGAGCTGCTCACCGTCGCCGCGTTCGTGCTCGTCGTCTGGCCGCTGTTCACCACCGCCAGCGAGGCCCTGGACGACATCGCGTTCCGGGCCAACGCACGGCCGCTCGCCCGCTGGCGCGCACACCGGCACGTGTCGCGGCAGTCGGTCGGCTGGTTCCGCGACGACCTCGCCGGGCGGATCGCCACCTGGGTCCGCGACGGCGGCGACGCGGCGAGCACCGCCGCGTATTCGGTGATCCACACCCTCCTGCACGTCGTCGCGTACGTCGTGGGCTCGGTGTGGCTGATGGCCGGCACCGACGCCCGGCTGCTGCTGCCGCTGGCCGGCTGGATCGTCGCGTACGCGCTGCTCATGCGCTGGGCGGTGCCGCGGTTCCGGCGCGCGTCGGAGCGCCTCCAGGACGCCGAGTCGGAGCTGACCGGGCTGCTCGTCGACTCCTACGCCAACGTCGACACGCTCGCGCTGCTCGGCGGCCGGGGCGCCCGCACCGAGCACGACCGCCGGGTGTTCGCGCGGACCCGCCGGGCGCACCTGGACCTGCAGCGGGTCGAGGTCACCATGAACTGCACCATGCTGGCGCTCGGCGGCGCGCTGCTGGTCGGCCTCACCGGCTACGGCATCGCGCTGTGGCGGACCGGCGCCGCGCCCATCGGCCTGGTCGCGGCGGCGCTGGCGCTCAGCTTCCGGATCACCGCGATGGGCGAGTGGCTGCTGGACGCCGTGTCGGCGCTCTTCGGCGCGGTCGGCGTGCTGCGCCGGGCGCTGTGGACGGTGGCGCAGCCCCTGGCCGTCGCCGACCGGCCCGGCGCGGGCCGGCTCGAGGTGCGCGGCGGCGCGATCGCCTTCACCAACGTCAGCCACCATTACGGCCGGGGAGCGGGCGGGCTCGACCGGATCAGCCTCGACATCGCGGCCGGCGAGCGGGTCGGCGTCGTCGGCCGGTCCGGCGCCGGCAAGTCCACGCTCGTCGGGCTGCTGCTGCGCTTCCACGACGCGGAGTCCGGCACGATCACGATCGACGGCACCGACATCACCGCCGTCACCCAGGAGAGCCTGCGGGACCAGATCGCGATGGTGGCCCAGGAGGCGACGCTGCTGCACCGCTCCGTCCGGGAGAACATCGCCGGACCCGGCCCGTGCGACGAGGAGCGGATCGCGGCAGCGGTACAGCGCGCGGCCGCCACCGCGTTCGTCGCCGCGCTCCGCGACGCGGACGGCCGGACCGGCCTCGACGCGCACGTCGGCGAGCGGGGCGTGCGGCTGTCCGGCGGCCAGCGGCAGCGGATCGCACTGGCCCGCGCGTTCTACCGGGACGCCCCGGTCCTGGTCCTGGACGAGGCGACGTCCGCCCTGGACTCCGAGGCCGAGGCCGCCATCCACGACACCCTCGCCGCCGTCATGGCCGGCCGCACCGTGATCGCGATCGCCCACCGGTTGTCGACGATCGCCCACCTGGACCGGATCGTGGTCCTCGACGAGGGCCGCGTCGCCGAGCAGGGCACCCACGCGGACCTCCTGGCCAGCGGCGGCCTCTACGCCGACCTGTGGACCCGCCAGTCCGGCGGCTTCCTCGCGACCACACCCGACACCACCACACCCGACCGCACCGCACCGGACGGCACCGCACCGAACGGCGGCGCACCCAGCGCCGCCACACTCGGCGGCGGCGCACCCGGCGGCGGCGCACCCGGCGGCGGCGCCGGATCGCCGTCACGGGCCTGACAAAGGCACCGCCGCCCAGGAGTCGGCGCTGGTCTGCCGCCAGGTCAGGGTGTCCGGGGACGGCCAGCCGTGCGCGAGATGGGCCCGCACGTCGCGCTGGGCGGCCTCGGCCGGGGCGTCCAGCGGGGTGTCCGGCAGGATGCCGCTGGCCACGTTCTCAGGGAACTCGCCCACCGAGAACCGCCACTCGGCGGCCGTCCGGTACAGCAGCACCCATCGGATGTCGGGGTCGGTCACCGCACCTCTCCTCGCCGGTCCTGGACGGGATCGCCGTGCTCCGGCGCCGGACCGGCAGTGGCACCTCTGCCGGCCCGGCGTTTCCGGGGGGTGAGCAACGTCAGGCACCGTCGGCGGGCGCGACGGCGCACCGGAAGGGCGTGGAATCGAACACGGGAGATCCTTCCGGAGCGAACGATCAATGCTTCGGAAGATGCGGATGAGGCCCGCGCCGCGTTACACGCCGACTCCCAGCGACGGCGCAGTCACCGTCCGACGTGCCGGGCGGGGAGAGTCAGGACAGGCCGAGCTCGCCGCGGGCCGGGAACGGGCGGCCCGCCTCGGCCTCCCAGCGGGACACGGCGTCCTGCTTCTGCGCGGGCGAGGGGGCGAGGAAGTCCAGGTACTGCAGGATCACGGCGCGGGTCTCGTCGAACGTGTAGAGGGCCGAGTCACCGTCCTCCTCGAGGTCGGAGACCTGCACGCCGTCGGGGGTGGCGAGGAAGAGCGAGGAGTTGCCCTCGTACTCCTCGGCGGACGACTCGCCGGCGCGGACCCGGTCGATCTTGTCCAGGAGCATCAGCAGGTCGGGCGCGTACCGGATGATGTCGCTGATCAGCTGGCCGGCGAGAAGGTTGAAGTGGCCGGTCTCGGTCTTCGCCGACGGGACCCCGTACTCGCCGATGCTGAAAGTGACCCGGTCACGCATTGCAGAAGACACCCCGTCCTAATTGAGCGGCCAGGCCGAGTTCCATGAGCTGGTCGTCGGGAAGTTATCGTAGCTGCCCTCGATCGTCAGGCCGTCGGACTGCCCCCGCCACCGGCGCGGGTTGGTGGGGTGCGGCGTGCGGTTGGCGAAGGCGTCCTTGATCGCGTCCTCGACGCGCTGGGGGTGCCAGTTGTCGGGGAAGAACGTGCTGGAGCCGTCCTTCGGGTGCCAGGTCCCGTCGGCCGCCTGGACGTCGACCCGGGCGCGGTAGGTGCCGGACGGGTTGCGCTCCAGGACGATCTCCATGCCGTCGGCGTCGCGGCGGACCCGGGCGCCGGGCGGGTTCCAGCCGTTGTGCCGGTGGTGGTAGCCGGAGCCGCGCAGCCCGTGCGGCTTGCGCACCACATGCCCGCGGAAGACGTGCTGGTAGCGGGGGTGCCGCAGCCGCGCCCGCAGCCACTTCTCGACCGGCTGGAAGACGCCGCTGCTGCGGCCGCCGTGGCTGCGTCTAACCACCCAGCACCGCGTTCAGCGCGAGGTCGATCAGCTGGTCGATGACGAACTGCGTGATCATCTTGAAGATCGGGATCTCCAGCAACGACGCGCCGAACGTGGCGATCGCGGTGGCGATGGCCTGCGCGATCTCGATCGCGAGCAGGATCAGCTGCACGATCACGTTGATCTTCAGGGCGAGCACGATGCCCGCGCAGATCATCAGGCCGGCGCCGATGAGGTGGGCGGCGGTCGCGCCGTCCTCCAGGTTGGTGCGGGCGGAGTCGCCCTGCTGCCACGTCGCCTGGAACGCCTCGACGGCCGAGTCCTTGTTGTCGGTCCAGATCCGAGAAGCCGAGGCGTCGGCGTCGGCGAGCCCGCTGGTGATCCGGTCCGGGAACGCCATCCACGCCCCGCCCATCTCGAACAGCTTCGTCTCGTCGGCCTCGGGCCACGAGTACCCGAGCATGCCGAGCAGCGAGATCAGCTCACCGGGGAGTTGCAGGCCCATGCTCAGCCGCCCAGCATCTGCTTGTAGGCGTTGAGGTCGGCCTTGTTGCCGGCCTCGTTGTCGACGTAGTTCTGCCCCATCTGGCGGGCGGTCGCGCCGATCTGCTGGATCTCCTCCGTGTTGCCCGCGTAGGTCTCGAACGCGAGGTCGGAGATCACGCCGTACACCATCCCGATGAGCGAACCGATGTCGTCGGCGCCCCACGGCTCGCCGTACGCCGCGAGCTCACCCTGGAACGCGGTGATCTCCCGGTTGATCACGTCGGCGGCGGACATGATCCCGTCGCCGGAGCGCATGATGCCCTCGGGGTCGATCTCGACGTGGTCGGACGGCATCGGCTCACGGCTCCCTGATCCTCGACATGATCCCGGTCAGCGACGCGGTCAGCTGGGTCATCTGGGTCACGCTCGCCTCGCGCAGCTCCCCCACCCGGCGGCGCAGGTCGGCCAGGTCGGCGGCGGACCGCTCGGCCGCGGCGGTGCCGGCGGTGGCGAGCGCGGCGTTGACGGCGGTCACGGCGTGCGCGGCGAGGTCGATCGAGGGCAGCCGCATCGCCCGCGGCCCGAACGCGAACCCGGTGACCGTGCCACCGGCGTCGACCCGCGCGGACACGTGGCCCTCGTCGTCCGCGCCGGTGTGGTCCGGCTCCTGGTCCTGGTCGGGCGTCTTGTGCTGTGCGGCGCGCAATGTACTGGTGAGCGAGGCGAGCAGCTGCTCCAGCCCCTGCCCGCCGGTGTCGCCGCCGAGTCCCGTCCGGTCACCGACCCTGCCGATCGCCCGGTTGAGCGCGGCCTGGATCTCGTACATCGCGCGCTCGCCCTGGTCGCGCACCTGCTCGACGCTCGTCTCCAGGGTGGCCAGCGGCGGCGGGGCGTCGTCACCGGCAGCGCCGAGCAGCCGCGCCCTCGACCGGCGCAGCGCCTGGTTGACCGCGTCGGTGAGCAGCTCGCCGAGCTCCTCGTCGGTGAGCCGCATGACCTGCGGGGCGAGGGTGACCGACAGCAGCCGGCCGCGGTCGGCGACCGCCTCGACGGCCCCGTCACCGGCACGCCCGGCGCCTTCCGCCTCCCCGGGCTGGGGACCGGGCCCCTTGCCGGCGGTGGCCCGCAGCTCGGCGAGCTGCCGCTGCGCCTCGTCGATGCGCCGCGCATAGTCGTCCGTCATGGTCCACCTCCCCGTCGTACCCCCGCCGGACCCCCTAACAAGCTACCTGAGGTGGTCGACGGCGTTGTACGTGAGCAATCCGTCACCGTCGAACCGGGTGACGGACGCGTTGAGGACCGGGCCCGCGGCCATGACGGCGGTGACCTCCTCGACGGTGAGCGGCTCCAGCAGGTGGCGCAGGGTGAGGACGACCGCGTCGTGCGCGACGATCCAGACCCGCCGGCCGGGATGGTCGCGCTCCAGGTCGTCGAGGGCCGCCCGCACGCGCGCCGCGATGTCGTGGAACGACTCCCCGCCGGGCGGCCGGTAGCCGAACTCGCCGGCCGCCGCGCGGCGGGCCGCCTCCGCCGGGAACCGGGCGCGGACCGCGGCGGTGGTGAGCAGCTCGAGCTCGCCCATCCGCCGGTCGACGAGCCGGTCGTCGAGGGTGGCGTCCGGCAGCGCGACGCCGTGCGCGGCGGCTTCGGTCCGCGCCAGCCGCCACGTCTGTACGGCGCGCAGGAACGGCGAGCACGCGACCGCCTCCGGCCGCCGGTCGGGCGGCTGCGCGGCCAGCCACCGCCCGAGCGCCGCCGCCTGCGCCCGCCCGGGCCCCGTCAGCACGACGGCGGCGTCCGGCCCGGTGACGCCGCTGTCCAGGCGCCCCTCGGCCTCCGCCACCGCGAACGCCGCGTTCGCCGCGCTCTGCCCGTGCCGCACGACCGCCAGTTCGCCGAGCGAGGTCCCCATCGATCGATGGTCGCACCTCAGCGCTCGCAGTCGTCCAGGAGCTCGACGAGGCGGGCGGCGTTGCGCTGCGCGTTGTCGGCGCAGCAGTTGTTGAACAGGGCGTGGGTCTCGCCGGTACGGCCGGCGAGGGCGCGCAGGTGCGTGGCCCACGCCGACAGCTCGGCGCCGGTGTAGAAGTGGGCGAACTTCTCGTCGACGTCGCCGCTGGTCCAGTTGGGGCTGTGGCCGTGGAAGCGGACGACGGCGAGGTCCGAGGTGGCCTCGACGACCGGGGGGACGGACGAGCGGTGCCCCTGCGGCATGTCGACGACGACGTAGGGCAGGTCGTGCTCGCGCAGGAACCGCAGCGTCGCCTCCCGCTCGTCGCCGGCGAACCAGGACGCGTGCCGGAACTCCACGGCGACGCGCACCGGGCGGCACCGGGCGGCGACGTCGAGGATCGTGCGGCGGCTCGCGGCGCGGGCGGTGAACCACGGCGGGAACTGGAAGAGCACGGCGCCGAGCTTGCCGGCGCGGGCGAGAGGGTCGAGCGCGGCGAGGAACCGGGTCCAGACCTCCTCGTACGTGCCGGGCGGCAGGTCGTCCGGGTACACGCGCGGCCGGCCGGCGGCGGGGCGCAGGTCCTTCGGCAGCGCGGCGACCCGGGTCGGGTGGCCGGTCAGGAGGCCGAACGCCTTGACGTTGAAGGTGAACCCGGCGGGCGTGCGCCCGGCCCAGAGGGCGGCGGTGCGCTCGGCGGGCAGCGCGTAGTAGGTCGCGTCGACCTCCACGATCGGGAACCGGGTGGCGTAGTGGGCGAGGCGGCGCTCCGGGGTGCTGGCGCCGGGCGGGTACCAGCCCGACTCGAGCAGCGACCGGTGCGTCCACGAGGCGGTGCCGACCTTGATCTCACCCATACCGGCACAGCGTCCCCGCCGGCGCCGGCGGTAAACCCGGCGTTGCAGACATCGATTAACATCGCGGGCCGTGACCCCAGGTGGGATGGCGCTCGGGATCGACTTCGGCACCACGCACACGGTGGCGGTGGCGGCCGGGGCGCCGCTGCTGTTCGACGCGTCGCCGCTACTGGTGTCGGCGGTGGCTGCCGCCGCGGACGGCACGCTGCTGACCGGGCGGGACGCGCTGCGCGCCGCGCTGCAGGACCCGAGCCGGTTCGAGCCCAACCCGAAACTGCGGGTCGACGACGGGCGGGTGCTGCTCGGAGGCGCCGAGCACGACGTCGAGGACATCGTGGCCGCGCCGCTGTGCCGGGTCGCGCGGGAGGCCGCGCGGGTGCTCGGCGGCCCTGCGGAGCGCACGGTGCTGACGTGCCCGGCGTCGTGGGCGGCGCGGCGGCGCGAGGTGCTGCTACGGGCGGCGGGGCGGGCCGGGCTCACCGGTGTGACACTCGTGCCGGAGCCGGTCGCGGCGGCGGTGCACCACACCCTCGGGCGCGATCATCCCGTCCCTGCCGGTGGGGTCGTCGCGGTGTACGACCTGGGCGGCGGCACCTTCGACGTCACCCTCCTGCGCGCCGGCGCGGGCGGCTGGCAGGTCGTGGCGACCACCGGGCTCGAGGATGTCGGCGGCATCGACCTGGACGCGGCGCTCGTCGACCACCTCGGCAGGACCGTCGGCGCCCGCGAGCCGCGCCGCTGGCGGCGGCTGGTCGAGCCGGCGGACCCGGCGGGGCGGCGGGTGCTGCAGGCGTTCCGCGACGACGTCCGGGGCGCGAAGGAGCAGCTGTCGCGGGCCGCGTCGGCGGTGGTGCGGGTGCCCGGGTTCGAGATCGACGCGTACCTGTCGCGGGAGGAGTTCGAGGCCGTCGCCATGCCGTGGCTGGTGCGGACGGTCGACGTGCTCGCCGCGCTCGCGGACCGGGCGGGGGTGCGCCGGCTCGACGGGCTGTACCTGGTCGGCGGGTCGAGCCGGATCCCGCTCGTGGCGACGCTGCTGCACCGGCGGTTCGAGGTGGCGCCGACGCTGGTCGAGCAGCCGGAGCTGGTGGTGGCGCTGGGCAGCGTGCACGTGCCGGACGGGCAGGAGCCGGTCCCGGCCGGCGCGGTCCACCCGAGCGACCCGCCCCAGCAGCCCACCGCCGCACCGGCCGACGACCCGTCTCAGCGGACCGCCGGCGCGACGGCCGGCTGGTCGTCCCAGCCCGGGGACGCGACGCCGGGCGGGCCGCCGCTGCCGGCGCCGGCGGTGCCCGGGCCGACCCCGGGGAGCGGGCGGATGCGTGCCGGTGGCGTGGCGGCGCTCGTCGTGGTCGTCCTCGCCGTGTTCCTGGCGCTGCAGTACAACTGGGGCGGCAGCCAGGGAAACCGGAGCCCCGGCGACACGACGGGCACCACCGGCGCCGGCACCGCCGCCGCGGGTGCCGCCGGCGGGAAGCAGACCGTCCAGGTGGGCAGGACCGCCTGGTACGCGGGCTTCCGCATCGACTTCGGCACGGCCACCTACGACCCCGGCGCCGAGCAGCCGGTGCGCGTCGAGTTGAAGGTCGGCAACCGCGGCCGGGAGGACGCCGACCTGCTCGGCATCACCGTCCCGATGTCGATCCGGTTCGGCGACAGGACGACGCAGGGCGGCTACACGGGGTCGCGCCGGGTCGGCGCCCGCTCCGACGTCGAGGTGGGGGTCGCCTTTCCGGTCAAGGGGCCGGTGAACCTCGCCGACGGGGTGCTGACCGTCGGCGGCGACGACCGCCTCACCGCCCAGATCCCGTTCCGGGCGGGCGCCTCGGCCCCGCCGGTGGTCGGCCCCGTGCAGATCCTGGCGCCGGCGACGGCCGCCACCGACGGGCTGACGTTCAAGAACGTCACCTGCGAGCTGCGCACCGACTTCCTCGATGCGCACCAGCAGGTCAGCGCGAAGGACCGGGCGATCGGCTGCGCGTTCGACGTGTCGTTCAGCGGCAGCTGGTACGCCGGCGTCGGCCCGGACGGGCTGCGGCTGGTCATGCCGGACGGCTCGGTCCGCGCGCCGCAGCGGTACCCGGCGTTCCACCTGAACAACGGCGAGGAGCGGCGCGACGAGCTGGTCGAGTTCGTGTTCGGCTGGCCGGTGACCGGACCGGGCGGGTTCGCGCTGCGCGTGTTCGACACCGACCTGCGCAACCCCGACCGCAAGGACCTCCCGCTCACATTGCCGTGACGCGGGCGCGGGGGCAGAATCCGGCCGTGGACTCTCCAGTACCGCCGCCGCGGGGCAAGCGCGGGATCATCGTCGGCGCCGCCGCCGTCACCGTCGCGGCGGCCGTCGTCGCGGGGCTGGTGATCGCCGGGCGCGACGGCGGCAGCGGCCCTGCCGCGGGCCCCGCGACGTCAGGTCCGGCGGCGACCGCCGGTACACCGGCGGCGAACGCCAACCCGGGCTCCCCCACCGCGGGCACGAGCGCCGCCACCACCGCCCCCGCACCGGGCAGCCCCGGCGCGCCGGGTGCACCGGCCACGACGGCGGCGGCGACGGTCGCGATGCCGAACCTGGTCGGCATGAACGCGGCGGCCGCCCGGATCGAGCTGGAGCGGCTCGGCTTCGGCGACGTGCGGTTCGGCTCGCAGGACGCCGCCGAGACGAGCGTCGTGCTGCCGCAGAACTGGACGGTGACCCGGCAGTCGGCCGCCGCCGGCGCGCGCGTGCCGACGACGACCGCGATCGTGCTGACCTGCACCCGCCGGGTCTGACCCGGTCCCTTCAGGTGGTCTGGGTGACCTTCGGCGTGATCAGGTGTGCGTAGCGGCGGGTGGCCACGAGCAGGAACCTGCCGTCGCCCTGCCGCGAGAACTGGCTTCCGACCAGGTCGACCACCGCGGCCTGCTGCGGCAGCGACTCGACGAGCCGGCCGACCGACGCCCACATCTGCTTCTCGGTCGCCCCCTTGTGGAACAGGTAGGTCTCGAAGTACGTGATGTCCTGCGCCTTCGTGGTCTTGAGGTGCTGGCGCAGCGACCGGCGGATCGCGGTGTTGTCGTCCGCGAGCTCGGCGCGCGTGGCCGTGCCGGGCGACGGCCGGGCGCCGAGCAGCGACTGGAGCGTGGTGGCGTAGGCCGCCAGTGAGCCGCGGAGGGCGGCCGCGTAGTCCTCGCCCTTCGCGACGCTCTTCTCGTCGGCCAGGAGCTGGTCGGCGATCTCGTCGATGTGGCCCAGCCGGGCCCGCATGGTCCGCTCGAACTCGAGGTCCAGGTCGGCCGTGCTGATGACGGGCAGCGACGACAGCGGCCCGTCGGGGAACACCCTGACGGTCAGCGCCTGGTCCTTGGCCGCGCCGCCGCCCCCGCCGACGCCCGTGTACGGGTTGCCGTCGATGATCATCCAGCTGACGGCGCCGACCTCGCCCAGGTCCGGGCGCAGCGCCGGCTCGGCGCGCTTGAGGTTGCCCACGATCTCGCCCAGCACGTCGCCGGTGACGGCCATCTTCCCCGCGACCGACGCGTGCCGGTCGGCCCCGTCCTTGTCCGTCTGGGCGAGCGCGCCGCGGTCGCGCGCCCCCAGGTACTGGGTGACCCGCGGGTCGCCGAGCAGCGTGCGGGGATCGTTGCCGGACAGGGCGGTGCCGGACTCGACCCGCAGCGACTGCTGGTGGACGAGGGCGGCGTCGATCTCGGTGAACTGGCCGGGCGTGAGCCCGACGGTGGCGCTGGTCAGCACGCGGACCTTGTACCTCGCGCCGCCGTCGAGGACCACGTGCACCTCGCCGGTGCCGATCCGCTTGTTCAGCCTGCCCGTGTGCGTGGCGTCGGCGTACAGGTCGACGAGGTTGCCCGGGGCCAGCCGGTATTCGGGTTGCATCGCAGCTCCTTCGTGCTCGGTGGGTTCGCGGCGATGGAGACGTGGCGAGTAGCGGGTTCGATACGGAGTGTCGCCATCCTGACATCACTGCGTGCCGGGGCGATCACCCTGAGCCAATGATGATTGCCGATGTTGACCCGACCGCATGGACGGTCGTAGTTTTCATCGACATCAATGGTCGATGAGAAGAATTTCCGTCGGCCGGACGTTCAGGAGGCACCGCCATGCCATCGAAACGTGCCCTGCGCCGCCCGCTGCTCGCGGGCGCCGCGCTGGCCCTCGCGAGCGCGCTCGGCGCCGTCGCGGTCACCGCGGCCACCGCCGGCCCGGCCCACGCGGCCCCGAACAGCTGCGGCTTCGTGTTCGACGACTTCAACTACAGCTCGTCCGCCGACGGGAACTTCACCGGCCACGGGTGGACCCCGCGGGGCAACGCCGGCGGTCCCGGCGTCCCGGGCGCCACGTGGGCGCCCGGCAACGTCACGTTCCCGACGTCCGGCGGCCAGAAGGTCATGCAGCTGACCGCGTCGACGAACGGCACCGGCGCCGGGACGCGGCACGCCGAGGTGTACTCGAACCAGAAGCGGTACTTCGAGGGCACCTACGCCAGCCGGATCCGCTTCGCCGACGCGCCGGCGAGCGGCGACGACGGCGACCACATCAACGAGACGTTCTTCGCGATCAGCCCGCTCAACGGCGACCTCGACCCGACCTACAGCGAGCTGGACTTCTCCGAGTACCTGCCGAACGGCGGCTGGGGCGAGGCCGGGCCGATCAACTACCAGACGAGCTGGTACACGTACCGCAACGAGCCGTGGCTGGCCGACAACACCCACTCCGAGCAGCGGCGCAGCATCGACGGCTGGCACGACCTGGTGGTCCAGGTGTCCGGCGGGCACGTCAAGTACCACATCGACGGCGTCCTCGTCGGCGACCACTCCGGCAAGTTCTACCCGCGGCAGACGATGACCGTGAACTGGAACCTGTGGTTCATCGACCTCGCCACCCACACCGGCGGCACCTCGACCTACGTGCAACAGGTCGACTGGTTCCTCTTCGCCCGCAACCAGGTGCTGTCGCCCGCCGCGGCAACGGCCCAGGTCAACACCTACCGGGCGGCCGGCAGCACCTTCACCGACACGTTCGACACCGCCCCGGCGTGCGGCGGCCAGTCCGGTACCTCGGCGATCATCGGCAACGGCAGCAACCGCTGTATCGACGTGCCGAGCTCCAACGCCACCGACGGCAACCGCCTGCAGATCTGGGACTGCAACGGCACCGGCGCCCAGCAGTGGACCTTCGCCGCCGACGGCTCGCTGCGCGCGCTCGGCAAGTGCATGGACGTCTCCGGCGGCGGCACCGCCGACGGCACGGTCGTGCAACTGTGGACCTGCAACGGCACCGGCGCGCAGAAGTTCACGCTGACCGCCGCCGGCGACCTCGTGAACCCGCAGTCGAACAAGTGCGTCGATGTGCAGAACGTGGCCACCGCCAACGGTTCGAAGCTGCACATCTGGACCTGCAACGGCGCCAGCAACCAGAAGTGGCACCGGTAGCACCGGCTGCTCGCCTTCGCCGGGGCGGCCGCTGTACGGGCGGCGGCCGCCCCGGCGTCTCTCAGCCTGGCCTGTTAGCCCGGCGTCACAGGCCGGGCAGCATCGCGATCGCCGGCGTGCGTGGCTTCGCGACGCCGGCGCGCTCGTCGAGCAGGCGGTTGGCGTTGCGGGTGGTGAGGGCGCGCCAGGTGGGGTCGACGGTGCGGGCCTGGGCGAGGGCGCCGGCGGCCGGGGTCCAGCAGTAGTCGCTGCCGTACAGGACCCGGTCGTCGCCGAACGCGCGGGTCAGCGCCGGCGCGGCGTGCGGGAACGGGGTGCCCGCGATGTCGTACCAGAGGCCGGCGAGCTGCTCGGTGACGGCCGGGCCCGGCACCTGCTCCGGCAGCAGGCCGCGGAACAGCTCGAGACGTTCGGCGAGCACCGGCAGCGCGCCGCCGCTGTGCGAGAAGACCCAGCGGATGTTGCGGTGCCGGTGCACGGTCCCGCTGAGGACGAGGTCGGCGGCCGCCCGGGCCGAGTCGAAGATGAACTCCAGCATCGGCCGGGGGCGGCCGCCCGAGACCCGTTCCCAGTTCGGCGGCGACACCGGGTGCACGAATACGATCGCGCCGCGGCGGTCGAGCTCCGCGTACAGCTCGGCGTAGCGCGGGTCGCCGAGGTACACGCCGTGCGCGTTGCTCAGCACGGCAACGCCGGCGGCGCCGAGCTCGTCGAGTGCGTACGCCGCCTCGGCGAGCGCACCCTCCACGTCGGGCATCGGCAGCGCGGCGAAGTGGCCGAAGCGGTCCGGGAACCGTTCCACGACCCCGGCGGAGAACCGGTTCAGGGACCGGGCGAGGGCTCGGGCGGCCGCGTCGACGCCGAAGTGGGTGCCGGGCGAGGAGACCGACAGCACCGCGCGGGCGATCCCGGCCTCGTCCATCATCGCGAGGTGCTCCGGCACGCTCCAGGTGGCCCAGCGGGGCATGCCTTCGGGGTGGACGTGGCCCGCGCGGGTGGCCGCCTCGACGTACTCGGGCGTGACGAAGTGCGAGTGCACGTCGACGAGCTGATGCTCCGGGGCGTTCGCGTTCATGCCGTCACCTCCGCTGCGCTCCAGCGCCGGCCTGAACTCCACCTGCAACACTGATTCGCGGCTCCTCCGCTACGCTCCGGACCGCTCATGCCGCCACCTCCGCCACGAGCAGGCCGGTGGAGGCGGCGACCGCCCTGCTCTCCCGCAGCCGCAGGCCGGCGTCGGCGAACAGCGCGGCGAACTCGGCCTCGGTGCGCTCCCGCCCCGGGTGCAGGGTCAGCATGATGAGGTCGCGGAGCTTGCCGTCGTGCGGGGTGTCGCCGGCCGGCAGGATCGCGTCGACGACGAGCAGGACGTCGCCCGGGCCCATGGCGCGCCGGATGTTGCGCAGGATCGTCGCGGACTGGGCGTCGTCCCAGTCGTGCAGGATCATCGACATCAGGTACACCTGGCCGTGCCCGGGGACCTCCTTGAAGAAGTCGCCGGCGGCGAGCCTGGCCCGGTCCGCGACCCCGGCGGCGCTGAGCACCTCGGCGGCGTGCACCACGACGTCCGGCCGGTCGAAGACGGTCACCTCGAGGTCCGGGTAGCGGCGCAGCAGCGCGGCGGCCAGGTGCCCGCGTCCGCCGCCGACGTCCACGAGCGAGCGGACACCACTGAGGTCGTGCGCCTCGACGGTCGCCGCGTGCAGCTCCCGCGACAGGTCGCCCATCGCGCCGGCGAACACCGCGGCGCGGGCCGGGTCCTCGGCCAGCCGGCTCCACCAGTCCGCGCCGCCGTGCAGGTGCGGAAACGCGGGCGCGCCGGTCTGGACGCTGTACAGGAGCCCGCCGAGCGCGGCGTGCCGCTGGGTGTCGCCCCACAGCCGGGCCCAGTTGCGCAGCGACCCTTCCACGCCGTCGCGGAGCGCGTCGGAGAGCGCCGTGCCCGCGTACGTGCGGGGCGCCACCTCGGTGAACACCCCCTGCGACGCGAGGGCCCGCAGCAGCCGGTGCAGGGCGTCCGGGTCGGTGCCGGTGTGCCCGGCGAGCTCCTCGACCCGGCGCGGCCCGCCGGCGGTCAGGTCCGCGAGCCCGAGCTCCGCGGCGACCGCCACCGCCTGCGTGACCAGGGAGGCGTGCAGCATCCGCATCATCCGCGCCCGCACCGCCGCCGCCTCAGGCGCGGCTTCCGCCTCGGGTGCGGCGGCCGGTGGCGCGGTCGTGGAGAGAACGGTCATCGCACACCTCCGGCGACTCGGTGATCGGCGACGTCATCCGTGATGACATCGGTGACGTCGGTGATGACGCCGGCGGCGGCCCGGTCGGTGGTGACCCGCTCGGCGAGGTAGGCGGCGATCGCCGCGACGCTCGGGCGGTCCCACAGCAGCGAGCTGGGCAGCGCGAACCGCGCCCGCCGGTGCAGCCGCTGCCGGATCGACTCCGACAGCAGCGAGTCGACGCCGAGCTCCGACAGCGGGCGGTGGGCGTCGATCGCGGCGGGGTCGAGGCGCAGCTCGTGGGCCACGACCTCGCGTACCGCGGCCTCCACCTGCTCGGCGAGGTCGTCCCCGGTCAGCTCGGGCCAGCCGGCCACCTCCGGCGCGCCGGCGTCCCCGGCCGGCACCTCGGCGTGCGACACCACGCCGAACCGGACCCCGAGCAGCTCGGCGAGGACCACCCCGTCGAGCCCCGCGACGCGGACGTCGACCACCGTGTCGCCGGACGGCTCGACGGCGACGAGGTCGACCCCGACGAGCGCCTCGTCCGGCGGCGGCCCGGCGACCGCGACGTGCCGCAGCCGCCCCGGCATCCGCAGCCGGGCCGGCGCCGGGAACGTGACCGGCGCCGCCGACAGCCCCGCGTCGAACAGCGACGCCCACGTGCGCACCGGCATGAGCCCGTCGGGGTCGGCGGCGATGCGGGCCACCACCCGCCCGCCGGTCCGCCGGACCTCACGCACCACCCACGGGAACCCGATCCCGACCACGCCGATCTCGCGCAGCAGGTCCATCACCCGCTCGGCCGGCACCACCACCGCCCCGGCCGGCGGCAACTCCAACCGCCCGATCCCCACAACCCCGCCGCCGGCGGTGGCGGTGGCGTGGGTGGCCCAGGCGGAGTCGGAGCCGCCGGCCAACCGGGAGCTGAGGCGGACCGCGCCGTCCTGGCGGACGACCTGCACGTCGCGCGGGGCGCCCAGGGTGAGCGGCACGCGCAGCGTGACGTCGGTCAGGTCCGGCGTCTCGGCGGCCGCGAGCAGGGTCGTGAGGACCACGGCGGCGGGCAGGACCTCGGTGCCGAGGACCCGGTGGCCGCCCGGGTACGGCCGGCTCCCCTCGTCCAACCGCGTCTGCCACAGCCACACGGGGTCGGTGCCCTGCACGACGGTCCGCCGGCCGAGCACGGTGTGGGCGGTGACGTCGTGCTGCTGCACGGGCTCGGCGGTGGCGGGCTCCGGCTCGGCCCAGAAGCGGCGGTGCTGCCACGCCATCGGCGGCAGCTCCGCGCGGCCGCCGCCGGGGAAGACGAGCGACCAGTCGACCGGCACGCCGGCGCAGTACAGCGCGCCCAGGGTCCCCAGCATCGTGGGCCGCTCCGGCTGGTCGCGGCGCAGGGTCGGCAGGACGGTCGCGCCGTCCGCGGTCTGCAGGATCGAGTGCGCGACGACCGGGTGCGTCGACACCTCCAGGAACACCCGGTGCCCGTCGTCGGTCGCGGCCCGCACGGCCTCGGCGAAGCGCACCGGGTTGCGCAGGTTCGCGGCCCAGTAGGCGGCGTCGCGCGGCGGGTCGGCCCGGGGGTCGGACAGCGTCGTGCCGTAGGCGGGGACCGTGCCGGCCCGCGGGGCGACCTCGACCGCGAGCAGGCCCGGCACGAGCGGGTCCATGTGCGGGCTGTGGAACGCGACGTCGGTGTTGACCCGCCGCGCGGTGAGCCCCGAAGCGGCGAGGAAACGGTCGAGGGCGGCCGCGTCGCCGCTCAGTACCGTCGAGGAGGGCGAGGCGGAGATCGCGGCCACGACGTCCGGTGCGCCGGCCAGGCGCGCCGACGCCTCGGCGAACGGCAGCCCGACCAGCGCCATCGCGCCCTTGCCGGCGGCGTCGCGCAGCAGCCGGGAGCGGCGGCAGATGAGCCGGGCGGCGTCGGTCAGGTCGAGCCGGCCGGACACGACCGCGGCGGCGATCTCGCCCACGGAGTGGCCGATGACGGCGGCCGGTCGCAGCCCGTACGACATCCAGACGCGCGCGAGGCCGACCTGCATCAGGAACGTGAGCGCCTGCACCCGGCCCACCTCCTCCAGGTCGCCGTCGGCGATCACCTGGCGGGGCGACACCCCGAGCTCGTCGCGGTAGACGGCGTCGACCTCGGCGAACGTGCGCGCCAGCTCCGGCTCGGTCGCCAGCAGCTCGCGGCCCATGCCGATCCACTGCGCGCCGTGGCCGGAGAACACCCAGACGACCGGGGTGTCTCCGCCGCGCGGCGCGCGACCCTGGACGACACCGTCCGCGGGGCGGTCGGCGGCCACGGCGGCCAGGCGCTCGATGAGCTCGTCGCGGTCGGCGGCGACGACGGCCGCGCGGACCGGCAGCCCGGTGCGGACCCGGCCGAGGCTCGCGCCGACGGCGTCGAGCGGGTCGCCGCCGGCCGTCACCCAGCCGGCTAGGCGGTCCGCGGTGGCGCGCAGCCCGGCCTCGGTCGCCGCGGACAGCGGGAAGAGCCGCACGCCGGCCGGCGCGGGGACCGCACGGGTCGCGGTGGGCGCCTCCTCGATGATGAGGTGCGCCAGGGTGCCGCCGTAGCCGTAGTTGCCCACCCCGGCGCGGCGCGGGCGGCCGGGCGTCCGCGGCCACGGGGTGCGGTCCCGGGTGACGCGCAGGCCCGAGCCGTCCCACGGGATGCGCGGGTTGAGGCCGGCCCGCGACAGCGTCGCGGGGATCATGTCGTGGCCCAGCGCGAGGACGAGCTTCATGACGCCGACGACGCCGGACGCCGCCTCCAGGTGGCCGAGGTTCGACTTCACGGAGCCGATGAGGCACGGCTCGCCGCCGGCCCGGCCGGCGCCGACGGTCGCGGCGAGCGCGGCGACCTCGATCGGGTCGCCGACGCCGGTGCCGGTGCCGTGCGCCTCGATGTAGCCGATGGAGTCCAGCGGCACGCCGGCGTTGCCGGCGGCCTGGCGCATCAGGTGCGCCTGGGCGGTCTCGCTGGGGGCCATGATGCCGTTGGTGCGCCCGTCCTGGCAGACGGCGCCGCCCCGCACGAGCGCGAGGACCTGGTCGCCGTCGCGGATCGCGTCGCTGTGCCGCTTCAGGACGAGCACCGCGCAGCCCTCGCTGCGGACGTAGCCGTTCGCTGCCGCGTCGAACGCCTTGGAGGTGCCGTCCGGCGACAGCGCGCCGGCGGCCTCGAGGATCAGCGCGAAGCTCGGACTGGCCACGAGCATGACCCCGCCGGCGACGGCCAGGGACGTCTCACCGGCGCGCAGGCTCTGGCACGCCTGGTGGACGGCGACGAGCGACGCCGAGCAGGCCGTGTCGACGGTGATGCTCGGGCCGCGCAGGTCCAGGGCGTACGAGACCCGGTTGGCGACGGCGCACATCGACGCGCCGATGCCCGTCCAGGCCTCGACGTTGGGCAGGTCCTCCAGCAGCCGGCGGCCGTAGTCGTCGCAGCAGACGCCCATGAAGACGCTGCCGTCGGTGCCGGCCAGGCTCGCGGGGGCGATGCCCGCGTGCTCCAGCGCCTCCCAGGCGACCTCGAGCGTGACCCGCTGCTGCGGGTCCATGAGCTCCGCCTCGCGGGGCGAGATGCCGAAGAACTCGGCGTCGAAGCCGGCGATGTCGCTCAGGTAGCCGCCGGCGCGCACGGCCCGGGCTACGGCGGCCGCGTAGGCGGGGCCCCGGGCGGCGTACGCGTCCCACCGCCCGTCGGGCACGGCGCCGATCGCGTCGCCGCCCTCGTCCAGCAGCCGCCACAGCGCTTCCGGCGCGTCGATGCCGCCGGGCAGCCGGCAGCCCATGCCGATGATGGCGATCGGTTCGGCGCTGGTGTTCATGTCAGCCCTCCTGGACTCTGCTGGGTGGGGCCGGCGGTGACCGCCGCGCCGATCCACGCGGTGACGCCCTGCCCGGCGGCGAAGCGCGGCGGGCGGGCGCGGTTGGACCAGACCGTCTCCGGGCGCCGCTGCAGCAGCACGAGCCCGTCGTCGCCGAACGCGAACTCGACGTCCTGGGCGCGGCCCTCCTCACGTTCGACGCGCTTGCCGAGCGCGGCCAGCTCGAGGACCTCGTCGTCGCTGAGGCACAGCCGCTCCCGCCGCGCGCCGGTGACCGCGACGGCGAGGTGTCCGCGGCGGTATTCGATGCGTTTGTCGCCGGCGACCCGTTCGAGGACGGTGAGGCCGACCTTGTCGACCGTCCACCGGTCCGGGGTGATCTCGCCGCCGACGACGGCGAGGCCGAGCCCCCAGCCGGCCTCCACCACGATGCGGGACCGGTCGCCGGTGACGGGGCTGACGGTGAACATGACGCCGGCGGCGCGGGCCCGGACCATCCGCTGCACCACGACCCCCATCCCGGTGCCCGGGGAGCGCGCGGTGCCGGTCCAGCACCGCCGGACGTGGTCGAGGACCGCCTCGGCGCCGGTGACGTCCAGCCAGGTGTCGAACCTGCCGGCGAGGCTGGCCGTGGTGCCGTCCTCGGTGGTGCCGCTGGAGCGCACCGCGACGGCGACGTCCTTGCCGCCGCCGAGTCGCTCGTACGACTGGCGCACGGCGTCCGCGACCGCCGCGGGCACGGTGCCGCGGGCGGCGACGAACGCCCGGTGCGCCGGCACGGTGACGACGAACCCCGCGGAGACCGGCAGCCCGGCCCTGGCCAGCCCGGCGAGCCCGGCCGCCTTCCCGCCGGCCTCGGCCGGGTCGGCGCAGGCCGGGTCGTCGAGCGCTCGGGTGAACACGGTCACGCCGCCGGTGCCGAGCCGGCGCCGGGCCCGGGCACCGCGGCGCGGAGCACCGTGACCTCGCCGGTGGTGCCGTCGAGGCGGACCTCGTCGCCGGTGCGCAGCCGGACCGTGGCGAAGCCGGTGCCGACGACGGCCGGCAGCCCGTACTCGCGGCAGACGATCGCGGCGTGGCTCATCATCCCGCCGATGTCGGTGATCACACCAGCCACTGTGGACAGTGCGGGACCCCACGACGGCGCGGTGATCGGGCAGACGAGGATCTCGCCGGGGCGCACGTCGCCGAGCTCGCGCTCGTCGCGCAGCAGCCGCACGGTGCCCTGCGCGACGCCGGGCGACCCGCCGATCCCGCTGACGGCCGCGGCGTCGTCGCCGCCGGTGCCGCCGAGCCACGCCTCGACCCGTTCGGTGGTGATGCCGTAGTTCATGATGGCGAACGGGTCGGTGACCTCGTCCGGCGGCAGCCCGTAGGCCGGCTGCGGCGGCGCGGCTCGCAGCGCGGCGACGATGCCGCGGCGGCGCCCGACCTCCGCCGCCCACCGCCCGGCGCCGCGCGGCGGCACCCCGATCGCCCACGACTGCACGACGTCGTGCAGGACGGCCTCGAGCTCGAAGCGGTTGAGGAAGAACAGGTCGTCGCGTTCGCGGGCGAAGCCGGCGGCGACGAGGAAGTCGCCGAGCTCCCACAGCTTGCGCCACAGCACCGCGTGCGCCCAGTGCTCGACGTGGATGTTATGTTCCTCGATGTACGGGAAGACCCGGCGGGCCAGGGCGAGCAGCTCGTCGAACTGGGCCGCCTCGTCGGGGGTGAGCAGCGCCCGGTGCTCCGCGACGATCGCGTCGCGCTCGGCCCGCAGCCTCGCCACCGGCCGGCGGATGTCCTGCCCGGCGCGCAGCCGCTCGGCATAGCCCGCGATGCCGGCCAGGGGGATCGCCGGGTTGCCGATCCAGGTGTCCTGGTCGTGGCCGAAGCCGTACTCGGCAAAGTAGTGGAACCAGGGGTCCTTCGCCGCGTCGTAGGCGGCCAGCCAACGGCGCCCGGCCTCGGTGCCGCCGAGCGCGTCGAACACCTTCTGCGGCGCGTCGGCGACGAGCGCGTCGTCGACGCCGAGCTGCACGGCGAGCGCGGCGAGGTCGCGCAGCTCGTCGTCGGGGCGGAAGGCCAGCACGTCGATCCCGGCGACCATCCGGGCGATCCGCTGCTCGCCGATCTCCGGGAACGCCTGCTTGCAGAACTGGAAGAACGCGATGTAGCCGCCGTACCCGAGGTTGAGGAACTCGAAGTGGTGCTGCCACACCAGGAACAGGTCGTCGATCAGCCGCCGGTACGCGGCGACGACGTCCCAGCCGGTGGAGCGGCCCCGCGCCTCGGTGACGACCTCCATCGGCTCCAGCTCCGGCAGCGGCGGGAAGGACACCTGCCGCATGTCGTCGACGACGGCGCCGACCTTCGCCTTCCACCGGTCGTACAGCTCGTCCCAGTGCTGGTAGTAGTAGCCGGCGCGGGCCTGGAAGTGTTCGGCGCGGCGGGCGATCTCGTCGGGGTCGGTGACCGGGACGGGGGCGATGTACACGTAGCCGTGCTGCACCCGCAGGTCCAGGCCGAGCGACGACGGCAGGGCGAAGATGCGGGTGCTGTTCTGCCCCGCGCCGAGGTACGCGGCCTCGGCCACGACGCTGCCCAGCGGGTAGCAGCCGCGGGACCAGTGCATCGTGTCGGCGAACCACAGCCGGCCGTCCTCGGCCTGGCGGGTCTCGGCGTCGGGCACCAGGTAGTACGGGTACATCGCCGCCCAGCCCTCACCGCCGGGCGGTGGCGCGATCTCGTGGAAGGACGGGAACCGTCGCTCGGCCATGACTGACCTCCGTTCGCTGTCGCGGGTCAGTCCAGACCCTGCCAATGGGTGCCGGACGCCAGCTCCTCGTCGATCTTCTGCACGAGGTTCTGGTCGATCCGGCGGATGTCCTGCACGGTGTGCCGCACGCCGGTGCGCTCCATCTCGGCGCGCTGGAAGTTGTGCGGCAGGCTGGCCGGCACCCCGGCGAACCCGGCGCCGAGCGCCTTGCACACCTCGGCGACCCGGTTGATGTCGTCGATGAACAGCGCCTGGTGGTACTGCAGGCCGAAGACGTCCCGGACGATCTCCTTGACGCCGGGGCGGACGTCGTTGACGTCGACGTAGGGGATCTCGGCGTCGAAGTAGCGCGCGAGGTGCCCGAGGTGGGTGTCGAACGTGTACTCGCGGTGCCGCCCGCCGTAGCAGGTCAGCCGGGCGCCGGTGGCGTGCAGCGCGGCCAGCATCTCCTCGGCGCCGGGCGACACCTCGACCGGGTGGTCCTTCAGGTACTCCTCGCGCTCGCGGAAGAACGCGGCGATGGTGTCCTTCGCCGACCACGGCAGCCGGCACGCCAGGGCCATGTTCTGCCCGGCGGCGAGCTGCGGCGAGCCCCACACGCCGCGTTCGACCTCGGCGGTGTACGTGCCGCCGTGCTTGGTGACGAACCGTTCGATGACGGGGCTGTACGTGTCGTTGAGCAGGACCCCGTCGCTGTCGATCGCGATCAGCCGGATCGTGCGCAGTGCGGTCATCGTCCCTCCAGAAGTGTCGGTCAGGCGTTGCGGTCAGGCCGTGTCTCAGGCCGTGTTTCAGGCCGTGTTTCAGGCCGTGCTTCAGGCCCTGGTCAGCACCAGCGCCGCGTTGTGGCCGCCGAAGCCCATCGACGTGCTGACCGCGACGTCGAGCGCGGCGGCGCGCGGCGCGCCGTGGACGACGTCGAGGTCGAGCTCGGGGGCGAGGCGGGTCAGGTTCGCGGTCGGCGGCACGCTGCGATCGGCGAGGGCCAGGGCCGTGTACGCGGCCTCGATCGCGCCGGCCGCGGCGAGCGGGTGGCCGGTGACCCCCTTCGTGGACGTCACCAGCGGGCGGTCGCCGAGGACCCGGCGCAGCGTCCGGCCCTCCACCAGGTCACCGATCGGGGTGGACGGGCCGTGCGCGTTGACGTGGTCGACGTCGCAGTCGCCGACACCGGCGTCGCGCAGCGCGGCCCGCAGCGCCCGTTCGATGCCCTCGCCGCCGGGCTCGGGCGCGGTCGGGTGGTGGGCGTCGGTGCTGGCGCCGTACCCGCGGACGACGGCGTGGATCGGGGCGGTGCGGGCGCGGGCGTCCTCCTCCCGCTCCAGGACCAGCACGGCGGCGCCCTCGGCGGGCACGAACCCGTCCCGGTCGGCGTCGAACGGCCGCGACGCCCGGGCCGGGTCCGCGGACCGCCCGGACAGCGCGCCCATCCGGCCGAGCCCGGCGACGGCGAGCGGGGTCAGCGCCGCCTCGGTGCCGCCGGCGAGCACGACGTCGCAGTCGCCGCTGCGCAGCAGCTCGCGGGCCGCGCCGATGGCGGTCGCCCCGGACGCGCACGCGGTCGCGGTCACCCAGCTCGGGCCCTTCGCGCCGACGTCGATCGCGACCTGCCCGGCGACCATGTTCACCATGTACATCGGCACCGTCAGCGGCGAGACCTGCCGCGGCCCGCCGTCGAGCAGGGCGGCCTGCGCGGCGAGCAGCGCGGGGATGCCGCCGAGGGAGTTGCCGATCACCACGCCGACGCGGGCACCGTCCCAGGTGCGCGGGTCGCGGCCGGCCCCGGCGAGGGCCTGCCGGGCGGCGACGATCGCGAACTGCACGAAGCGCTCCAGCTGCCGTGCGGTGAACCCGCCGAGCAGCGCGCCGGGGTCGAAGCCCGGGACCCGGCAGCTGAAGTCGACCGGGCCGCCGGCGAGGCCGGGGTCCGGCGCGGCGCAGGAGACGCCGGACCAGACCCGCTCGCGGTTGGCGGCGACGCCGATCCCGGCCGGCGTCACCAGGCCGAGGCCGGTGATCGCCGCGCCGAAGCCGGGCCGGGTCGCGGGCGGCATCAGGCCACCGCTCCCCTGGCGGCGAGCACCCCGGCGGCGTCGGTGACGGTCATCGTGTCGTGCAGCGCCCCGTCGTCGAGCGGCACCCGGAACTGGTTGCCCAGCACCAGGATCAGCTCGACGAGCACGAGCGAGTCGAAGTTCAGGTCGGCGAAGGTCGCGTCGGGGCGCAGCGCACCCGCGTCGACCTTGAAGTCCTCCACCAGGATCTCGGCGATCCGTGCCTCGATGGCCTGCATCATCGTCCTCTCGGCTGGTCGGTCCCGCCGCCGGACCGGCGGCGCACGGCGGCTGGCGGCTCGGTCAGGTCCGGCCCCTCCACCGGGGTGGTCTCGGGGACGGCGGGGGGCGGGGGTGTGGGCAGGTCGGGCCAGACGGTCGCGGCGGAGCCCCAGGTGAGGCCGCCGCCGAACGCCGCCAGGACCACCCGGTGCCCGGGCCGCAGGTGCCCACCGGCCATGCCGTCCGCGAGCGCGAGGGGCACCGACGCGGCGACCGTGTTGCCGACGGTGGCGATGTTGCTGACGAACCGCTCGGCCGGCACCCGCAGCTCGCGGGCGACGGCGGCGAGGATGCGGGCGTTGGCCTGGTGCAGCACCCAGCGGTCGACGTCGCCGGGCGCCCAGCCCGCGTCGGCGGCGCTGTCCCGGGCGGTGGCCGCCATCCGCGTGACGGCCTGGCTGAACACGGCCCGGCCCTGCATGCGGAAGTACAGGTCGCTCTCCTTGACCGGCTGCCCGGTGGCCCGCTGGCGGGACCCGCCGCCGGGGATCTCGATCAGCCGGTGCCGTGCGCCGTCGCTGCCGAGCCGGACGCCCGCCAGCGCGCCGGGTTCGCCCGCGGTGCCGGCGCGCAGCACGACCGCGCCCGCGCCGTCGCCGAAGACCGCCCGGGTGGTGAGGTCGTCGGGGTCGAGCACCGTGGTGAAGGCGTCGGCCCCGATCACCAGGGCGCTGCGCGCGGTGCCGGCGGCGAGGAGTCCGGCCGCGGCGCCCAGCGCGTACAGGAAGCCGGTGCACACCGCCCCGACGTCGAACGCGGCCACCGGCCCGAGCCCGAGCCGCACCGCGACCTGCGGGGCGACCGCCGGGCTGAGCTGGTCGGGCGTGCCGGTCGCCACGACGACCGCGTCGACCCCGCCGAGGCCGGCGCTGGCGAGCGCCCGCCGGCCGGCGGCGACGGCGAGGTCGCCGGTCGCCTCGCCGGGGCTCACCACGTGCCGCCGCTCGATGCCGGTGCGGGCCCGGATCCACTCGGCGTCCGCCTCCCACCACGCGACGAGCTCCTCGTTGGGCACCACGACCGCCGGCAGGCAGGCCCCGATCCCGGCCACCACCGCGGCCGGCGCGCCGGGCGTCATCGTGGGCTCCGGTGCGCGGCGGCGACCGTGATCCGGGCGGTGGCCACGTCGGCGCCGGACTGGGTGCAGCGCACGTCGACGGTCCAGCCGGCCGGGCCCGCGCCGACCGGCTCGGCGGTCAACGTGAGGGGCAGGTCGAGCTCGGCGTACCGGGCGAAGGTGGCGTCGAGGGCGACGAGGCTCGTGCGGTCGGGCCCGGCGCCGCCCCACGCGTGGGTGGCGAGGACGGCGAGCTGGCGGGCCGCCTCGGTGAGCACCATCGCCGGCACGTGGTCCTGGGCGTGGTCGAACAGGCTCGGGTTCTCCACCGGCACCCGCAGTCGCGCGGTGACCGGCCCGCCCGCCGCGCCGACGTCCAGCAGCACCGCGTCGGTGGCCCGCAGCCGGCCGACCCGCCGCGGGTCCACGGGCACACCCGGGGTCGGCGGCAGCCCGTCGGAGCTCGGCGGCGGGTCGCCGCCGGGGCGGGCGCGGCGGCGCACGGAGGCGTAGGCGGCGGCGGTCACGTAGCGCACGTCCATCCGGACCTGCCCGACCCACGCGTGCCGCGCCCACAGCCCGAAGTCGTAGCTCAGGCCGCTGAGCCGTCCTCCGATGCGGGTCTCGCCGCCGGTACCGGCGGTCAGCTCCAGCTCGGTCGGGTCGTCGCCGGGCGCCGTGACGGGGAACCGCGCGGACCACTCCCGCAGCACGAACCGGTCGCCGGCGGGGACGCCGAACAGCACGTGCGCGGCGTACGTCTCGGCCTGCCGGGCGCACTCCAGCAGCAGCATCGGGTCCAGGTCGCGGCTCGGGCCGGTGTGCCCGCCGTAGTGCGGGTGCGCCGGCGGGAGCAGCGCCGCGGCGACGAACCCGCCGTCGCCGGTGGGCACCAGGTCGGCGAGGAACGTCTCGCCGGCGTGCCGGCGGTGCAGCAACGTGCGGTCCACCGTCGTGGCGTACCGGAGCGGCGTCGACATCGAAGCTCCTCTCCTCAGACCAGGACCGGGTCGCCGACCACGGCCGCGAGCACAGCGGCGGCCGGGCTCACCGGATCGCGGGCGAACAGGGTGGTGAGGCACCGGTGCGGGTCGGCGTACGGCGCCGGGCCGGCCAGCCGCCGGGCCGCGGCGGCGACCTCGCCCGCGACCGGTGGCGGGCCGCCGAGCTCGTCGAGCAGCCGGCCGGCCCGCCGCACCCAGCGGTGCAGGTGCCGCCGCGAGAACGAGTCCGGCGTGGTCCGGCTCAGCCCGGCCACGAGGTAGCAGCGCAGCCCGAGCGCGACCGCGGCGGCGCCGTGCTCGGCCCGCAGCGGCCCGGCGTAGTCATCGAGGGTGTACCCGCGCCAGTCGCCGTGCCGGGCCGCCCGGGCGATCCCGCCGATCGGGACGCGCGGGAACTCCAGGCGGGTCACCCGCGCCCCGAGCACGCCCAGCACGTGGGCGATGATGCGGTAGTCGGTGCGCAGCTCCACGTCGTGCAGCAGGACCACGTGGTCGTGGCCGGGCAGCCGCGGCACCAGCTCGCCGAGCGTCGACATCAGGTAGTTGGCGTGCCCGTCGGCGGTGACGGCGGTGCGCAGCGGCAGGCCGGCGGCGGTCGCGTCGAGGAACACCGGCGCGCCGAACGGCCGGCCGTCGACGCAGACGTGATGCCGCGTCAGCAGGCGCACGAGGTCGCCGACCGGCAGCACGGGCGGCCGGAGGTCGGCCAGGCCGGCGTCGGTCATGCCGAGGTCGCGGTAGTGCCGCCGCCAGATCTCCAGCACCCGCAGGCTCGCCGGGTGCGCCCAGCCGCCGGCGGCGCGGCGCACGTACGGCGCGATGGCCGCGGCCGGCGCCCGGGGCGAGCGCTGGAACTGCACGTACAGCTCACCGATCCCGGCCTCGCCGAGCGCGTCGAACGCGACGTCCGGGTACCGGCGGTCCAGGTACTCCCAGAAACCGGCGACCTGCCGGCTGCCGGCGTGCGCGAGGGGGTGGTAGAGCAGCGTGACGTCCGTGAACGCCGACGTCGCCCGGTGCAGCACGTCCGCGGAGAGCAGCAGCTTCAGGTGCGACGGGGTGAGCGGCTTCGTCGGGCTGGCGGTCACCGGCGCCACCAGCACCCGCCCGGTCACCGGACATCCCCGCGGTCGGCGAGCGCGGCCCGCAGGCGGGCGATCGTCGCCTCGGCCTCCGGCACCGTGCAGTATCCGGGGCTGGCGATGAAGCCGCGGCCGCTGGGCACGTCACCGACCCGCGGCACCAGCCACGTGTGGAAGTGCTCGGCGCCCTCCATGCAGGAGAACACGTGGACCCGCGGCGCGCCGGTCGCCTCCTTCAGCGGCCCGACGAACCGGCGGATGAGCGGGCCGATCGCGGCCGCCTCCGCGTCGTCCATCTCCGCGAAGTCCAGGAAGTGCCGGTAGGACTCGATGAGCAGCGTGCCGGCGGGCCAGTAGGCGGTGGGGCCGTGCCCGACGCGGAACATGCCGTCGGCGACGAGGTAGCCGCCCGGCGGCGCGGTCGTGCCGCCGTACGCCGGGAGGGTGCCGCCCTTGTACTTGACGCAGATGAGGCACTCGTGCGGGATCGGCGCGTGGTGGCTCAGCAGCCGGCTGAACGGGTCGCGGAACTGGGCGAGCGGCTCCAGCTGCGCGTGCCGCATGTACCAGTCGTCCAGGGCCGCGGCGGCGCCGGCCGGGTCCGCGACCCGCTGCGCCTGCACCGCCTCCCAGCGCCCGCGGGCCTGCTCGGCGTCGACGCCCTCCAGCCGGGCGACGTCCTCCCACGAGCCGCCGCCGGCGCGGACGTGGTGGACGATGGCGTCGCGCAGCAGCGGCAGCTCACCGGAGAGCAGCGCCCACAGCCGTTGCGGGACGTCGGGGTCCGGCGCGGCGACGGCGACGCGGAACTCCTCGGCGAGGTCCCGCAGCCGCGTGGAGAGCGCGAGCCGGGCCAGGTCGGCGTCGGTGAAGTTGGTGACGTCCACGGTGGTGCCTCCGCTCGTCATGAGGTCTCACTCAGCCAGGTGTACGGCCGCAGCGCCCCGCCCGGGCCGGGCAGCACGCGCGCGTACGCGGCGGCACCGAGGCCGGCCGGGTCCAGGTCGGGCCGGTGCAGCAGCCGCAGCGGCTCGTCCGGGTCGAGCCGGTCCAGCAGCACCGCCTCGGCGACCGTGTGGTGCAGGTGCACCAGATAGTCCACAAGGGACAGACCGGCGGTGGCGATCCACAGTGGACGGCCGTTGGTTCCGTCGGCCAGCTTCGGCAGCCGGCCGGTGACGGGCCTGAGCAGCCGGACCGGCCCCGGCCGGTGCGCGCCGGTGAACGGCCCGAGCCAGGCGGCGCCGCCGGCGCTGCGACGCACGTCGCCGGGGCGCAGGTTCACCGGGTCGCCGAACAGGAACACCGCCCGCGTCCAGGAGCGCCGCCACCGGTCCGCCTCCGCCGTGCCGAGCCCGCCGGCGAAGCGGGCCGCGCCGGCGACCAGGCCGGCCGGGTCGAGCTCGCGCAGCACCACCAGCACGGTCGTGTCGGCGGGCTCCGCCGTCGCGCCGCCGGTGACCCAGTTGACCCGTGCGGCCAGCAGGTCCGCCAGTAATTCCGGCTGCGGGTCCGGTAGGGCGACCCCGCGCGGGGCGCCGGTCAGCATCGCGGCGCCCCGATCGCGGCGGCCACCTTGGCGAGGACGGCGTCGGGGCCGGCGGTCGCGTCGAGCACGGTGACCGGCAGGTCGCGGATCTCGGCCAGCATGGCGGTGCGCAGGTCGCGCTGCATGCGGACGAACCCGTCGCGGGTGGCGGCCGGGCCGTAGTGCTCGAACGCCGTGGCCCGCGCGCCCTCCCCGGACCGCTGCCAGGTGACCTCGGGCGGGACGTCGAGGTAGACCACGCCGGCCGGCTGCGGCATGGCCCGCCACGCGGCGAACGTCGGCTCGTGCGTGACGCCCAGCAGCGTGCACGCGGCGAGCACCTTGTAGTAGTACGAGTCCATCACGACCGGGCCCGCCGTCCCGGCGCGGCGCAGCAGCTCGTCGCGCTGGTGCAGGATCACGGCGTGCAGCACCGTCAGGACCAGCTCGGCGGAGTACCGGGTGCCGGCGTGGCGCAGCGCCTCGTCGACCCAGCAGCCGCGCAGCGTCCGTACCAGGGGATGCGCGTCGAGGAAGGCGTCGTCGTGCGACACGACCTGCCAGCCGACCTCGTCGCGCACCCGGGCGAGGGCCGAGGACTTGCCGGCGAAGTCGGGGCCGAGCAGCACCCAGAAGTCCGTCATCAGAGGTGCCCTTTCGTGAGCCAGCCGACGAGCAGGAAACTGGTGTACATCGCCGGCACGTAGGCCAGCGTCGGCAGCAGCGGCCAGCGGGGCGCGCCGGCGGCGAACCGGGCCGCGGCGAGCCCCGGCAGCAGCAGCGGGGCGAGGATCAGCCAGCCCCACCCGTCGCCGTGCCACGGCCGCAGCGCCACGAGCACGATGACGGTCGCGGCGAGGGCGGCCCCGAACGCGGCGAGGGACGTGCCGTCGGGGCCGAGAACGGTGACGTAGCTGCGTTCGCCGCCGCTGGGCGCCCGGGTCGCCTTGCGCCCCAGCTCCATGCACAGCGCCGCGACGGTCACCGCCAGGATCACGACCGGCCCGGACCCGTCGGCCCGCACGCCTTCGGCGCGCAGGAAGCCCACGTACACGTACAGGCTGAGCATCGACAGGATCGGCAGGTTCACCGCGAGCTGCAGGACGAGCTGCCCGCGCCGCGGCCACCCGGCCCGCCGTTCGAGCGTCACGACGAGCGTCGTGTAGGCCATCTGCCCGGCGAGGACCGCCAGCGCGGCGCCCCGGCCGGCGTTCAGCGCGAGCAGGGCCACGCTGCCGGCGGCGACGAGCAGCACCAGGTCCCGCTCCGCGACGAGGCCGCTGGGCAGCGGGCGACCCGGGTTGACCCGGCGGTCGTAGTCGGCGTCGCGGATGTCGTCCAGCGCCCGGATCAGCAGCATCGTGACGACCAGCGTCACGCTGGTGACGGCCAGCTCCCGGTCGGGCCGCCACACGCTCACCGGCGCGCTCAGG
The DNA here is from genome assembly GCF_039531485.1 of Dactylosporangium maewongense. Taxonomy (NCBI): domain Bacteria; kingdom Bacillati; phylum Actinomycetota; class Actinomycetes; order Micromonosporales; family Micromonosporaceae; genus Dactylosporangium; species Dactylosporangium maewongense. Next base: position 4,433 of record NZ_BAAAQD010000010.1, on the reverse strand, counting down.
CAGGCGAACAGGGCGGTCAGGCCGAGCGCCCACGACAGCGTGTACGGCAGCTGCACCGACGGGCGGTAGGCGGCCGCGACGTAGCGGCCCCACCGGCCGATCACGGCGTGCCGTCCAGGATCCGCACGACGCCGGCGGCGCCGTCGACCTCCAGCAGCGCCCCGTCGGGGATGCGGGTGGTGGCGCCGGCGACGGCCACGACGGTCGGGATGCCCAGCAGCCGCCCGGTGACGGCGGTGTGCGACAGCAGGGTGCCGCGCTCGACGACGAGCGCCTTCGCCGACATCATCAGGAACAGCCAGCCCGGGTCGGTCTCGCGGGCGACGAGGATGCGGTCGCCGGTCTGCTCCGCGGTGACCGACGGGTCGAGCACGACCATGGCCCGGCCGCGGACGGTGCCGGCGCTGGACGCCAGGCCGGTCAGCACGTTGCTGTCGTCCACATCGGACGCCGGCGGCGCGACGTCGGTGAGGGCGAGCGTCAACGGCCGGTCCGCGACGGTCTCCAGCCGGGCCGGCAGCTGCCGGTCCTCGGCCGTCCACCGCTCCCGCTCCGCCGCCCGGACCGCCGCGAGCCCGCGCAGGTCGGCGCCGGCCACGGTGCCGTCGAACGCGCCGAGGACCTCCTCGACGGTCAGGTCGAGCACGTCGCGGGGCCGGTCGAGGCGGCCCGCGGCGACCAGGTGCTCGCCCTGGCGCAGCAGCAGCGCCCGCAGGTCGCCGATGAGCTGGCTGCGGCAGAACCTGGTGTCCTCCCGGTTGCGCAGGAACGTGCGCATGGCGTCGAACAGGAACCGCAGCACGGCCCGCTTGACCGGGTTGCGGCAGTGCCGGCGCAGCTCCTGCCACGCCTCGGCGCGCACCCGCTCCCCCGTGGCGACACTGGCGGCGACGGTCCGACCCTGGCGCAGGTACGCCCGGACGGCCGGCAGCACCGTCCACGGCGCCTGCCGGGGCGTCAGAGACTCGAGCTTGTTGTCCTGGATGGCGCGGTCGCCGTAGCGTTCGACGTGCTCGCGCAGCAGGACCGCGACGGTGTCGCCGTAGGCGCCGCCGCTCAGCCGCGCCCAGAGCCGCTCGGTGTCGTCCCCCGCCGCCAGCAGCGCGTCCCGCAGCGGCGGCACGTCCGCCACGTGCTCGGCGATCGCGACCAGCGAGTGCACGGCGAGCGCGGAGCGGTTGACGGCGCCGCCGCTGAGCATGCCGTTGAGGACGCTGCGGTCCGCGTCCGGCGCCCACCGGCGCAGCGCGCCGTTCGCCGCCCACGTGGACGCGAAGAGCGCCAGCCCGTTGATCAGGGTCAGGCCCCAGCGCTCACCGACCTCCGTCCACAGTGTCCGGTAGGCGGCCACCACCTCCGACGGGCTCATCCGGGCCACGTCCAGGTTCGCGTGCCGCTCGTCCCACCAGCCCAGGAACTCCCGGATGCGGCGCGGGTGGCCGGCCAGCCGCCAGCCGATCTCGGCCAGGCTCAGCGCCTTCGTCACCGGGCCCACGCGACGGCGCCCCGGGTCCCGCCCGGCCAGCCCGAGGCCCTGCTCCCACGTCGGGAAGAGCGGGCGGAAGCAGCGCATCATGCGGTGCAGCCGGTACCAGTTGTCGATGGCGTAGTAGATGTGCCCGTCGAGGTACCCGATCATCTGCCCCAGCAGCGGCCGGTGCGCGCGCAGCGTCTTGGCGGGCACGCCCATCCTGCGGTACAGGTCGGTGAACCCGGCCTCGATGAGCGCCCGGCCCATCGAGTAGGTCAGCGCGCAGCTGACGCCGGGGAACGTCTCGGTCGCGTTGTTGTTGTCCCACAGCAGGGTCGGCGCCGCCGCGGCGCTCACCACCGGCCGGGCCTGGACGAGGTGGACCCGCCCGTCGGCGGTGATGGTGCCCTCGATGTCCTGCGGGCCGCCGAAGTGCGCCTCCACCCGCAGCGCCAGCGCGGCCAGGTCGAGCACCTCGGCGTCGCTGAGCACCGGCAGCGCCGCGCGGTCCGGGTCGACGGGGATGTCCACGACGCCGGCCTCCGGGCGCAGCGGGTCGCGCCCGACGGCGCGGGTCTTCGTCTCGACCCGCGCCTCGACCGCGCGGGTGCCGCGGTCGACGAAGAAGTGGTCGACGTCGGCCTTCTCCTGCACGACGCCCTCGCCGATGCCGTACGCGGCGGCGATGACGCACCGGTCGGCGCCGTCGCGCGGGTCGCGGGTGAACGCGACGAACGACCGCTCGCCGAGCACCATGCGCTGCACGCCGACCGCCACCCGGGCGGCGAGCGGGTCCATGCCCTTGTGCAGCCGGTAGAGCACCGCCTCGGGGTTGAACGCCGACGCCCAGCAGTCCGCGACCCGGTCGGCGACGTCGGCGCGGCGTACGTACAGGAAGCTGTCGCTGAGACCGGCGAACGGGTCGGCGGCCGAGTCCTCCCCGACGCCGCCGGCCGCGGGCACCACGCAGGCGCGGACCGCGACCAGCCCGCCGGGGCCGGCGATCGCGTCGAAGCGCTCGTCCAGCAGCCGGCGCAGCGTGTCCGGGACGCAGGCGCGGCGGACGGTCTCGCGCAGCTCCCGCGCCCGGTCGACGGTCGCGCCGCCGGTGCCGGCGGCCTCACCGGCGGCGGCCAGCACCGGCCCGACGACGGCGTCGAACACCGGGGCCGGCACGCACAGCAGCGGCGGGATGGTGAACCCCGCGGCCGCGAGCTCGGCCTGCCGGGCGAACTTGTTGCCGCACAGCGCGGGGTCCGCGAGCGTGGCGGCGTCCTCGGCGAGCCAGTCGAGCTGGGCCAGGTCATGGTTGTCCAAGGCGATCCCCCCGAAGTCGCTGTGTGCTGGTGCCGGCAGATCACGCGTGCGCCGCGGTTCTGCGGCGGGAATCTGCGGATGAACGCGACGTGAACGCGATGAGGAAAGTCAATCACGAGGGGCCGTGCGGCAACTTCTCGTGCAGTGCTCAATCGACCTCCGTGCACTTCCGCCGCCGCGACGGCGCGCCGTAGGTTCGGCGGCATGAAGATTGGCCTGCACATCGCGGACTTCACCTATCCGGCCGGTCCCGCGGGTCTCGCCGACGACCTCACCCGCATCGTCGTCGCCGCCGAGGAGGCCGGCTTCGCCCGGGTCAGCGTCATGGACCACGTGTGGCAGATCCCGGCCGTCGGGCCCGTGCACCACGACATGCTGGAGGCCTACACGACGCTGGGGTTCATCGCCGCGCGAACGTCCACTGTGGAGCTTCTCGCCTGGGTCAGCGCGGTCACGTACCGGCACCCGGGCATGCTCGCGAAGCTCGTCAGCACCCTGGACGTGCTGTCGAAGGGCCGCGCGTGGCTCGGCATCGGCGCCGCCTGGAACGGTGAGGAGGCGGCCGGGCTCGGGCTGCCGTTCCCGCCGCTGGGCGAGCGCTTCGAGCGGCTCGACGAGACCCTGCGGATCTGCCGGCAGATGTGGAGCGGCTCCGAGGCGCCGTTCGAGGGCCGCCACTACACGCTCGCGCGCACGCTGAACGCGCCGCAGCCGCTGCGCCGCCCGCCGATCCTCATCGGCGGCGGCGGTGAGCGCCGCACCCTGCGCCTGGTCGCCCGGCACGCCCAGGCGTGCAACCTGTTCGCCGGCACCGACCTGGCGCACAAGCTCGACGTGCTGCGCGGGCACTGCGCCGCCGAGGGCCGCGACTACGACGACATCGAGAAGACCGTCCTGGTCCAGCTGGACCCCGGCGACCGCGGCGAGCACATCGACGCGCTGCGCGCCCAGCTGGAGGGCTTCGCCGCGCTCGGCTTCGCCGAGGCGCACTGCTGGCTGCCCCGGATGTGGCAGACCGAGCGCCTGGCGCTGCTGGGCCGCGAGCTCGTCCCCGCCGCCGCGGCCCTGCACTGAACGGATGCCCGCCCCGGCCCAACGCTGACTGGCGGGCCGGGGCGGCCCTGCGCCGAAACGGGTGCACTGCCGGGGCGCGGAGGCAGACCGGCCGCTACGCGGCCGCGGCCGGTGCCGGGGCGGGCACTGGCACCGGCGCCGGTTCCCGCGGTGTGGCCCGCTCGGCGCGGGTGGAGAGGTGGTGCTCGACGGCGAGGCGGCGCAGGGCGTCGAATGCCGCGTCGAGGGTCACCAGGCGGGCCATCAGCGTCGCCCGGCCCGGCTCGGCCGGCAGCAGCTCGAGCTGCCGGGCGACCAGCCGCTCGGCGGTGTCGGCCAGCACGGCCAGGTCGGCGCCGTCGAGCAGGGCGACGGCGTGGGCGAGCAGTTCACGCTCGGGCCCGTCCGGCTTGACCTGCCAGCCGCAGCGGTCCAGCAGCGCGTCGACCTCGGCGGGCGCGGTCGCGGGCGTGGGCGTCTCGGTCGCCGGCGGGCGGGCGCCGCGCGCCCGGGCGGGGGCGCCGGAGGGCGCCGCGGTGGGGGCCGCCGGGGTGGGGGGGGCCTGCAGCACCTCACCCGGCGCGGCGGCGGT